>JAWCEH010000018.1:0-34054 GCA_038859955.1 Bathyarchaeia archaeon | reverse complement strand
GAAGGGAACATTTCCCTCCCCCTTCTCGCCCTAACATTTTCATGGTTATGTATTAATGCAAAAAGGCATGCCATTTTCAAATGTTTTGCATGCCTTTGGAAGACGTTAAGCAGCCTACAGATGCCTAATGCATCTTTAAGGGTGTGGCAGCCTGAAATATTCCATTCATCAAAGGATATTCCTATCTCTCTTTCTCTTGGTTTTGGCGGTACAACAGTGACATCTTCCCCTAACCCCTTTGCTCTATAAATGGCTGAAGCAACTTCGATTGTGCTCTCTACAATCTTTAATCCCTCATCGGCATATATGGGGCATGCTAAAATCCGATAATAATCTTTCTCTTCATCACCGGTTAACAAATTAAAGTAGTATTGGTGAACTGAAATATTATCTATTAAGTCGGCTAAATGTTTTATTACTGTGAGGTTCCATTCTGGGCTGGCTCTTAGACTGTGGCCTACGGCTGTCAAATTTATATTTGGGTCAACTCTCCTCATGAGCTTGGCGAAGTCTCTTGCTTTCCACGCGTATTCTCTAGCGGGTAGATTTCCTATTTGGAAGTCTCCCCACATCTCGTTTCCTATGCTCCAGTACTTAACGTTATACGGCTCCGGATGCCCATGCTTCTCCCTCAGCCTAGCGTAATATGTGTTACCCTTAAGATTGCAGTATTCAACCCACCTAGCGGCTTCCACGGCGGTTCCGGAGCCAGTGTTAACGGTTATGAAGGGTTCTGCACCAATTAGTTTACAGAACTCTATGAACTCGTCTGTTCCAAAGCGGTTCGACTCACTGGCTCCCCAGGCTAGATCATATATTGTTGGGCGTTCATCCCTAGGTCCAACGCCATCCAACCAATTATATCCTGAAACAAAGTTTCCACCCGGCCACCTTAATATAGGCACCTTTATTCTCCTGCATGCTTCAATAACATCTCTGCGGAAACCCTTCTCGTCAGATAGAGGACTACCCTCATCGAAAATGGCTCCATAAATCAATCCAGGTATATGCTCGATATTAAATCCATAAATGTTTGACCTAACCTCACCTATCTGTATTCCAGCATATACAACAATCCGGCTTCCAATGGACACAAAATATCCCTCCGTATCATTACCCTTGTAAAATCACTTTTAATGGAATAAATATTTGAATTTTTTGGATTTAAAAATTGATAGAGATAGAACATTAATTGAGGAGGGATTAAAGACTGAGAGAGTTTGCGGGATCTTGCAGGCAAAAAGAAGGGTGAAATTATAGGGATGAATTCTTTTATCTAGAGTCTCCATCAATTCGGTTACTGAACCTACTTATCGTATTTCTTTTGGCTTACGTGGCATACTTTATAAAAGTTAAAAATAAATTTAGGCCACGAATTTTAAACAGTTCATGAAAATGCCAATTGAAGAAGGCATAGAATTTAAGCCTTTCAAAGCCTAGCGTCAAAATTAGAAAAATTACATAAGTTATATTTTTAAATATAGAAAGGGAGGTTTATTATTGGATAAGGTTGAGTTAAGATTTCGTCAAGTCCACCTTGATTTTCACACGAGTGAGCATATTGTCAATGTTGGAGTGGATTTTGATCCCGAGAAATTTGCCTCCACCCTAAAAGAAGCGCATGTCGATTCAGTAACCTGTTTTGCTCGATGCCATCACGGTTGGATATATTTTGACACAAAGCTTTTCCCTGAAAGGCGCCACCCTCATCTCGCAAGGAATCTTTTGAAAGAACAGATTGAAGCTTGCCACGAGAGAGATATTAGAGTACCCATATACACTACAGTGCAATGGGATCATTACACTGCGAATGAGCATCCAGAATGGCTAGTGTTAGATGAACATGGATACCCAACTGGCACAAAATTATATGAACCAGGCTTTTATCGAAATCTATGTGTAAATTCACCGTATAAAGATTTCCTTAAAGCGCACATTAAAGAAATATTGCAGACATTTCCTGTTGACGGTTTATTCCTCGATATTGTCCGACCCCTAGACTGCTCATGCAAGTACTGTAGGGCTGGAATGGAGGCAGAAGGCTTAGAGCCCTCGGATCCGCAGGCAAGATGGAAATACGCTGTGAAAATCATAAATAACTTTAAAATGGAAACGACCAGTTTCATCCGTCAATTCAATGAAGATTGTACTATCTTCTATAATTCTGGACATATCGGTCCGATGCAAAGAAGCACGGTAAGCGCTTATACCCATTTCGAGATTGAGTCGCTTCCTAGCGGGGGATGGGGATATATGCATTTTCCGATAGCTGTAAGATATGCTCGTAATCTTGGTGTTGACTGTTTAGGAATGACAGGCAAGTTCCATACCTCGTGGGGAGATTTTCATTCGTTTAAGAACAAGAGGGCTCTTGAATTTGAATGCTTTAGAATGCTGGCTTTAGCTGCAAAATGTTCCATAGGAGACCAATTACATCCTTCTGGGAGACTCTGCCCAACCACTTATAAACTTATTGGAGAAGTCTATTCTCAAATCAAAAAGAAGGAACCTTGGTGTAAAAACGCAAGGCCTGTAAGCGAAATAGGCGTCTTAACACCCGAAGAATTCATGGAAAGCGCCAGCTCCAGCCAATTACCTCCAGCTATAATAGGTGTCACACGTATGCTCCAAGAAGGTTTCCATCAATTTGAAATAGTTGATTCAGCATCCGACCTCTCAAGATTTAAAGTCCTAATACTACCAGATAACATTCCAGTCTCCCCAGACCTAGCCCATAAACTGGAAAAGTTTATAGCTGATGGCGGTTCAATCATTGCCTCATATGAGTCGGGCTTAAATAACGCTAAAACTGATTTCGCTTTGAAAGAGTTAGGGGTCAAATTGAGGGGTCCTGCCCCCTTTAGCCCAGACTTTATAATTCCTAGAGGAGAAATTGGAAAAGGGCTTCCAGAAACTGAACATGTAATGTACATGAGGGGATTAGAAGTAAAACTTGAACAGGATAGTCAAGTCCTAGCTGACGTTGTTGTACCCTACTTTAATAGAACGTATAAGCATTTCTGCTCGCATCGCCACACCCCATCATCTGGAAAAGTAGGCTATCCAGGCATTATTCGAAACGGGCGGATAATCTACTTCATTCACCCAATTTTCACACAATATTATAAGAATGCGCCATTATGGTGCAAGAAACTATTCCTAAACGCGCTAGATATGCTACTTCCAGAACCTCTAGTACGTGCTGAAGCTCCCTCAACGACTCTAGTAACTTTAAATGAACAAACGGCCGAGAACCGCTGGGTGTTGCATTTACTGCATTATATACCAGAACGTAGAGGTCAAGATTTCGATATAATTGAGGACGTTATCCCACTATTTAATCTTAGGATTTCAGTGAGAATTCCTAAAAGAGTCGAAGAAGTGACGTGTGTTCCAGAAGAAGATCCGTTAGATTTCAAAGTAAATAATAACCGCGTAGAATTCACACTACCAAAACTGGAAGGGCATCAAATGGTGGCCTTAAACTTTACATAAAGCCGCAAATGCTATCTTACCTTTATCATTAACAGAAACCTTAACCCTAAAAAGGCTTATCAAAACTTTGTCACTAATCGTTTCAAGGTTTATATGGGCACCTAAAAGCATAAAAATAAGCGCAAGGCGACTCAAATGAGAACAGTATTCCAGAGACTATGGATCGCCACCTTGCTACTTTATTTAGCTTCAGGCATGATATTTCCATCTTTCTCGCTTTACATGGTTTACAGAGGCTTATCGGAACTTGAGATAGGGCTAGTGGCCTCAGTGGCTACTTTAGCATCTTTGTTGTCAACCGTCATGCTAGGGTTGTATTCGGACGCTGTAGCTGACAGGGAAATGCTACAAGGTAGCATAGGACTGGTTATATCACTTGTTTTAATGGCTTATCTTTCAGCCGATTCATTCGTCGAGTTCATTTTGTTACATACATTATATATGTCTTTTATCTCTCCTTACGCTACTCTCAGCGGCACTATAGCAATGGATTACATATCTGACCACAAAGGTACTTTCTTTGGGAAATTTAGAACCTCAGGCGCTGTAGGTTGGATTATAGGCACTGTACTTGGGGGCTATATACTAGATTCTTTTGGTTATTCTCGTCTCTTCATTATAACATCTATCTTTTTCTGCGCTTCCGCTTTTCTCTACATTTATGGGGGAGTTAAACAAATAGGGTTTAAAGGGTTTAGAAAGGATTATGTAAAAATAAGTTTTCCTACAAAAGTTTTAGCGAATAGTAAGCTTTATTCGCTCCTGTTATCAGTCTTCACGGCTTCCATAGGAAACCCAGCATATTACACGTTTCTTCCATTATTCATGACAAAGGACTTAGAAGCTTCCTTATTCGCATCGTATCTAGCATTTTCAATCACACCTATAGCCGAAATACCTGCAATGACGTATTTTGGTTTCCTCTCCGACAAAATTGGTCGTAAAAAAGTGATTATAGCATGCTTGGCAGCTTATCCTGCACGTTTTCTCCTAACAGGGGTTTCGACAACCCCATTTTACGCTATAAGTGTTCAGCTTCTTCATGGGTTGACATTTGGAGGACTCTACGTAGTAAGTATAGCATATATTACAGAGTTAGTGGAAGATAAAGAAAGAGGTTTTGCACTAAGCCTGTACACTATAGCGACTAATATTGGAAGCTTTATAGGTGGCTACATGTTAGCTTATATTTTAACAGTCACAAATTTCCGGACAATGTATATGATTGTTGCACTGATATCCAGTTTTTCAATACCATTATTCATTGTTCTTGAAAGAATAAGGTTGTATTGATAAGCAATTATTTTGGTAGACCCCCGCACCAAATTCTTACGGGAAAATATGTTGTCACCAGATGGGATATGACGCCGCCGTACGGACTCGAACGACAGCCCAGTAGAGATGTCTCCCGCTAAATACATATATCTTTGCTATCTAACCACTTGGAATTTTGGGAGGAAATAAATAAAAAGGAATTAATTACTGTTACTTGTGAAGAGGAGGAATTAAAACCTTATTTCTACGAGTAATAAAGTTGTAAAAAATATTTGCTTAGATTTTATTTTTATATTTCCTATTAACATGTGCACTGAGCCCTAATAAGTTTGGGAGAGACATCTCTGCTAATGTCTCTTTGTCTCATGTGTTCAAGAGTATGCAACGTAAAGACTACAGTCAATCCCAAGATTCTGGGACTTTAATGACGAACTCCTTAAAATTTGAAGTTAACATCAAATAGAGACATCACTACATGCTGGCGCATTCCTTCTACAAACCTCACTTTCCTTTTTTTCTGAAAGGTATTAATTGACTGAAAAAATGGATAGATAAGCGCTTAGCGATTTTATGCAGAGCTTCAAGTACATCTGTGAAGTTGATGGTTATAAGGTGTTTAGGAAGAGGAAAATAGGGAGTCTACGGTCCATTTAAGTTTTATGTGGCGCCGCCGGACGGACTCGAACCGTCGACCAACGGGTTAACAGCTTCAGCCTCCTAGGCGCTGCATGCCCCCTAGAGCCCGCTGCTCTACCGAACTGAGCTCTCGTCCACGCATCCTAAAGAGCGCGTGAACGGCGGCTCGTTCGGTTTAATTCTTATTGTGGCGGCGCCATTATTTTGAATATCTTTTGAGATATTTAAAGTTTAACCAAGATTTTGTTGGATCGAAAAATTCATTAGGGGTATTTATGTAGCAGCTTATTAGCGTCTTGCTAGTTAATTTTAATACAATAAGTGAATGGAGGTTAAATGCGTGGATAAAGGTAGGGTTGCTATAATCTTCGGAGTAATATGTGTAATTCTTGCAGCTGGCTTATTTGGAGTGGTAGTGCATTATACAATGGTAATAAGGGATAAGGACGCTTTAATAATAAGTCTTCAATCTCAGAATAGCATATTTCAAGCGCAGAAGGATATGCTTCAAGCATGGTTGGATGGAAACAAAACTCTGCTCAGCAGATTGGAGGAATGGTTGCAGGGGAATATAACGTACTACGAGTCCCAGATAGAACTTCTAAATCATGAATTAAATAAATTGAATCAGTCGCGTCAAGAATTATACATAAACTATACGATTCTAACTAATGCTGGATTAGTTTTTAATGGGTTAAAGATAAACAACCTTGAAGTTAAAAGTGACTATGATCGCAGCAGTATTCTTGGGGATATAACAAATATAAGCGGTGAATTAATGGACAAAGTTTACGTGATTTTGTTTATATTTAATGCTAATGGTTCCTTATATAACTATCAAGTTAGGACGATTGAAAACCTTGCATTTAACGAAACGAAGAGCTTCGAGTTTTCTCACGTGTTAGAGAAGAATCAAACTTTTAGAGTGTTTGCGGTCGGTAGCTACGGCTTCTCAGATATTGAGAACGATAAAATCATGGAATTACTATCCAAAGTTGAGGAGTTAAACGTTACAATTGAACAGCTAAACGCTGAAATAAGGGATCTGGAGAAATTACTTAATTATAGGGTTTACATTTTAGCTGATCAAGCCTACTATTACTCAGTAAGGGCTGATCTTCAGAGGGCTAATAAGTCCATCCTAATAGCTATGTATTCAATGATTTATGATAAATATTATACCCCACCTGATTGGGCAAACGACTTGATTGAAGAGCTCATATATGCTAAAAGAAGAGGCGTTAACGTAAAAGTAATAATTGAATATAGGACTTATTCTGGTTTCCTAGATGATAATTTGTGGACGCGTGACTATCTCTTCTCTAACAACGTTTCCGTTAAATTAGATGATGAACCAGACACTGATCATCTAAAACTGGTCATAATCGACGATAAGATAATTTATATAGGGTCACACGACTGGAATGATCCATCGCTCTTTTCTAACCATGAGATATCAGTTAAAATTTTAAGCGAAAAACTAGCCCAGGAGCTAAGAGAATATGTGGAAGCCACATTTAAATGACAACTTGTTCATTTATATTCATTTATTATAAAAAGATAGAGCAAACATTTAATGTGTTTGACTACTTTTGCTACTTGGTGGTTAAAGTGACCAAAACAAAAACCCTCAAGTAAGTAAGGAGACTTATGATAGGCTTTCAGAGGTTGCTGGCGAACTTCAAATGAAGTTAAAACGTCCCATCTCGTTTGATGAGACAATGCAATACATTTTGAACTTAAAAAGGAAAAATGTAGTAATAACGGATTTAGCTGGCTCTTGAGATATGTTTGATGAAGAGTGGGACGAAATTAAGACCTCTCTTACAGAGGTTTGGAAGAAGTGGAAAGTATCGGGTAATATATGGTAATTGACACGTACATACTTGTAGATATGCTGAGGTGCTTGGAGAAAACCGTTACTTTTATAGCTGAGTTGGAGAGAAGGGAACTAACGCTTTCAACAACGATTATTAACGCTTTTGAATTATACTATGGAGCTTATAAATCTAAGAAAAAGTTGCAGAATCTAGAAGCCTTAAAAAAACTGCTGGAGAGAATGGTCACCCTAAACATGAGCCTAAAATCGGCTGAAAAAGCGGGACAAATCCATGCTGAATTAGAGACAAAAGTGCAGTCAATGGGCGTAAGAGACGCTATTATTGGAGCAATTGCGTTAACAGAAGGTTACACATTAATAACGAGAAATATAGCACACTTACAAAAAAATTAAAGGGCTTAATTTGATTATGCCCCCTTAAAATATTAAAGTTCTCCGCCTCTTTTAATAGAGGTACAACTTTTGAGTATTCGTCGGAAGCTGCTGAAGTCATAAGACATGAAACGTTGAAAGAAAACCGGGGTGTTTATATGAAGAATAAGCCGTGAGAAATTTAAGCATGTTAAAATGATATAAACAGCATCTTTAATGCTTTTGAAAGCTATTAGCGAGAATATTTTTGGAAGTATTATCCAGTATTTTGTCAGCTGCTAGCGCGCAAAAGATGTATGCGGCGCTTCCACCTATTACATTCTCGCTTTGCTGCCATATGAATGGAAAGTTATCTTTAAGTTCTGGAAATTCAGGTCGGATTAAGGCTGTTCCAGAGGCTACTGCACCCGGGATGTAGGACCAATCTGCCCTGTTAAATCCGTACGCTACTGTTAAAGAGCGGGCGCCAACACCGGATACTAGTGAAAGATCGGATGCTGGGTGGCATCCATGTATATAGTTGACAACTGACATAATGTTTTCTTCATCGACGAGTTCTGGAAAGGCCTTGTGAATATAATATTGCCCAGCAGCGAAATAGAGTGCATCCCACCCGATCCCCCATATCATCGGCCTAAAAAGTACGTGATACGGATTTTCAGAAAGATGGCGTGAAACTTCTTTTTGATATTCCGCAATCTTCTCCTTAAAGGTTCTCTTGAAGTCTTCATCCTCTATATAGGGAAGCACCCGTGCAATGGCCCAGCCAACTTGACTGATTTTCTTTTTTATCACCGGTAGCATTCTGATTATATGTTGGCGGAAGCGTTCTTCACGAGTAGTTATGAGCAACTCAACTGCTGCCAAAATTTCCTGGGTCTCCGGGTCTCTTGGCACATAGGCGCTTGGCTGATTAGCCGCTGGATGTGCTTGTTCATAATCCCATATTTTAATGGCTGTTTCCAGCGACTCGCGTGATAGTTCATCTTCGTATCCACGTAAAGCTCTGCTGGCGGCGGCAAGAGTCGCCGCGACTTTATACTCAAGCGATGTATCCCGGCTTGTGAACACCCACCTATCATCTAAAAGCCCCGATCTCCCATCTGAAATCTGGTCAGGAGCAAGCGATGGATCATATACTCTGTTATCTGTTATTGTTGCAGCATCCCCTAAATGCACATATTGCTCTAGGCTACGCTCAATTACGCCTGAGAAGCTGTGTCCTGCAGCACGGTAACCCGAAAGCAGATATTCAACTCCATGGGCTATTTGTTGTACAATATCGGGTATTCCATCAGGTGCATGAAGAATGACTAAACGTTCATCCTTCTTCACAGTTGTTTGATCAGTATTTACATTAAATTCCTCGTATGCCAAAGCCAGTAGTAGAGTTGTTTGAGCTTGAGAGCCAGTTGCTAAATCATAATCTCCTGCATCATGCCACCCGCCTCTATCCAGGTATGGTACATGCTGGTCAGCTAAGTAAGGTGTCTCCGTCTCTGAACCTTGAATGTAGCCATCAAAATGCACGTGCCCAGGTGGGGCCTGAAGGGCATCATCCAAATGGCAGGCTCCATGCCATACGCGGTAGCAATCTTTAACTCTTACGTGGCACATCTGAACGGGGAAATAAGTTTCGAGAGTCGGGCGCCAAGCATCTTTGTAGACGTTGGGCGATATGGGAAACGGTGGAGTTTCCTCGGAACCGTAGCGGACGATATACATGCCTGGTTCGCATATATGTGTAAAATCAAAGATAGCGTAGTTGTAATGTAGAAACCTTCCCCATCTCTCTGGGCGGGAGGAATAAACCTTAACAATGCCCTTCTCCGGATCTATTTTGAGGAGCGTAGCCTCTTCAATCTCCCCTACCCTAGGGTCGATCTCTATTACAGCCTTTTTTGCCTGGCGCGGATGGTAACCAACCTGCGATATTCCAATAACGGGCTTACGTCTCCACTCCGGAACGCTGTTGATTGTTATCTTCCATTTAACGACTTCACGCGTCTTGCCTGGCTGCAATAAAGATCTAACAACAAACCAACCGTTCTGAGCCGTGTTCCTCCCGTCTATGAGGTGTAGTTCATCGCCATCAAGTCGCTCAATAATGATTTTACGTAATGGATCTTCCGGGGCTATAACTAATTTCTTTCCAGAGGCAAGCGGAGCCGGCTTTAACTCCCCTTCTGAATCCATAATCATGGGCCCATTAGCCTGTCTTGGAAAAATTCCAAATTTTTCTCCTAAATGATAGGTTTTACCAAAGTATGCCGCTGGAAATATTTCAAGATTCAACCCGATTTTTCCATATAATCTTTCTTCTAAAGGTTTATCTAAATTAACGGTAATAATAATTGAGTCATCTTCAGCGCTAACATTAATCGCATAATTTATATCTTCTTTCTGATAGAACATTAAAACCCTAATTGTTTTTTCCTCTAAGTTGACCTCTCGCCCTAAAAATTTAGGCAGTTCAGCCCACTGTCCAGGTGCCGGTTCAAGCCTTAAATCCCCATTAGTTGCGACTCTCTCGCCATGCTGAATTATTTCTATACCACCCTGCTTCCCCTCTGGATAGAAATTCTGAAAGACTATCACAGCAACTCCTGGAGCCTCAAAATACTCTTTATCGCTAATTCTCCACAATCCGTATTTCGCCTACCAACATGTTTAAGTAACCTTCTTGGCCCTTTCATAACTTAAATTTTGCTGTTCATCATCGTTTTAGCCATCCTTTAAACAAGCAAAACTTGATGAAAAGATTCTTGAAAACGTTATTGAACTAGATTACTAACACTATTGGCATGGTGGTAGAGACATAATCATACACTCGATTACTTGCTTTTTAATAATTCAGCCTCATCTACCCTCAAAAGGAGTTAAAATCTTGTTTTTATAGAATAAAGGAGTGATATCTTATCAGAGTTTTTGCAAAAACATATAAATGAAGCCCAAAAACTTTCGCTGGAGAAAACTTAGAGATTTAAGTTTATCTTTAACTGGAAAAGAAAAAATCTTAAGTAAGCTTTTAACAATATTAATTGTAACGAACATGGGGCCCGTAGCTCAGCTAGGTTAGAGCGGCAGGCTCATAACCTGTTGGTCGCCGGTTCAAGTCCGGCCGGGCCCACCATTCTTTAAGTTTATTTTCTTGAATAAAGCTTGTTTTGGCTTTTTTAGATTTAGGATTATGTTAAGACTATTCTGGTTTGTGATTTTATAAAGCGCTTTTAAATACTCTTCTTTCAGATTCATATCCGTTATCCTTAGTGTCAAACTTTTCCTTTACATTCCGAAAGCTATCATGTTTTTTATTTTTGTTTCCGGCTTCTTTTGGTGCAACACCATCAATAATTGATATTATTCTCTCAACCAGTGATATGCTGGGTTCTTTAACGGAGTCTCAGATGGTAATGGTTGGCAGTGTTGGCTTAATATTTCACTCCATATAACAAGTAAACGGCAAAGCTCAGCCCTATTTTCAGGCGTTTCTTCACTTAATAATATAACTCTTCTAGTTGGTGGATCATTCATAGGTACGAGCTCGCATGCCTCCAAGTGGTTAGCTATTCGCTCTAGTATTCTTAATCCCTCTTTATAGTCAGCGTTCGTATTGCTAAGCCATTTCTTACCAGCAAGAATATCAAGTGAAGCATGATATTCTCTGTCAACTTTAGGTTTAACAATATCACCTGTTCTTTTTCGGAAGAACCCGCGTATAGCTGCAACAATGCTTGGATCCCTTACTGTTCCATCCGGGTATACTATGCCATGGACATCAGCCCAGTAACCTCTAATTATTAGCTCCCATAGATACCAACCGATTCCGTATTCCTGGCAGATTTCTAATGCCATATCATAGGGGTTAGCGCGGCATAAACAGCCTATTTCAGAGATTAGTAGAGGTTTTTGAAATTCTTGGGCGAGATTTATGCCTTCATTTATATTCTCACGTAATGTGGCCCTATCAGGACTGTAGTCGTGAATGCTGATTACATCGATGTCCGCCCCAATTTCCCGTACTTCTGATAAGTTCCAGATTCTAGATTTTGTTGCACCAACAGTGACTGGATGCTTTTTATCAAGTTCTTTCATTAATTTGCAGAAGTGGCGCACAAACCCCCACATCTTCTGTATCATATCTTTGCATTCCTGAGAATCTGGATCCATATGCAGAAGTATTGGGCATAGAGGTTCATTCATCATATCCCACATTAAAAGATTGGGTTCACAAGATAGATTCTCAACAATAGATTGAACGTATTCTTCACCCTCTGGCCAGAAACTAGATTCCAGACTGTATAAGGTGTCTGGCGTATAAATCCATTTTTTCTCAGACTCGCTATATGTCCATTTAAAGAATCTAGAGCTATCCCAAACCACGAACATAACAGTAATGCCATGATTATTAGCTAAATGCATGAACTCCTTAACTTTCTTTAAATAGGCTGTAGGATTGTTTTTCCAGCCCTCATAATGGAGATAAACCCGAACGCTGTTTAAGCCTAATCTCTCTGCATAGCTCATTTCCCTATCAAGTGTTGCTTGATCATTCAACTCAAAGTGAACGAAGGAGGGCGGAAGATAATTGGCTCCGCGAATATGACTATAAGGCTTGAGGCAGTCCATAAATATATCCTCCTATAATCCAAGTAATTTTCCTTTAAAGGGTTTTATACTTTTGGGAAAGATAAAGTATGTCAAATGCACGGCTACTAAAATTGATACACTTATTAGATTATTGCTAAAATAAAAAAATGGGATCTAACATTTTGGTTAAGACTTATTAAACCATCAAATTTACTGAGAACTATTAAAAATCTCGTGAAGAAACGGCATTTTTAGAGATACATTTTTGTTTTATCCTTAAGCTTGGTTAAGGAAATACTTCACTTTTATTAGTCGAAACTAAGCTTGTGCCAAATTGACGGGCTATGGATATGTGGAGCAACTAATTTTCAATGTTAATTTAAAAACCGTAACTATATTTTTATTATGAAGAATTCTGATAAAATGGACTTTTTATTTAATTTTAAATGGAATTTCCACGTTTATTAGAAACCTACCCCTCCCCCTCTTAGTTTATTCGAGAAGAGAAGGTGAAATCTCTCTCAATCTTATTTTTATAGGTGGCGAAATTTTTCTGTAATTTAATAACTGCTGCTGGTTTTATTGCTATAGAGCAATTTCCCCAATTTTGGAATATGCATAGAGTAGTGGGCTACTTAAGCGGATGCCTTTCTCGCCTAACATGGAAAAATATTTGGGTTTGTTCTATTTATGAGATTTTTCAGTGATGTGGTATGTGTAGGCTACTTGGCATTATATCTCTTCACCCATCATGCGCATCAAGGTATCTGCTTAATGATCCATGCTCGCTTTTCGCTCAGAGTAAGGTTGACCAATTAAGGTTGCAGGGTGACGGGTGGGGGATAGGCTTCTATACTAATGATTCTCTCACTTTGATTAAGAGTGAGAAACCAGTTTACATGGAGTATGAACGGTTTAAGTCTGTTGTGGAAAGCATTAAATCTAATGTTGTGGTTGCCCATGTGAGAAGAGCGAGTAATCCGAGGGGTTTACCAAGGGAAAGGCTTATTTCAACCGATAATTCGCAGCCCTTTGGATATGGAAGATATTTGTTCGCTCACAATGGTGTAATAACGATTCCGGACGAGGTTGCCCAGCTACTAGGTGATTGGCGGCTAAAGATAAGGGGGGTTAATGATAGCGAGGTTTACTTCTGGTATGTAATTAAAGAGATTAGTGAGGGTAGAAGCCTGGCGGAAGCATTAAAGAAATTTCAGAGAGATCTTTTGGATGTTTGGCTCAGTAGCAGAGAAAAGTATCCTGATAGAGATAGACCCTACATTGGTTTAAATATTATTCTTAGCGATGGAGAAAAGCTGTATGCATATTGCAAATATGATGAAACCCTAGATGGTGGGGCGAAATCTCTGTGCTACAAGGATCAGCCAGCAATGCGGATGGCGTATATCGCCGACTCAGAAAGGCTGATAGTAGCCTCAGAAAGAACAAATAGCGAAGAAAATTGGCAGCCTCTTAGAAGCGGTCAGCTGTTAATTGGACAAGTATCTGATGGGAGAATAGAGATTCAGATACAGGAAATCTAGGAATTGAAGTAAAACATTCAGTTAATTCACGCTTATAAACTAGGAATTAAGTCGTAAAAAGGCTGAGGAACCTGATTGGAACATAAAAACCTTTAAACATATTCTCTCTAACTATAATACTTGAGGAAGGCATGACTGAAGACAAACTTTCTGAGTTGTATGAGTTATATACACGCGTATACGGAAATAGAAGTATAGTAGATAAAGAAATAAGTAGACTTGTAAAGGAGGGCTTAAGTAGAGAGGAGGCCATAAACCGTCTCTATCAGAGAGATATTGGAGAAAAAGTTTTCAAACAAGTACCTCGATCACAGGGGCATATAAAATATGATGGGGAAGCATGGGGTATATGCTACCTTCCAATAGACAATTTCGAGAATGAGCTGTCAAATCTTGGAGAATTATTAGATTATATAGAGCGAAATTACGGCGAGGTAATAGCAGTGGTCCCAAATATAGGTATCACATCAACAAGCCTCATTCTTGGAACAAGCTTCCAAGGCGTCAAGGGATTCGGCGTAATATACAGGAAGAGACAGAAAACATGAAAACAGCGGATTTATACGCTAGGTGAAAAGAAAAGATTTATATTGTGAGAGTATAGCCTATTCTTTGTGGTGTGAGGTTTGCTGAGGGATTACGTTCATAAGAGGCGGTTCAGTTCATTGCTGACGCGTTTATCATGCTTTTAGGGAGAAAAAATACTCCCATCAAAAATTATTTAGTCAGTTTAAATTTGCAAGGACTCTCAATTCTCATCAATTGCAGTTGTAAACCTAACTATGTTTGGTTAGTTGGTGGTCCCACATGAGTAAGGTAGGTTTCGTCATACCGAAGGGGCACCTGGCAGAGGGAACATTAAGGATCCTTGAGAGAGCAGGCTACATTATTTCTGGCGGCGAACGAGCCTACAGGCCTACAATAAATGACCCAAAAATTGAACTCAAAGTTCTTAGACCTCAGGAGATACCATTATTCGTAAGTGAGGGGCTGCATGATATAGGCATAACTGGACTCGATTGGCTCCGTGAGACGCACGCCAACGTGGAGGTTCTATTAAATCTCGAATATGCAAGGGTTAGAATCGTTTTAGCGGTACCTAAATCCTGGGTGGATGTAAACAATCTAACGGATCTGCTGGAGAAGTTCAACCGTGAGGATAAAGTGCTCAGGATATCAACAGAGTACCTGAACATTACAGCCGAGCACATCATGAGAAACCCAATGTATAAAGAACTTTACGGTGAGAGTGAGCCGGTGATCATAACGCCTTGGTGGAAGAAGGGTAATAACCCTAGAGTTGTAATATATCTCTCTTTTGGGGCTACGGAGGCTAAGCCTCCGGAAAATGCTGACGCGATAGTTGACGTTATGGAGACCGGTGAATCTTTGGATCAGAATAATCTAAAGCCCATTGAAGTCATAATGGAGTCGACAGCAATACTCATAGCCAACAAGAACTCGCTTAGAGACTCTGAGAAGCGCGAGAAAATATATGACGTGTTAACTCTCCTGAAGGGTGTTATTGATGGAAGGAAGAAGCTGCACATATTTGTGAACGTGCATAAAAATAATCTTTCCATATTACTGGAGAAGCTGCCCGCGCTTAAGAAGCCAACTATAGCGCCGCTCTCGGATGAAAACTGGTATTCGGTGAATACTGTGATAGATAAGGATCAATTTCTAGAGATACTCCCAATCTTAAGGAGGCTCGCTCAGGGATTAGTAGTATACGAACCGAGACAGGTCCTTCCGCTAGAAGAGATAACTCTGAGTGAAAGAAATTCTGAGGGGGCTTAAATTTTGCCGTTAAAGATTCTTATGCTAAGCGACATGCGAGATTCCATTCTCATGAATAGGTGGCCTAGAAAGAGAGGCCTAGACTTTGAGCTACTTAGGTATGTTGAGGGCATAATCGAGGACGTTAAGAGACGAGGAGACTTAGCACTAATAGATTTAACTGCAAAGTTTGATGGAGTTAATCTTCCAACTGAAAAGTTAAGGGTTAGCCGAGGGGAGATGAAGGAAGCCTACTCTAGGGTTGATGAGAAGCAAATTTCAGCGATAAAATTCTTAAAGGATAGAGTTGAGAGATTTGAGGGGGAAATTCTAGCTCGAATACGATTCGAGTATGAAGATAAGCTTGGCGTGAGAATACGTAGAGAATACCGGCCGATTAGAAGCGTCGGATGCTATGTGCCTGGAGGCGGAGCATCATACCCAAGTACAGTAGTAATGACTACTGTGCCAGCAAAAGTCGCGGGGGTTCCTCGAATAGTTATCTGCTCACCGCCACGTAAAGATGGTGAAGTCGACCCATTAACCCTTGTCGCCGCAGATATATGCGGTGTAAATGAGTTTTATAGGGTAGGTGGGGCGCAAGCTATAGCGGCCCTAGCATACGGAACTAAGTCGATAAAGCCTGTTGAAAAAATTATTGGACCAGGGAATCGATATGTTTTAGCGGCTAAGAACATTGTCTCACGTGACGTTCCAATTGACCATCCAGCTGGACCGAGCGAGATAATGGTTCTAGCCGATGAAACTGCTAACCCGTATTACATTGCGTTAGACATGATCTCGCAGGCTGAGCATGGAGTAGATAGCATAGCAGTTTTAGTGACACTATCTATGCAAGTGGCTGAAAAAGTGCTCGAAAACATTTTGCACCTAATAAGGCGGGTTCCCAACAGAGGGGTCGTTAAAGATGCTCTCGAGAGTAATAGCTTGATACTCGTCGCCGAAAGCTTAGATGAAGCCATAAACTTCGTAAATGAGTTTGCACCGGAGCATCTGGAGGTAATTGCTGATGGAGCCCGTGAAATATCTGAGAAAATATTTTCGGCCGGAATGATATTAGTCGGTAGTGAAACGCCAGTATCACTGAGCGACTACTGTCTTGGAACAAACCATATACTCCCAACAGGTGGATTCGGCCATGCTTACCAATCCCTATCAGTATTAGACTTTATTAGATGCTTAAATATCGCTGAGTGCACAAACAATGCCCTAAAAGAACTTTCCACCTGTGCTAAGGTTCTGGCCGAGAGCGAGGGATTATTAAACCATGCGTTGGCAATAGAGGGGAGGACTAAAGATTGGGTGGAAAAAAGATAATCGAGAATGTGATTTCCGAAGCCCAAGATTTAAGCGTGTATGACGTTGGCGAGACTATTAGGGGCTTAGCGTTAAAAGTAGGAAAAGAAGAATCGGAGATTTTGAAACTTAACTCGAATGAAAATTTCTTTGTGCCTCTAGATTTTATTAGAAGTATATTGAGGCAGGTTATAGAGGAGGTTGACCCGAGAGTATATCCGCGTGATGAATTTAAAGAGCTTAGGGAGGCCATAGGTAAAAGCCACGATATCCCACCGGATAATGTCGTAATTGGCACTGGAAGCGACCAGCTCATTGACCTCACGTCAAGGATATTCCTTAGAAGCGGAGATGAAGCCCTATCAATTGAGCCTACATTCGCAATTTATGAGCGGAGCGTGAGAATCCAAGGCGCATTTTATAGGAGAATCCCCCTCAGATGCGATTTCTCACTCGACGTTGACAAAATGTTATCATCAATATCGCCTAGAACCAAGGTTATCTTCCTCTGTTCACCGAATAATCCAACCGCAAATCAGCTGGGACGGGAAGAAATTTTACGCTTAGCTGAGAACTTTAATGGACTTGTAGCGGTGGATGAAGCCTACGCCGACTTCGCAGCAGCAACCCTACTAGACGCGGCTAGCGATCTTGAAAACCTAATAGTGTTTAGAACGTTTTCTAAAGTTTTTGGCTTGGCGGGTTTGAGGGTTGGCTATGCGGTTGCAAATAATAGGCTGGCTAAAATCATTAACGAGAGATTCCAGATGCCGTACATGGTCTCTGTGACGGCGCTTAAAGCCGCTGTTAAAATGCTGGAGAAAATGGAGTACATAAGAGAATTAGTAAGCGAGCTTAAGATTGAAAGATCCAAGTTGATTGATGCTCTAAACGGAATAAGAGGAGTAAGAGCATTTCCATCCGAAACAAACTTTGTGCTATTCCAGGTTAATAGAGATTCAACATCCGTTTATAGAGCCCTACTGGAGAGAGGAATTATTATAAGAGAAGTTGGATCCGTACTGAAGTTTAGGAATTGCTTGAGGGTAACTGTTGCCCCGGATCCGATGATGAATCGCTTTATAACCATGTTAAGGGAGGTTTTAGATGAGGATGCTTGAAAGGTATGTTACATTAGATCTTGAAGCTGGAAGAGCATACATTAATAAAGATAGGATTAGGGATGTCGGGAAAATCGACGCTGCTATATTCGACTGTGACGGCGTGCTAATAGACATTAAAGATTCCTATAATATAGCCATTTCAAAGGCTGTTGCCCAAATATTTGAGCGATTAACAGGCTGTAAAATTCCTGAAAAACTGATTTCCGACGAAATAATATTCCTTTTCAGGAGGAGCGGTGGATTTAATAACGACTGGGATACAGTTTATGGAGCTTTAATGTTCCTCCTGTCTGAGCTGCCGGAAGCCGCCCATAAAAGACTTGGCGAGACGATAGGAAAACTTATGAGCGAAAAGAGCGCAGCCAAGCGGTTATTGGCAATAAAAGAGGGAAACCGGATGAATGCAAGTGAAATTATCATCGATTCTCCGGAAAACTTGTTGGCTAAACTTAGGGAGTTCGCAAGCCTTCTTGATGCAACTGGCATACATTCTGTTGATAGAATTATACTTGCTTCGGGAAAGGTTTCAAAGGAATTTTATGATCTTTTAAGAGACTTCCTTTACGGTTCTGCAAAAGTTGGTGAGAGTGTAATCCCAACTGTCTTTGAGGAGATATTCTGCGGGCCAAGATTATTTGAGGAAATATACGGTGTTAAACCTGAAATTTGGGGTGGGCGCGGCATGATAGAGAATGGTAGACCAATAATTAAGCACGAAACACTAAATCGCTTATCCTCACTCTTTGGGGGAGCCAGATTCGGCATAGCCTCAGGAAGCAGATTCAAATCTGCAAGGTACACTCTCCGCGAAATCTTGGATTGGTTTAACCCTAAAGCCCAAATATTCCTAGATTACGTTGAGAATATCGAAAGCGAATACTTGAAAGGAGGCCTGAAGGTTAGTCTTAAAAAGCCTAATCCATTCTCGCTCTTTAAGTCCGCTGAAAACTTGGAACCATTTAGGTTTACGCTCTACGTTGGCGACTCAATGGAGGACGCCATAATGGTTAAAGAGGCTAGAAAGTTGGATCCAGATTTCCTATTCGCTGGAGTATATGAGCATACAAGCATGAAGGAGAGGGTTATAAATGAGTTCATTAAGTTTGAATGCGACCTCATTTTACCGTCTGTTAATGATGTCCCAGATGTGATCGAGGCAGCTAGGAGTGGGAAGATATGAGGGAGGCAGAGCATTATAGAAGGACGTCTGAGACGGAGGTTAAGGTTAGAGTTAAACTCGATGGCTCCGGTTTAGGGGAAGTTCACACGGGCATATCATTTCTAGATCATATGCTTCGATCTCTGGCAGCCCATAGCCTACTTGACATACTTATTGAGGCTTCAGGCGACCTAAGCCATCATATTATCGAAGACGTAGCAATCTGTCTTGGTGAAGCCATAAGGAAGGCGCTTGGCGAAATAGTTGGCATAAGAAGGTTCGGATATGCCATAGTTCCAATGGACTGCTCACTAGCCTTTGCAGCAATAGACCTATCAAACAGACCTTATCCAAAGATCGACTTGAAACTTGAGGGAAAGCGCATTGAGGATATGCCCTGCGAGGACGTATATCACTTCCTAGAGACTTTTGCGACCTCGCTTAGAGCAAATGTACATGTTTGGGTTCAATATGGCTTAAACGATCACCACAAGGTTGAGGCTGCATTCAAGGCTCTAGCATTATCGCTGAGACAAGCGGTTTCAATAGATCCGCTAAGAGCTGGAGCGCCGAGCTCTAAGGGGGTCCTATAATGCCTAAAGCCGCAATAATAAACTATGGTGTTGGAAACATCTTCAGCATAAAGCGCTCTCTTGAGAAAGCTGGTTTTAATGTGACAGTAAGCTTAGATAGGCAGGACCTCATGGGATTGGATGCGTTAGTTCTTCCAGGCGTGGGTAATTTTAGGGCTGGAGCTGAAAATATAAAGAGTATCAGAAGCGAACTGCTGGAATTAATTTTGGAGGGCATACCTGTTTTAGGCGTCTGCTTAGGGATGCAACTGCTCTTTGAGACTAGCGATGAAAGCTCAGGGGTAGGGTTAAGCGTTTTAGGCGGCAGAGTTGTTAGGTTACCTAAGGGCGTTAGAATACCGCATATGGGTTGGAATACTTTAGAGGTGATTAAGCCAATTGACATCCTTAACGGTATAAGCCGTGAAGATTACTTCTACTTTGCTCACAGCTACCATGTTGTCCCAGTAAACAAGGATGTAATTGCCGCCGAGACCGAGTATAGCGTTAGGTTCGCATCCGTTATAGCACATAAGAATATTTTTGGTGTTCAGTTTCATCCGGAAAAGTCTGGGAAACCTGGTGAGCAGATGATTAATAATTTCATGAAGATTGTTAAATGCTAAACGATTAGAGGAGAAAAAACGTTTGCTTGTGATACCGACTGTTGATATAATGAGTGGTGAAGTTGTTAGGTTATTGAGGGGGGACCCTAAACTAGCAAAGTCGTACATGCATCTTGGCGATCCAGTAACCCTTGCGGAGAAATGGGAGTCAGAGGGTGCACCATTGATTCATATTGTGGATTTGGATGCAGCCTTAGGAATGGGTGAAAATACAAACATCATACTTAGAATAATCCGGTCAGTAAGAGTCCCAGTGCAGGTTGGAGGTGGAATAAGAAGTATAAATCTAGCACGCCGATTAATTAATTCAGGCGCCGCAAGAATCGTAGTGGGCTCGCTTGGATTTAGAGACATAAACGCCTTCAAGATTATTCTGGAGGAAGTTGGGAGTGAAAGGGTGGTTGTGGCTTTAGATCATTTGGATGGCGAAATTATGATTAGGGGCTGGAGAGAGTCAACTAATGTGACTCTTAGAGGTGCCGCTGAACTCTTTTCAACCATAGGTGTTAAATACTTTCTGGTTACGTCGATTCAACGTGATGGCGCTATGACTGGCCCGGATATAGAAAACCTATCAAACATTCTAGATTTAGGTGTAAATATAATGGCATCAGGCGGTATTAGAAGCCTAGGCGATATAGCTATTTTAAGAGACCTCGGGGTTTATGGCGTCGTAGTTGGTAAAGCACTATATGAGGGGTGTTTTACCCTTAGGGAAGCCTTAAAAGTAGCCCAGGAAAAATGAATATTTTAAGGAGGCCAGCTTGGAGATGACTTTAACAAAGCGGATAATACCCTGTTTAGATGTAGACCACGGAAGGGTTGTTAAGGGGGTAAACTTCGTCGGCCTCCGAGATGCCGGTGACCCGGTTGAACTCGCGAGACGCTACAGCGAAGATGGCGCTGATGAGCTCGTCTTTTTAGATATAACGGCATCTGCAGAGAAGAGAAATATACTAAAGGATGTAGTTAGATCCGTGGCGGCTGAAATAAATATACCTTTCACTGTTGGGGGCGGAATAAGAAGCGTAGAGGATGCGCATATAGTTTTATGTAATGGAGCGGATAAGGTCTCGGTTAACACCGCTGCCGTCGAGAGGCCAGAGCTCATTAGGGAGCTCGCTGAGAAATTTGGTTCACAATGCGTTGTTTTAGCGATAGACGCCAGGAGAAGATATGAGCGGAGATCAGATAGAATTATTATTGACACCGCTGAGGGACCATGCTGGTTTGAGGTTTACATTTACGGTGGGCGTAAACCGACTGGCATGGATGCTCTTAAGTGGGCTATTAAGGGAGCCGGACTCGGCGCCGGAGAGATACTGCTAACATCGATGGATAGGGATGGAACCGAGAATGGCTACGATATTGAATTGACCAGAAGCGTTTCTGAGCGCGTCAACATACCGGTTATAGCTAGCGGGGGAGCTGGTAAGCCAGAACACTTCCTAGAAGCCTTCACGCTTGGTAAGGCTGATGCAGCCTTAGCTGCATCAGTATTCCACTACAGCAAATATCCTATACCAGTCGTTAAGCGCTTTCTGAGCGAGAGGGGTGTGCCAGTTAGGCTTTGAGAAGCCTGAAAACCGTTAGCGTGGATGAACTGGACTTTGAAAAGCGGGGTGGAATTCTACCAGTAGTTGTGCAAGAATATGGCTCCGGGAGAGTCTTAACTTTGGCTTATGCAAATAGGGAAGCGATAGAGAAAACCCTTAAGACTGGATATGCACACTTCTTTAGGCATTCACATGGCAAAGTTATGATGAAGGGCGAGACCTCTGGAAACGTCCAAGAGATCGTTGATATACTTGTCGACTGTGACCATGATGCGCTACTATACATCGTGAAGCCTAAGGGTCCAGCATGTCATCTCGGCGAAGAAACATGTTTTCACAATAGGCTTAAGAAGTAAAAGCGCTTCTAACTAAGGATTCTTCTATTTTTGTGGAATGATGCGAATATGCTTATCAGCAAATTCCATGTATCTTTCCCAGTCATATTCCGTTAATCCGTGCCCACCTGAGCGAATATGATAGCCTATAGTTCCCATAACAGGACTATTTAAGGTGGGCATCTCATCAGCTGGGAGGCCATCGGTGCCGAGCAGCTTATAAACTGGATCCGCAGCTTTGACTGCGAGAAACTCTCCTCGCGGGTCACACCATAAGTCTTCGTCGGCGCTGGCAACATAGACGGGGCGAGGTGCAATTAGTGCGATCAGCATGTGCTGGTCAACCGGAAGAGCGTCCTCATGATCATTATATTTCTTAAAGTTCTCACAGAACCAGT
Source organism: Bathyarchaeia archaeon (assembly GCA_038859955.1). Taxonomy (GTDB): domain Archaea; phylum Thermoproteota; class Bathyarchaeia; order Bathyarchaeales; family DTEX01; genus DTEX01. The sequence continues at coordinate 11,436 of JAWCEH010000018.1, read as the reverse complement.
GGGGAAAAGCCGTGTTTATCATTTTCACGGTTTCCCCAAACCTCCTTCGGCTTAATGCTGCTCCCCCGCAACCAGAATTATTTGATATCACCATGAAGAAGCGTTCATCCTGTGCACCCGCCCAGAGAGCCGTCTTACCAAGTCTCGAGTGGCCTAATAGGATGACATGCCTTGAATCGACATCTATATCCGTCTCAAGGTAATCCATTATTCTACTTAAACCCCAAGCCCAAGCACCTATAGCTCCCCAGGCGTTCGGGGGACGCTTCTCACCGAAAAACCTATCGAAAACACCGTGAACACCATTCTTAAACCCGTCATGAAAATCTGGGTCTATATCATTATAACATGCGGTAGCAAAGCCATATCCTCTCGCTAGAATTCTATCTATGGGTACTGAGCGATCCCATCCACGGGATTCCTCGCTCGAAAAGAAATCACCTCCCGGTATAACGCTTAATCTATTTCTAATCTTTATATGCGGATCTGGATTAATGGTGTGATTTCCCCAGAAGTTCAACATGAGGAAAATAGGTGATGGAAATGAAGAGTTCTTTGGTAAGTAGACTAAAAGGTCTACGCTTGGTTCATCATTAACGAGTCTTATTAATACTTGTTTTCTTATTGCCTTTCCATTTAATGCATTCTCGTCAAAATCAAACAATTCAAAAGACATGCTAGCTGGCCTATCTAATGGCGCTCGACCATAAACATGCTCACGGAACAATTCAAGTATCTCCGGTCTCCTTCTATCTCTCCACACGTCCGGAGAATTCACTTGAGAGCCATCTAGACAAATCAACGGATTTGGGAGAACGTATGGTGGAATCTTTGTCTCATCGTATATAACGTCTGGTCGTAGCTTGCTAAGCCTCTCAACTAAATCAGAGTTTGCACTCCAACCACTTAAAGCATCCATACGCAGCGAATAAAGCATGCCACCATATTTAAATTTTTAATGATATGCTTAATCGACCGAGAAAAATTTAATTTACTTTCATAAATAATGAGAAATGCGCGAACAACTTAAAATTAGTTAATTATAAAGCCTTAATGCACCAGTTAGCTTGCAGAAGTGGCACGGCATACCCTCTAGGGATGTTGGCATACCGCATGTAGGGCACTCGTAGATTTTAACTTCGCGGTTACTCAGTGCCAACTCAAGAGCGGGCAAAATCCTTTTGAAGTGAGAGTTTATTAGGGAATGCTTGAAGTTAGGTATCTTCTCAACTATCATGTTCAGCAGTTCCTTCCTTTTCTGCATTCTAGAACCCATGGAAAACTTGCATTCAACAGTTCTAATTGGCAGACTCCTATATTCAGCGTAGAGAAGACATTCAAAGTCAGTTAATTCTATAAGGGGCTTTATTTTCGGCACAAACTTTTGGTGTGTTCTCGGCAGATATGGCTTAAGTCTCAACATAGCCTCAACATTACCCTCAATATAGAAGTTCAAGAGTGCTTCGACAGTATCATCCAAGTTATGTCCGGTTGCGATCTTAGTTAAGCCCAAATCATATGCAATCTTATTGAATAAATAGCGTTTTATTGTTCCGCAAGCAGAGCACATCTTTCTTCCATAAATCGTCTGTTTGAAATCTCCTATCCTGAAACCCAGCTCACCCTCCAAGCTATATATGATGAGCTCCCTATCCAGCATCTTGGCAAGAGTCTCAACCTTCTCTAGGCAGTGCTGAGAATATTCGGGAATGCCTAAATCGATGTAGATTAGGGTTATATCAATTTTCTTGAATAGAGAGCTTAGGATGTACGCTAGGCTTGAACTGTCTTTTCCGCCTGAGACGGCGACACCTATTCTATCGTCTTTTGAGAGCATCTTGTAGACGTCAATCGTATGCTTGACCCTTCTCTCGGTTAGGAGCAGAAAGCAGTCTGGGCATAGGTTTAGGTCTGAGTGGGCTAAGTAAACCTCAGCGGTTTTTGTCTTGCATCTTTTACATTTAGCTGCCATTTTAGGGGCCTTCATGAAAGCTCTCTAACCGCTGATTGAGGCTTTAAAAAAATGCGTAGCCGACTAATCTATACTTTTCGTCGCGCCTTTTAGAGGAATAAGACATGTGTCTAGAGGATCTTCTATTATATTTTCTTAACCCATTTCAATAAAGATAGGAAAATGGATGAAAAATGTTGACTTATACGATTTTAATTCTTTTACCAATACCTCTCTCCAAAGCCCTCTGGTAAACTAAGTTAGCGGTTACAGCGTCCTGTACGGCCAGCCCGGTTGAGACGAATACCGTTATCTCTTCACTGCTTGTTCTTCCGGGCTTCTTTCCAGCGACCACTTCACCCAGCTCAGCCCAAACGTCTTCTCTAGAGATTATTCCTCTACTTAATGGGACATTTATTTCTCCGCTGTGCGATGCTTGCTCCCAGTCGTCAACGACTATTTTAGCCCTCTTTAATATCAATGGGTCGAGTTCCTCTTTGCCAGGAGCGTCGGCGCCAATACAGTTAAGGTGCGTTCCTTGCTGAATCCACTCATCCATCACAAGCGGAGTTCTAGAGGGCGTCGTCGTCACTATTATATCGGCTCCATTAACTGCCTCTTTAACACTCCCGGTGGTGATTATTTTGCATAAGTGCCCATACTTAGCTTCCATCTCACTCTTAAAATCTCTTCTAGTCTTCTCGCTTCTACTCCAGACCCTAATCTCCTCTATGGAGCTAAAGACCTCTAGAAGCGCCATAAGCTGCGTTCTAGCCTGGGCTCCGGCTCCAACCATCCCCACGACTTTGGAGTCCCTTCTCGCAAGGTATTTTGCCGCTATACCACCAGCCGCTCCGGTACGCATATCAGTTATTGTTGTTCCGCCCATGATTGCAAATGGGAAGCCGCTTTTAGGATCTATGAGTATTATTGTTGCCATCACTGTTGGCAGGCCATGCTTCTCTCTATTATCAGGGTGAGAGTTCACCACTTTAACCGCCGATATATCGAGCTCTTCTAAGTAGGATGGCATAGCCCTTAAGTCGCCATTATACCTCTTGAAAGAAAGGTATATTTTAGGCGGCATCTGAACCCTACCAAGTCCCTTCTCCCTAAAAGCCATCTCAACGACATTAATAGCCTCGCCAAGCGAGATAACATCTCTAACCTCATCATCACTTAAAAGAAGAGAATCCAACCTTTCCACCACGGTTATATATTTTTGGGAGCTATTCCGTAAAAATATTACTTGAAGAACCGGATTATCAACCAATTGGTAATCAAGCCCCTTAGAGACGTCTGTATAGAAGGGTAGGGTGATGTAATGAAGCCACTTATTCGCTACACACCTATCTTATCAGGTTTAAACCATTAAAAATTATTTAAACGTATATCTGAGGGATTGACTAATATATTTTGGGTGATAAATGTGGGCAAAATTTTGATAATGGTTGATAACGAATTTGAGGATTCGGAGTTCATTTACCCGTACTATAGATTTAGGGAGGAAGGCTATAAAGTTGATATCGTGGCTCCAAAAGCTAAAGAGAGATATGTTGGAAAGCATGGCGTGCCAATTATCTCAGACTTATCACCTAAAGATGTAAACATAGATGAATATGATGCCCTAATAATACCTGGAGGGCATGCTCCGGATAGAATGCGTACGAATGTGGATATGGTTAAAATCGTTAAAGAAGCTTATGAGAAAGGTAAGGTTGTCGCAGCCATATGCCACGGTCCACAGATGCTTATTGAAGCGGATATAGTGCGCGGCAAGAAGGCTACATGCTGGAGGGCTGTAATGACTGATTTAAAAAATGCTGGAGCGACATTTATCGATGCGCCAGTAATTGTTGATGGAAAAATAGTTACATCACGCTTTCCAGACGACCTCCCATACTTCTGTCGTGAAACAATAAATCTCTTAAAGAGCCTAAAGTAAGTAGATGCCCACTCTTCTTTCGCATTTTTATGTGAAAATGTTAAATAGAACTTTCTTAGAAATAAATATTCATGATACATGTTGAAGAACTAGTTGCAACATTCTTGCTCCTCTCATGGGTTGTTTTTGTAGTTACGGTCTTAACGAAGAATCTTTATAATTTTATGAGGAAGCATGGCTTTGAACATAATGTGGCGGTTTACTACAATAGGAAGGTTATACATATATTGGCGGGGGGGCTTTGCGCGCTTATCGTTCCAGTCGTCTTCAAATCGTTTGTTTTACCGTTAGCCATGAGTATTCTTCTAGCGGCCTTTCTTACAATATTTCATAGGAATAAACGCTTGATGGATTGGTTTCAGACGGAAGATAACATGTATGAGGTATCCTTCTGTATAATGTGGGGTTTAATCATAGCTTTGGGATGGATATTAACTGGGGGAGACTTTCGGATTGGAATCCTTCCAATAATTTTCATGTCAATTGGGGACGCTATAACAGGTATGGTGAGAAATATGATTTATAAGAGAAGAACTAAGTCTTGGTGGGGGAACCTCGCGATGGCGTTATTTTCAATGATCGTAGGGACTGCAGTGGGGTTTGCAGGTATCATTGCTGGTGCGGCAGCGTCATTGATTGAGCATTTTGAGTTTAAACCGATAGATGATAATGTGCTTATACCAATAACATCCTTTTCAATATTATTGTTGGCTAAAATATTTGCACCATGGTCCCTAACAATTTAGAGATCTCGAGATCTCTAGAAGGGGCGTTGAGCCGGCTTAAATTGGCAGATAGCTTCCACAGTAATGAGAGAATTATTTGCATCCAATTTTTACTCGGCTTTTATCAAGGTTATATCAATTGTGTTTTTAATAATTGAATTTGTAAATGTAGATGCAATTCTTAATCGGGAATTTTAGGTAAAGTTATATTTATCATTACGAATTACACATAATTCCAATCGGAAGAACATGGAGGCTGATCTTGAATGCTCGTTGAGGTTCGTTGGCATGGTAGAGGAGGGCAAGGCATTGTTACTGTAAGCCGACTTCTCGCTCACGCTGCCCTGTTGGACGGTAGGTATGCGCAGGCTTTTCCAGAGTTTGGTCCCGAGAGGAGAGGTGCACCGGTAACTGGGTATACGAGGATATCCGATGAGCCGATATCCATACATAGCCAGATATATAATCCTCATATCGTGGTTGTCGTCGATCCAACGCTTATTGGCAGGGTTAACGTTGCCAGGGGTCTTGCTCCAAAAGGTTTAATTGTGGCCCATTCCGACCGGAGACCTGAAGATCTAAAAGAGAATTTTGGTGTAGGCGACATAAAGGTTTACACGGTTAATGCCATGAAAATAGCGCTTGATGTTCTCGGTAGACCAATATACAACACAGCTATGCTTGGTGCGCTTCTAAAGGCTGCGCCATTAGCAACAATGGACTCGCTGACTAAAGTTATAACTGAAAGATTTTCAGGGGCTGTTGGCGAGAAGAATGTTGCAGTTATAAAAAGAGCCTATGAGGAGGCGCTTGGAATTGAGTGAAAGAGAAACAAAATTGGGGTGGAAGTCTCTTCCAGTAGGTGGATATCTGCTTGAACCAGGTTCAGCGATGAAATATAAGACTGGTGATTGGAGAGCTTTTAGACCAGTGATAGACCAGAAGAGATGCATAAACTGTCTTCTATGCTGGATTTACTGCCCAGACTCTGCCATAATTAGGCTTGAAAAGTACGTTGATGTGAACTATGATTACTGTAAGGGTTGTGGTGTCTGCGCTAATGAGTGCCCGGTTAAATGTATAACGATGGTTGAGGAGAGGAGATGATAAATGGCTAAGATTATAGGTTTAACTGGTAATGAAGCCATAGCGTACGCTGTTAAGCAATGCGATGTCGATGTTGTAGCTGCATATCCAATCACTCCCCAAACCATTATGGTTGAGGCTATAAGCGAATATGTTCATAACGGCGAAATAAACGCTGAGTTTATATGCGTAGAGTCAGAGCACTCCGCAATGTCGGCTTGCGTCGGCGCAAGCCTAACTGGCGCAAGGGTTTTCACTGCAACAGCAAGCCAAGGGTTGGCCCTAATGCACGAGATGTTATATATTGCTTCTGGATTGAGGTGCCCCATTGTTATGGGGGTCGCTAACAGGGCTCTATCCGCACCACTTAACATTCATTGTGATCACTCAGATATGATGGGTTCGAGAGACTGTGGTTGGATACAAATATACGCTGAGAACGCTCAGGAAGCCTATGACTGGATTATACAAGCGTTTAAGATAGCCGAGAATCATAGAGTTTTACTTCCAGTAAGCGTGAATATTGATGGCTTCATACTTTCACATTCCATGGAAGGCGTAGAAGTTCTCGAAGATGACGACGTCTCAAAGTTTCTCCCACCAAGAAAACCTGTTATAACGATTGATCCAACTAAGCCGATAACTGTCGGAGCATTATGTCTTCCGGACTATTACTTTGAAGTGAAGTTTCAGCAGCTTCAAGCCCTAAAGGAGACTTATGATGTTATACGTGAAGTTAATAGAGAATACGAGTATTTAACCGGACGCAGATACGGTTTTATAGAGACCTATGGAATGGATGATGCTGAAGCAGCGATAGTTTGCTTAGGAAGCACTGCTGGCACAGCTAAGGCTGTTGCAAAGACCCTTAGAGGCGAAGGAAAGAAGGTTGGCGTAATAAAACCGTGGGTTTATAGGCCATTTCCGGAGGAAGATATAATTAAAGCCATCGATAATGTTAAGGCTTTAGCGGTTCTTGATAGAGCATGTAGTTTTGGCGCGCCATTTAATGCGCTCTGCAGCGACATTATAGCAACATTATACCGATATGGAAAAGATGTAAGTGTCTTCAATTGTTTATATGGTTTAGGAGGAAGAGACATAACACCTAACGATTTAAGTGCTATATTTAATGAGGCGCTTGAAACCGCGAAAACCGGTAGAGTGAAAGAGTACACAAAGTTTGTGGGGGTGAGGGAATAAATGGTTAGGTTACAGGATTTACCGGTTGAAGAGCTCTTTACATCTGGTCATAGATTATGCGCTGGATGCGGCGCTGGAACAATAATGAGAATGACCTTGAAGGCGCTGCGTAGACCAACGATCGTGGTGAACGCCACGGGGTGTGTTGAAGTTGCATCGACTATATATCCGTATACATCATGGAAGGTTTCATGGGTGCACGTAGCTTTTGAGAACGCTGCCGCTGTGGCTTCTGGAATCGAGGCTGCTTACAAGGCTTTAAGGCGTAGGGGGGTATGGGATAAACATGTTGATGTAATCGCAATAGCAGGTGATGGAGGAACCTTTGATATTGGAATACAGGCGCTATCTGGGGCTCTTGAAAGAGGCCACGACTTCCTCTATATATGCTATGATAATGAAGCCTATATGAATACGGGGATACAACGTTCAGGCGCAACGCCTCATGGAGCCGCTACAACAACAAGCCCCGCTGGAAGAAAGATTCCAGGCAAACCCGAGTTTAAGAAGGACTTGATTGGGATATGCGCGGCGCATGGAATAGAATATGCTGCAACAGCCTCGCCAGCCTACTGGAACGATTACGTAACAAAGGTTCAGAAAGGTTTGGAGGTTAATGGTCCGGCTGTTATACATGTGTTTGCGCCATGCCCAACTGGCATGAGACATGATTCATCGAAGAGCATTGAGGTTGCCAGACTAGCTGTTCAAACCAGGTATTGGCCAGTATATGAGGTTGAAAGAGGCAAGTATAAACTCAACATCAGGGTTCCGCAGCCGAAGCCGCTGTTAGATTTTCTTAAGATGCAGGGGAGATTTGCGCATTTATTCCAGCCGGAATTCCAGCATGAACTTGAGATGCTGCAAAGATGGGTTGACGAGAATTGGAAGAGAATAGCAGCCCTCTGTGGTGAGACGGCATAGGTTTCCTTTAAATAACCCTCTCTATATTTTTGAATTTTCTGTGATTTCCTGCTACTTTTTTGGGCTCAATAAATCCTGGGATAACTCCTCAGTTTTCTTCATAACCTCATACTCATCCACAGTCTTTACGCATCTATCCTTCATGATAACCTTTCCATTGATAATAACAGTATTAACGTCGCTTCCACGCACGGAATACACCAGCGCAGCATAAATATCATGTAGGGGAGTTAAGTGAGGCTTTTTAATATCTATTAATATTATATCAGCTTTTTTGCCAACCTCAAGTGAGCCAACTAATCTATTAAGGCCGAGAACTTTGGCGCCATCTATAGTAGCCATCTCAACAACCTTTCTAGCTGGGAGAACACGTGGGTCTCTGTATTTAGCCTTCTGGAGTAAAGCAGCGAACTTCATAGTGTCAAACATGTCAAGACTATTATTGCTAGCCGGACCATCTGTTCCAAGCCCTACGGTAATGCCCGTATCTAAGAGACCCTTAATTCTCGGTATCCCTGAGGCTAATTTCATATTGGAAACCGGGTTATATGCGACTTTAGCGTCGCGTTTAGCCATTAATGCCATATCTGCGTCCGAGACGTAAATGCAGTGCGCAGCTAGCAAGTTAGGTTTAAGGAGCCCTATTTCATCTAGTAATTCAACCTCACTCTTTCCATACTTTTCTTTAATACTTGTGGAATCACCCTCAGACTCCGCTAGGTGTATATGTACACCGACATTAAGTTTCGATGCCACCTCACCAATCTTCTCCAGCAGGTTAGGGCTGCATGAATATACGGCGTGTGGACCCAGCATAACTGATATTCTGCCATTAAAGCTTCCATGGTATTTCTTTGCAACTTTTACGGCTTCTCTAAGGAGCATTTTACCAAGCATTTTATGCCCTGTTTCAACTATTCCAGGTGAGAGAACGCATCTCATTCCGGTTTCAGCAACGGCTTTAGCGACCATATCCTCGTAGAAATACATGTCTGAGAAGCATGTTGTTCCACTTTTAATCATCTCTATACAGCTTAGTAGGGAGCCGTAATAGACATCTTCAGGTCTTAGCTTAGACTCTAGGGGCCATATCGTCTCCCTCAGCCAAGTGTTTAAATCTTTGTCTTCCGCAATACCCCTGAAAAGTGACATTGCAGCATGGGTGTGGCAATTGATTAGACCGGGCATAGCGATCTTTCCTTCGCCGTCAATATATTCATCTGCCTCGAAAGATGGTGCTTCATCCTCTTTTCCAACATAGATTATAAAGCCATCTTTTACAGCAATAAGCCCCTGTCTCACTATATCTATTTCGCTCATCGTGACTATCATACAGTTGTGTATCGCTATGTCTGCCTCAACCATATAGTTCACCGGGAAACAACATAATATCTGCTAAAATATGGTTTAAAGTTTAGTTAATTCTCACTAGCAGTAGCCAGCCTATTATTTTCGTGGTGGCTATATGCCTTTTCCCCTAAACTTTTAAATATTTCTCAATCATGTAAATTATTGAAGCACCTAAGGAGATAAGATAGACATAATGGTGGATATTTGTCCAGTATGTGGGCTTCCAAGAGATATTTGCGTTTGTGGAGAGATAAGTAAAGAGCAGCAAAAGATCAAAATCCGCCTGGAAACTAGAAAATTCCGGAAGGCGATGACCTTAATTGAGGGGTTAGATAACAAGGATATAGATTTAGGCAGATTAGCACAGAAGATGAAAACCCATTGTGCATGCGGCGGCACAGCTAAGAATGGCCAAATCATGCTTCAGGGAGACCAGAGGGAGAAGGTGTATCAGTTTTTAATTCAGATGGGTTACCCGAAGGAGAATATTGAAGTGCAATAAGTTATGGAGAAAATTAAGTCGTTTAGTAGAGTGCTACATGGATTCAAGTGGGGTTCGCCTCAAAGTAAAAACAGAGTATTAGTCTGCCCCAGATGTGAGAGTCGGAACATAGCGTTATCCAGCAGATTTGATGCCTGGCTTATGCCAAAAAGATATGTTTGCAAAGATTGCGGTTATATTGGACCAATAGCCTTAGAGGTCGACTTTGAAGAAGGTGAAGAATAAAAATAAATAAAGGGGAAGAGAGATTCTAGGGGCTGCTGAGGTTAATCCGGTATCTCCAAGCGTAGTTGTCTCTTTAAAGTCTTGTAGCGATTCCTGACGGTAACCTCTGTCACGCCAGCGGCATCCGCGATTTCTTTCTGAGTCCTCTTCTCACCGGCTAAGTACGCTGCAATGTAAAGCGCTGCAGCAGCCAAACCCATTGGATCCTTTCCGGCTGATATATGCTTTCGTTTGGCTTCATTCAGTATTTTTAGGGCTTTTGCTTGTATATGCCCAGATAAACCTGCTTTTTCAGATATTTTTGATAAATAGACGGTTGGGTCGGCGATTGGCATTGCTAAATCAAGTTCACGTAAAAGAAGTCTGTAGCATCTTGCGACGTCCTTTCTGCTAACGAGGCTGGCTTCGGAGATCTCCCTTAGATTTCTTGGAGTACCGGTTAATCTGCACGCAGCGTAAAGGGAGGCTGCTGCTATCGCAGCTATTGACCTACCTCTCACAAGGCCTTCATCAAGCGCCTTACGATAGATTACAGCGGCTTTCTCTTTAATCGCTGATGGAATAGCGAGTTTATCGGATAGGCGGTCGATTTCAGTCATAGCTTGAGCTAGGTTTCTGTCGATTGATGAGTGGACGCGTGATCTTATCTGCCACTTTCTTAACCGCCACATCTGCAGCTTAGTATTTAGTGGAAGCTTCCGTCCTAATGCGTCTCGGTCAATTCTATCAATAGCCGTCGATAAGCCCTTGTCATGAACTGAGAAGGAGGTTGGTATGCCAACACGGCTTCGGCTTTCCTTCTCTTCTTGTGTAAATGCCCTCCATTCGGGACCTTTATCTATAATAGCCTCTTGGATAACTAAACCACAATTACCACAAATAACTTCACCAGTATCAGGATCATTAACAAGATTAGTACTCCCGCATTCAGGACATCTATCCACCATTATTACCTGCGCGGGTCTTATCTCAACATTTTCTTCTTCCATACGAAACCCTCCTAACTTGTTATATGGGGAGGACTATTTGAGTCGGGTAACTTCGCAAAAACGATTCCTCATGGAGGAGAGGTCTCGGAATCGACTAGTTCATCAGACCCGTAAAAACCTTTAAAGACAGGTTTCAATATATAAATCTTTCGCTCTTAAGCGATTCCACAGGGAATTTCTTTCTAGATCATTATTCTTTAATATGGCAAATTAAAAATATAAGAGATTCTTTGATTTTCCAAACTCATTATTAAGCAAAAAATATAAGTAGAGCGGTTTTGATCAAAATGTTATCACATTTTTGTTGGCGATGGATATGGAGAGAAGTGGATTAATTTGGATCTATAGAGAATACGGAAACTGCAGTGGCTGTAGAAGATGCGAGATTGCCTGTTCACTGAGTCATGAAGGTAAAATTTGGCCTGAAGCGTCAAGAGTCAGGGTTTTCATGCTGGTTCCCGGAATAGAAGTGCCACACTTGTGCGCCCAATGCCACGACTACCCATGCGTCGAAGCATGCCCAACAGGCGCTTTAT
>JAWCEH010000017.1:0-35924 GCA_038859955.1 Bathyarchaeia archaeon | reverse complement strand
ATTATCGGTGTTCTCCATTTTATTTTTTCTTTCATTACTTCACTCTCTTTGATATTTTACATATAGTTTTATTTAATATAATTTTAATATATATAATACTATATGAAAGAATTTTCAGACACAAAACTTCAGAACAAAAATATAGTGAAAGAAAAACCGAAGATTCGCAAAATTGAGGGAAATAAGAGAATCATTGTTGCAATTACCAATGATTATATCGGATGATCTCTTCGAGCGGTTTTCTATCCGTCACGGGATCCTTCTTCTCAGCCGGGTATCCGAGGGTTATCATAGCAACAATACGGGCGTCTCCAGGTAAACCGAAGACCTTCTTAAGTTCTTCCTCCTCGTGGAAGACTCCAATCCAGCATGTTCCTAGGCCTAGTTCCCATGCTGCTAGAACAAGATTTTGCAGGGCTATGGCTACGTCAATCTTCCAAAAGTCTGTTCCCGGAAAGGTTTTACTTGTTAATGCACATCCAACTATTACAACTGGAGCTGACTGTAATGGGTTTCTCGGGGGACCTCTTTGAGGAGGCATAGGTGGAAGTTCCTTAGGAGGTTCTCTTGGGGGCGGTGGTCTAAACTTCTCCTTAACCTTCACTATTTCCTCCTTAACTTTCATGTCTGTTACCACGATGAAACACCATGGTTGCCTATTACCGGCTGATGGTGCAAGCCTAGCGGCCTCAAGAACTCTTCGGAGCTTCTCTTCCTCGACTGGTTTATCCTCGTAAACGCGTATGCTGCGCCTAGTTCTTATCGCCTCAAAAACCTCCATAAAAATCACCGAGATAGATAACTAAGGCTGACTTATAAAATTATTTATTGCAAGCCAAAGTCTCTCTAAATATTAACTATATGTTATGTCCTTGGAAATTATAAAGCATCGCATAATAAACGTCAGAGTCGTGAGTGCGTGGACCTGCTAGATAGCTAAAATTAACTTAGCGGATATTTGATGTTTGGAACATTCTGAAGGGCAAGAAGTAGAGGCATCCCGATTAGAATCGATATTACAATTGTTAGCGCATCCTCTATGTACGAGTTAATTGCCCCAATTATGAAGGCGGAGTACAATGATTCCAGAGGCCACCCAAGAAGCAGATATACTCCAGATGGAATCAACAGAAATATTCTCACTAAGGAGTCAACGGACACGGTCACGAAGGATGCGAAACCTAAGAACAATGGTAGGTTCTTACCCCCATCTTTGCTTAGGCTTCCACTTGTTTTTGCGGCCAGATACATGAAGGGAGGAGAGAGTAATATGTCTAAAATAGCCCATAGAGGTAGCTGTGCACTAAATGGGTGGATAAAATATGCAGTTAACATGAATATATGAATGGCTATTACTGGTTTCCAGCGCCCTTTAGCTAAGAGACCGCATGTAAGAACGCCAATGGGTTCGGCTATGACTCCAAACATCCACTCTGCGCTTGGTTTAATTATCCTTGCCGCAATGCTTCCTATTAGAGCTGAGAGGAACCCAGCCCATGGGCCTAAAATTATTCCCTCAATCGGCTCCAAATATAAGGCCCAATTACGCCATAAACCAAACGACATAAAATATAATATTGTGTGAAGCGAAGCGAAAATGCTTACAAGTGTCGTGTTCTTGACGGATAAATGTTTCATTTTTTAATCAAGTGCAAACTTCTACACTAAAAACCATATAAGCTTTTTCTAGGAAACTATAAGTAAGGAGGATCGACGTTAATGATGTTGTCATTTACCACGTTAGGCTGCCCTAATTGGGATCTGCAAAGGATTGTTAGAAACGCTGCTGAAATGGGCTATAACGGGATAGAGTTTCGCGGATTGCTAGAGGATCTAGACATAAGTAGGCGCCCGGAGTTCACGATCGATCTAAATAAAACAAAAAGATTGCTGGCCGACTACGGCATCTCCGTTTCTGGAATATCAGTTTCCGCACGCTTCGCTGTCATAAATCCTTCGGAGAGAAGAGAGCAGTTTGATGAAGTTAAACGCAATATGATGCTCGCCTCTAATTTGAACGCTCCAGTAATTCGCATATATGGCGGTAAAATACCAGAGGGTTATACAGTTGATACTATAATGCCGATAATTGTAGAAAATCTGCGGGAGATCGGCGACGAAGCGGAAGATTACGACGTAACCCTGGCGCTAGAGACTCACGATGACTGGGTTGACTCATCCCTTTGCGCCCGGCTGATGAAAGAAGCTAACCATAAGCGCATCCGTATACTCTGGGATTTACACCACCCATACAGAATGAGGGATGAGAAACCCGAAGAAACCTACAGCAATATAGGCCAGTACACAGTGAGTACGCACATCAAAGATTCAATCGTAGAAAATGGAAAGATAAGATATGTTCCGCTAGGTGAAGGTGATGTGCCAATAAAGAAGATGCTTGAACTTTTAATTAAAGGAGGATACAAGGGCTATTTTACATTTGAATGGGAGAAAAGATGGCATCCACACCTATTAGAACCCGAAATAGTATTCCCACAATATGTACAAAAAATACGGGAATGGTTAAGCATGATTTAACGCCTTAAAATCTTCCGTAAACTTTACCTCTAGAAACATTTTCACCAAAAATATACTTCGTTAACAATTTCATAGTGATTACAGTATTAAAAAGGGTTATAGGTTGCTTCAAAGTTTTAGTGACTATAACGCCGAAAAGAGAATAGAGGTAAGTAGCGTATCTAGTTTCGATTGGGGCTATCGCTCATGGCAATTTCCCCTTCAATCTCTCTTTTTCTGCTTCCAACAATTTTTGAGATCTAATTTTTGTCATCTCATGTTGCCGTGGGATCCACAACTTTTCCCATAAATAGTATTGTTCCTGAACGATCATCTCTTATGACAAAAAAGAATGGTCTGTCTACGACGAAAGTGGGTGTAGGTGTGGGTACTGCAGTGAGAGAAACTCCTACGGTTGTAGCGGCTGCTGCTACTGTTCCTTTTTCGTTGACCTCAATGACAGCCATATGATCCACAAAGTCTATGAAAAGGTCAGTTGGAGCAATACCTCGAAAATTAGCATGGAATGGATCAAAAGCGACTTCCATTCCAAGCTTCTCTAAAACATCATTTAAGCGCTTGACTCCATATTCTAGCTTGAACTTCGGAAACTTTACCTCTAGGCCTTCAATAAGCCTGAATCCGCTAATATATCTCTGCCACGCCTCTAGGTTTAATGAGTCAATGAACAAATCGAGAGTGATATTCCTATTTGGTAAGAAAACATACATTGCGATCTTGTCTCTGCCATAAGGAAATCTTGCAGCCCTGAAGTTTTCTCCTTCATAGTAGCTGAAGTTTCCCCTTGTCGACATCATATCCACTTTTACTACGCTTCCATTAGAGAGGTGGAAGTCGCCTTTCCCGGTTGCTGTCTCGTTGAAGCTTGTTAACCATTCTCCCTTAAAATAGATCGCGTTAATTAGAAACATAACTAATTCTGGATCAATTTGGTCAACCATTTTATCTATTTTCCCACCAGTTTCATTACTTAACCAAGCATTTATCTCGTTGGGAGTTTGAGGGTTTCCGAAGTCTCGAGTGAAGACATCGCTTTTAAAGTAGTCTTCTACCCTTTGCTGGAAGTCTTGTTTAACTAAAGGCTTAAAACTATCTCTAATCCAGATCGAATTAGCGATGCTTAATTGTACATGTTTATCAACATTTTTTAAACTTTCTATCAAATTCAAGTATTCTTGGTTTATCTCTTCTAAACTCATATTTCCAAATTGAAGAACTCTTGCCATAGCATCCTTAGTTGTGCCTTCTGCCCCATTAAAGGTCATCGATAAGGCTATAGAAATACTTAAGGGGGAAATGAAAACATTCTTACTCCCTTCTTCAATAGAGATCTCTTTAAATATGTTGAGGGCAAACTTTGTATTTGACGAAACAAGATTTCTGTCAACCGAATTTGCCTTTTCATCGGATAAGGCATAAGCATCAATCATTTGATTTCGCGGACTTAAATGTTCATTTACAATAAATCCAACAGAAAATGCAATTAAAACGATGAGCGCTGTTAATACTATCTTTCTACTCTTTGATTGCTTTATCATCTAAATTACCTTTAAGGTACATTCTAGGGGAATATTTATAAGTCTATACATTAGAACACCCCGATTTTCGCTAGTCCTTAATCAGTAATTGCTTATTCTCGCCAAAAGCAATAGTTAAAACAAGCAGCGCCAAGCAAAAATATCATTTACGCATTTCTTTATTAATGCGTATAATGCGATATGCAAAGAATAATCCGAGGATAAGTAATGTGATGGATAAGACACCAAGGGCTCCGCTTTGAACCCCAATCCAGAAAACATCCGAATGCGCTGGAAACTCTGTAGTGGACAAGTGCCAGATAATTGAAATGCTTAAAACAGTAAGCGTGATTGAGGCAACGCCATACAGTAACACAGTTAAGGAGAACGCCTGCTTAATTCTTGTCAATTTCCCTCAAATCTACGTTAACTCCAAGAGATAATTAACTTTACGGGAGAATTAATGATAGAATTTATTAAATCTTGCTATATATTGTAACGGTGGATTATGCCCTTTACTCCCTTCCATTTGGGTCCCGGTTTAGGTTTAGGTTTGCCTTTAAGGAGGTATCTTCACGCTCCAACATTTATTTTGGCAAACATTATCCTTGATTTAGAACCCTTTTTTGTACTTTATTTCGGGTTAAGTTATCCTTTACACGGGTACTTCCACACTTTTTTGTTGGCTATACTAATGGGCTTGGTCTTCGGCTATGTTATGTATCTTCTTGAAAGATTTCTGCATCCACTCTACAAAATCTTCTTACTTGAGAGAGATAATAATTTAAATCCGAAATCTTTTGTCGCTGCTGGGGGTTTAGGAACAGGGCTTCACGTTTTACTGGACACTCCGCTTTACTCTGACATCACACCATTTTATCCATTAACAGCAAATCCATTCTACAATCCGGCTCTCACAACGGAAATCTATAGTTTATGTATCTGGATGGGAGCATTTGGAATAATGTATTACCTTGGACTACTAGGACTTTCAATATGCAGGAAGCTAACCAAGAAAAGGCACCCAAACATCTTCTGCTAAAGAATACTATCTGGACATGTTTTATGAAAGAGATGCTCAGTAATTTTTTCTTAACGACATCAGACGAATGGATAGTTTTATAAGCGTTTGCGGCGTAGATAATGTGATGTGCAAAGACTCGCGCAAGATGTTTTTGCACAGATAAATAAGAGAGAAGTTGAAAAGCATAATGTTAAATAGGAAGATGTATAAGGCGGTTTGCTCCGACTGCGGAAAAGAATGCGAAGTCCCCTTCCAGCCTGATCCTAATAGGCCCGTCTACTGCCGTGAATGCTGGGAGAAACGTAGAAACAGAGGACGAAGATACCGATATTAAATTAATTGACCAGTTAGCCTTTTAGCCTTCACATTATAATGGTCTCAAAATCATCAACCGTGAAGGGAGGCTGGGGTATCGCGTTCTATAAAAACAAAAGTATCAACCATAAATTAGCCGCTTGATTACTGTGAAGAATGGAATTAATGTAGCTTTAAAAACGTTTGTTTTGAATCTGAGTACTGCATTACGATGTAATTTAGTACTTGAATTAAAGATTTAAAGCCTAGCGCTAACTAATAGTTTTAGTAGTCATGAAGGTGCTGCCAAGAGTCTTTTACGAAAGGACCCCCGATATAGTTGCAAGGGAACTTCTTGGAAAAGTGCTTGTCAGAAAATTAGCAGACCAAATTTTAAGTGGGAAAATTGTTGAAACAGAAGCCTACTACGGCGAGAAAGATCCAGCTTCAAAAGCCTATAATGAGAGAAAACCCTTTAACGAGCCGATGTTTCAAAACGCTGGCAGAACATTTATTTACATGGTTCATGGAAACTGGCTCTTAAATGTAGTTGCCCATCCAAGGGGCGGTGTCGGCGCTGTTTTGATAAGGGCTCTGGAACCACTTCAAGGAATAGAAGTAATGAAGAGGCATAGGCGAGTGGACGACTTGTATGCCCTAACCAGTGGTCCAGGAAAGCTTACAAAGGCTTTAGCTATAACAAAGGAGTTAAATTGTGTAGACGTCACAGATGTAAAAAGCGTGTTATTTATTGTTGAAGGGGATAAAACTGGTTTTGAAATCTGCACATCCCATAGGATAGGAGTTAAAGCAGATCTTCCACAGGAATTGAGATTTTATTTAAGGGGAAACAGATTCGTCTCTAAACCGTAAGATTGCTTCTTGAAGATTTGTTTTATCCATAAGCCTTATGAACATCTTGCAACAAATGAAATGCAGGAGAGAAAAATAGAATGGTTTATTGCGTGAAATGCGGCGCTAAAAACCCGGATGACGCTAAAATTTGTTCCCAATGTGGCGCCCCATTATATTCATTAACCGAGGGCGAGCGGACGAGACGCATGGATAATGAATGCTTCGGAACCCACGTAAGCACGGAACCCCATAGAAGAGTTGAAGAGGAATGCTTCGGCATCCCAAGGGGAAGCGCAATTGTTGGATTAGCCATAGGCATAATAATGATCATCGCAGGCTTAAGCATGCTCCTTAAAGAACTCTTTAACATAACGATACCATGGTGGCCCCTTGTAGTAATCTTAATCGGCATATTGGTGATAATAGGCGCTATCCGCGGTCTACGCCGCAGGTAATAGAGTGTTCACCTCTTTAATCTACATTGAAAAACGCATGTTTTGCAGATTTGCAGATGATCCCATTGAGAAGTTAATATTCGAGTGAAAAGCCAAAAGACTATTAGTCCAACAACATATAAATCAAAAAACACGTTTTCCGTAAGGAAGTCAACCCCAGCGAGGATTAAGAAGCATGCAACAACGAAAAACGCGTTCAGAGCTGACCGTATGAAACCTCTAAACTTGAATTGGAAGAGGCCTAAAGCCACCCCAACTTGGCCAGCGAAGATAGCCCACAAACCAAATTGTATTAAAAAGCAATATCCTATGAAGAAAAAGAGAATCGTGTAAGCTAGAGCCAAAAGTGCTCCAATAAGCAAACCTGTACATGCTGCACAAAGAACCCGTCCCCTTATACATATTACATGGGCTGCAAAATTTCCGCAATTAGGATGATGCCCCCTAAAATTGACAGATGCATCGTAAGGGCTTAAATCTTTAACTTCACCTGATGGCGCTTTATCTTTTCTACTCCCCTGAATGGTTTTTGAGCATTTCTTTGGAAAAAAGACTGCTAAAATTCCACTAAAGCAAATTAGGGCTAAAATAGAACCTATGAGAGGTTTCCGAAAAGAAACATTTATGCTAATTGCGGGCGGATATAACGCAAGTGGTAAGACTAAGGCTATTCCAATGAAAGAGATACTCATGGTCAAAGCAACGAGAAAACCGTACTCAGCGCTTTTGAGCAAGTCTATTTCGCCTAGAAAAGATTCTTTAGTTGAGCCAATATACCTCGTCCCACCATATACTGGTAAACTCTCCTCCGCAACTCGCTTGTGGAAAATATCCCGCTTAGCCTCCTTCTCCATGAACCATAAAAGCTTCTATAGCACGCGTAAAGCTCCTCCTGTAACTCCATCCGCGATAAGGTTTCAGTAGGCATTATAGCATGAATCATATCATAATGCGACCAGTTAAAATCTTCAATCCAACCATTTCTTTTCGCTTCCTCGTAAATTTTGGTTCCTGGAAAGGGTGTTAGTATGGTGAAAATGGCGAAGTCGGGGTCTAACTCATTAACAAACTCTCTTAATTTTTTGATGGATTTAGCCGTATCTTTTCTGGCGCCTATAATAAACATTGCTTGGGAGGCAATATCATGCTTTTTTAGAAGCCTTACGGCCTTTTTAGCATCTTCAACCTTCATGTTCTTTCCATACTCGTCGAGAATTGCTTGGTCGGGATTTTCTACGCCTAAAAGAACCCACCTAAGACCAGAACTGCGTAGTTTTGGCAGAAACTTCTCGTTTCTGATGATATCGTCGCACCTCGCCTGTGCAAACCACATAAGTCCCTTCATATGTCTTTTTAGAACCTCATCGGCTATTCCGCCTATCCTTTCACCTGAACCTAGATTATCATCCGTTAACCATATGAATCTACTGCCAAAATTGTTGTAGCAGTACTCCATTTCGTCAGCAATGCGTTTAGGCGATTTCCCGCGCCACCGCCTTTGCCAGTGCTTCCACTGAGTGCAGAAGGCGCAAGCGTGGATGCAGCCTCTTGAGCCCTCAATCAATGCGTAGGGTGCCTTACGCCCAGCCATCGCTGCGAAATGATATTTATCCATTAAATCCTTAACCAGATGGTATCCTGGGTAGGGGAGTTGTTCTAGGTTTTCAATAAGTTCTCTGGGAGGATTATGGAAAATTTTCCCATCGTGTCTAAAAGATATGCCCTTCACTTGCCTAAGATCTGATGGTTTTATGGCTTTTTTAACCAGTTCCACAAGGGTTTCTTCGCCTTCACCGCGTACAATCACGTCGATTTCCGGGTACTGTTCCAGACTCTCTTGGGCTGTGGCTGTGAAATGTTGACCGCCAGTAACTGTTAGAATGTTGGGGTTCACTTTTTTAGCGGTTTCCAATGTTCTAACAACAATATAAGTGTTGCATGTTGCCAAGGCACTTGAAGCCACAATATCAGGGTTAAAAGTCTCAATTTCATTTTCAAGTTGTTTCCAATCGACTTTCTGAGCGTTGCAGTCCAAGACTTTAACTTCCACATCCTTAACTCTTGTTTCGAGATAAGCAGCTAGCTGAATAATACAGTAGGGAGGCGGAAGGTATTCTCCCATAACAAACCATATGTCCTTAGGCGGTTCTACAAAAAGCACTCTCATAAAAATCTTTTCCCCGCTGCAAATAATTAGTATTGCAACTATTTAAAAATATTGGCGAAAAATTTGGTTTGCACAACGGTTTTAAACGACTCTTATATAATCTTTAACTATAAGGTGCTAAATTTATGAGAGAAGAAAGTGGAAGAAAAGTTCGGGAAGAAACCGATTGGATAGGCCTCTTTTCATTAGGGTTCTTCTTTATTATTTTAGGTACGTTATGGATGATCACTCCAAACTTAACTGAGGAAGTAATAAATTTCTTTAAGGATGTTCGACTTGTGCATTTAACAGAACACATAATTCTTCCGGCGCCAGCCCATAGCCACCCAGTTGTTTATATGGTAGCATTCCAATTTTGCCTCCTGTTCGGCCTTTTCCAAATAATTATTTTAATTCTTAGATTCATCTTCAGGAGTTCATTAAATAAGAAGGCTGAAACGCTTTCGGGAATAGGATTCTGGCTTACTATGAGTTTATTTCTGCAAATGTTGATTAGTAAAAACATAGGCTGGTTTGGGTTAATTGACGGATTTATAACCTCTATTGGAATTGCGATAACGCTCAGCAGTCTTCTTAAACTTTTAGGTTGAATTGTAAGCGTGTAACGATTCATCAGTACAATTCTCAAATGCAAGGGACTATGGCAAAAAGAGACAATCGGCTATAACTCCAAAACCTGCAAATGAATAATTTCACTATATTTTGCCATTTATGGGGGTTACACGAAAATCTTGGAACGACAGATTTATATACGAAACTTATAAGTTTTGAAAGTGACGGATGTCATATAGCCATCATGCTAAAAACCTTAAAGAAGAAATAAGGTCAATTTAGATAGACTTTGAAGTGTATGGTATAGCAGGAAAGAGAAAGTGGCAGTATAATACGAAACGCAGATAGAAAAGTAGACTGATCTCGTGCTCCGGTAGTATAGTCCGGTCAAGTATAGCGGCCTCTCGAGCCGCGGACCCGGGTTCAAATCCCGGCCGGAGCACCATTAATCCTCGCTGCCTTTGGAAAATGGGGCTTGAAACAAGTTTTTCTTGATTTGCGTTAGAGTATAGACTGTTTTTGTTTATGATTTCATAAAGCGCCCTTAAAAAGGCTTCTTTCGAGTTTATGCAAAAAATTCAAGTGTAACACCATTAAATTCTGGTAGAGACCCCTTTAGACAAAAATCAGGTTCTCATATAAGTTTTCTTAGGGCACCAGAGAATGGGAGTATAGCTTAGGGTATATTAATGCTGGATGCGAATGAAAGAAGCTTAAAGGGTGTCGGGTTTAATGCGTGTTAAACCTGGCACTTTATCATATGCTTCGTCGAATGAAATTTTTTTCCTATCCAAACTCAGCGCTGTTGCAGCGTAGTGGGAATCAAAGAATGAGAGATTAAGAGTCTGTCTTAAATATACGCTTGCAACGGTTGTATCGGGGGTTAATGGCATATATTTGACGCTCGGTAGAGCTGCTAAGGCGGCTAAGTCCCTTAAAAGCCTTTCTTCCATCTTTTCGCTCCTATAGATTAACTCCATTTCAATTAAGCTAACACTTGAAATGTGGAGGATTATCTCCCCATGCTGAAGTTTCCTAAATATCCTCTCTGCAATAGGATGGTTAGGATCATATTCATTCAAATAAGCAAAAATAATGTCGCTCTCTAAAAGCGGCATTATATACTAACACCTCTATTTACCCCCTCACCCTCAGCCAACAACTCCGCCCGCTTTCTAAGTTCCTCAAACGGCTTCCTAATGTTAAATGCACCGTGGAGGATTTGGAAAGGATCAGAAGGTAATGGAATTATTTTAAGATGATCACCCGCATTTATAATCAAGACTTTCTTCCCAAAGTTTAAAGATTCTCTGATCTCCTTAGGTATAGTCAACCTACCTTTATCATCTATCTCCAATTTTAGATTCAAAAACATGCCATTCTTTTGTGTATATGTTTTACTTATTTAATAGACCCACAAGCAAATACAAGATGATTAGAAAAGCTGGCCGAAGGCAAATGCAGTATAGTAGGAGGCTTGAGTGGAAAATTTTCCGGATTAAGATAGGGGGAGGGGTAGATTGGGAAAAGGTAGGAAAAAACGAATTTTATCTCTAATTAAAATTCTAATTTCAAGGCAATTTTTTGAATCTAAAAATTTTCCTGGAATTTCGAGCTCGACTATTTTGTCAAAAGAGAATCTCCACAAATATTTCGACTTCACAAAACTATACATTTCAAAGTAGGTTAACGTAGCGTACGACATAAAGATGTGAAAAGCATTTAAAAGTATACAAGTGAAAATTAAATAAATAACAGGAGGGATAATAATGTTAAGAAGAGTAATTACTGAAAATGGAATTGTAGAGGGTTTGCCAGCAGCTGACCCAAGAATAACTGTTTTTAAAGGAATTCCTTTTGCAGCACCTCCAGTTGGTAAGTTAAGATGGAGACCTCCTCAGCCATGTAAAAACTGGGATGGCGTACTAAAGGCATATACTTTTGCACCAATTTCAATTCAAGCAACACCAGGTTTAGATCCTAAAAACATATACACAAAAGAATGGCATGTTGACCCTGATATACCAATGAGCGAAGATTGTTTGTATCTGAATGTATGGACGCCAGCTAAATATTCAGATGAAAAACTACCTGTAATGATTTGGTTTTTTGGTGGAGGGTTGCAAGTTGGTTATACATCAGAAATGGAGTTTGATGGTGAAAGAATAGCAAGAAGAGGAGTGGTATTTGTAAGTGTAAACTATCGATTAAATGTTTTTGGGTTTTTTGCGCATCCGCAAATTTCAGAGGAAAATAAAGATGGCCCGAAGGCTAATTTTGGATTAATGGATCAATTAGCAGGAATACAATGGGTAAAACGTAATATATCTGCGTTTGGTGGAGATCCGAATAATATAACGATATTTGGGCAATCTGCGGGCGGAGGATGTGTTACAGCACATGTAACTTCCCCCATAAGTAAAGGGTTGTTTCAGAGAGCCATCATTCAAAGTGGAGGAGGATTTGCCCCACGTTTTAACCAAGGATATCCAGATATAAAGGAAGCTGAGAAAATCGGAGAGAAATTTATAAAATTTTTAGGAGTAAGCAGTTTAGATGAGGCAAGAGAAATAGATGCAAAAATTTTATTTAAAAAGGCAGAAGAGTTTGGATATAGATGGGGATTTGTAAAAGATGGGTATTATATAGTTGATGATCCTGTAAAACTGATAGTAAAAGGCGATTGGCATAAGATACCTTTGATTATGGGACATACAGCTAATGAGTTTATAGAAACTCCTAATGTAAGAACATTCGAAGAGTTTAAAGAATATGCTTATGACAAGTTTGGTGAGGATGCGGAAGAATTTATAAAACTCTGTTGTAAAGATACTACAGATATTGAAGAAATCAAGAAAAGAGCTTCAGTAAATATGTTTGAAATAGGCAATCTTATGTGGTGTGAACATAATGCCAAAACAAATGATGCAACCGTTTACTGTTATTGCTTTGATCCTGAAATGCCTGGAGATGACGCAGGAGCCTTTCATTCATCTGAATTATGGTTTGTATTTGAAACGTTAGCAAAGTGTTGGAGACCTTTTGTAGGCAAGCACTATGACCTTGCACGTATGATGTGCAATTATTGGACTAACTTTGCAAAAAAAGGAGATCCTAATGGACTTGACGCTGATGGCGCTCCAATGCCCGAATGGCGACCTTATACGAGTGAAGAACCATTTATAATGTTGTTTGGAGACAAGCCATGTAAGGATCCAAACAGACCAACAGAGCTCATGAAATTTATGGTAAAACATCTTTTTAAAAAGCTAGGAGTCAATTAAAATACTAAACTAAATAAATGGAGTGATATAAATGTCAAAATTTGATGATTTATCAGCACTATTGAATAGTTTTGTGCGTGACGGGTTACCAGGTTGTGCTTGTGCTATTGCAAAAAAAGGAGAGGTTTTATGGGAAGGATATTTTGGTTATGCAGATTTAGAAAGAAAAGTACCAATGAATGAAAGTAGTGTTTTTAGGTTAGCCTCAATGACTAAAATAATAATTTGCACAGCTGCTCTAATGTTATATGAGAGAGGAAAGTTTTTACTAAGTGATCCGGTTTACGAGTATATTCCCGAATATAAGGAGACATATGTTTTTGTAAAAGATAATAAAGGCAATTTACAAGTAGAAAAGGCAAAAAATCCGATACTCATAAAACATGCATTTACAATGACGATGGGTTTGCCGTATCCATTTATGAATAGTCCCACAGCCATTGAAATGAGAAAGGTAAGGGAAGAATTGACAAAAAAGTATGGAAAGTTTGACATAGTTACGGAAGCAAAAGCAATGGCAAAAGTACCTTTGGC
This sequence comes from Bathyarchaeia archaeon, assembly GCA_038859955.1. Classification (GTDB taxonomy): domain Archaea; phylum Thermoproteota; class Bathyarchaeia; order Bathyarchaeales; family DTEX01; genus DTEX01. The sequence goes on along the minus strand of JAWCEH010000017.1, from coordinate 22,704 downwards.
ATTTGAACCAGGAACAAGGTGGCTTTACGGATATGGACACGATATAGTTGCAGCTTTGATACAAATAATCTCTGGAAAAAAAGTAAGTGAATTCTTGCGTGAGGAGATCTTCGAACCTCTGGATATGAAGGATACAGGGTATCGTTATTTTGGAGATATCGAAGAAAGAATGGTTTGTTGTTATAAAAAGAATGAAGATGGAACTTTTGAAAAAGTCAAGGGAATGTTTGATGAATTCCATCAACCAGATTCAATTTACGAGGCAGGAGGAGCCGGACTTTTCTCTACAGTGAGAGATTATTTGAAATTTTCTCAAATGCTAGCTAATGGAGGCGTTTATAAAGGACGGAGAATAATTGGTAGGAAAACAATAGATTTAATGAGAACAAATCAGTTAAATAAAAGACAATTATTAGATTTCAACAAAAATAATGTTTATTTATCTGGATATGGGTATGGCTTGGGTGTAAGGACTCTTATTAGTATTGCAGAAGGGAACTTTAATGCCTCTGTTGGTGAATTTGGCTGGACAGGTGCACTTGGAACGTATGTTTCAATTGATCCAAGTGAAGGTTTTTCAGTAGTATATATGCATCAGATGATTCCTAATATGGAGCAGTACTATCATCTCAGAGTGAGAAGTGTAGCATATGGTTGTTTATAAGTTACTTTTGATAAGCACTTACATGATTGAGACAGCTCAAACATTTTGAATTTGTAAGAACAAATAAAGATAAGTGTATAAAAGCTGTCACTGTTGTATAGCTTGTTAAATTGTAGTAAGAAGAGAAAATAATAAAAATTTTTCAGGTAACACCGACTGTAGCAGTTGGCGTTACCTGCATTGCCCTGATATATCAAGAAGTTGGTTTCGATACTCTAATGGTGTCATGCATTTTAATCTCTTTTGATCCCCCTTCGTGTTGTAATGATCTATATAATCTTCAACTGCTTTCTTCAGACTATCATAATCATCAAATTTCTTTAAATAATACATCTCTGATTTCAATATTCCCTCAAAATCCTTCTATAGGTCTAGAAGGACCTATAGACCTATTGGACCTACCCAATAGAAGGTCCAATAGAATTTAATGTGAGCAAACAAATTATAGACAGTTATAATTGTATTAGATGTGGTGATTGTGCTGACATACCTCTGCACAATCACTGAAATGTTTTTTATAATTGTAATTCAATATTTTCAAGGGAAAATTATGTTTGGAACTTCATGTCTAAGTAACAGCAGCATCAAAAAAATTGAGGAAGAGATCGAGAGGAGAAAAACTGCCGTTAAACCTGTAAATGAAAGAATAGCAAGACTTAGAGAGGAAAGCATTAAAGCTGAAGTTAAATTATCAGTTGAGAGAGCCAAGCTGATAACGGAATTTTATAAGAGTGATGAAGCTAAAGGGAAATCAATCCCGGTTCAACGCGCATTAGCATTCAAATTTTTGTTAGAGCATGTTTCTCTACCTCTTGAAGAGGGTCAGTTAATAGTTGGCTTAAGAGGAACTGGTCCGAAGGAGGTTCCCACGTATCCAGAAATATGCGTCCACACTATGGAAGACCTAGAAATCCTAGATTCGCGAAAAAACATGCCCTATAAGGTGGATGAAAAAGCCAAAGAGATTTATAAAGATGAGATTATTCCATTTTGGAAAGGCAGATCGATGAGAGATATCATTTTTAGTAACCTATCTCAAGAGTGGAAGGATGCTTACGAGGCGGGTGTATGGACTGAATTTATGGAGCAGAGGGCTCCGGGACATACATCCGGGGGAGAAAGAGTCTTCAGAAAAGGTCTCTTAGCAATAAAGGAAGAGATTAAGCAGCAAATGGAGAGATTAGATCCATGCGACCCCGAATATTACGAGAAGACAGAAGAATTGAAGGCCATGGATATAGCGGCCGACGCGCTAATAATTTATGCAAGCCGGTACGCTGAGAAGCTGAAGGAAATGGCGGAGAAAGAGGAGAATTTTCAGAGGAAAGAAGAGCTTAGGCAGATGGCAGAGATATGCCGCTGGGTTCCGGCGAACGCGCCCCGAACTTTTTGGGAAGCTCTCCAGCACTACTGGTTTATTCATGTTGGCATCACGTACGAGACAAATCCATGGGATTCGTTTACGCCAGGACGGTTAGATCAGCATCTTTACCCGTTCTACAAGAAGGATATGGAAGAGGGAAGACTTACAAGAGAAACGGCGAAAGAGCTACTTGAAGCATTCTGGGTTAAATTCAATAATCAACCAGCGGTCCCAAAAGTTGGCGTGACATTAGAGGAAAGTTTCACATACAATGACTTCTCCAAAATTAACATTGGAGGATTAAAGGAGGATGGATCAGACGCCGTTAATGAACTATCATATCTAATTTTAGAGGTTCTTGAGGAAATGCGTACAATGCAACCGAACACAGCGGTCCTAATAAGTAACAAAAATCCAAACAGTTTCCTCGTAAAAGCTTTAAAGGTTGTCGCCCCAGGGTTTGGTGAACCACCAATATTTAACTTCGACGGCGCCATTATAAAGATGCTACGGCAAGGTAAAACCCTTGAAGATGCACGTAAATGCGGGGTGAGTGGATGCGTTGAAACTGGAGCTTTCGGAAAAGAGGCGTATATATTGACGGGCTACTTAAATTTGCCGAAAATTCTCGAAATAACATTGAACAACGGGGTAGATCCTAGAACTGGGAAAAGAATTGGTATTGAAACTGGGGATCCTAAAAAATTTAAAACCTTCGAGGAACTTTTCGATGCCTTTTTGAGGCAGTTGAACTACTTCGTCTCTGTGAAGATTCGAGGCAATGACGTGATCGAAGCCCTTTATGCAAAATATTTGCCTGTTCCGTTTTTGTCACTTTGGATTGAGGATTGCGTGAAAAATGCAAAGGACTATAATTGTGGTGGAGCAAGATATAATACAAGTTATATTCAAGTTGTCGGCTTAGGAACTCTCGCGGATTGCTTGGCATCACTGAAATATAACGTGTTCGAGAAGGGAAGATTTACAATGGACGAAGTTCTTAACGCCCTAAGCCAAAACTATGAAGGATACGAAGTGATGAGACAAACCTTCCTAAATAAGACACCTAAATATGGTAATGATGACGACTACACTGACGAAATTGCAAAGAAAATAGTTGACACAATTGTCGGTTTGGTGGAAAATTATCCGAAAACGCCAATAAGAAAGGCTTCGCGAAGAGTTTATTTTCTCCCAACAACGGTGCACATTTATTTTGGAAAAGTTACTGGGGCAACTCCTGATGGAAGAAAGGCCGGACAGCCTTTATCCGAGGGTGTATCTCCAGTCCAGGGAATGGATAGAAAAGGGATCGTCGCCGTCTTCAGATCAGTTTCGAAAATTGACTGGGATAAGACGGGTGGGGCTCTCCTTAACCAGAAGCTTAGTCCCGATCTGATAAAGGGTGAGGAGAACATTGAAAAACTAGCTTATACTATTAGAACCTTCTTTACAATGGGGGGACACCACGTTCAATTTAATGTCGTAAGCACAGAACTGCTCCGTGAAGCGCAGAAACGCCCTCAAGACTTTCAAGACTTAATGGTTAGGGTCGCTGGATACAGCGACTACTTTGTAAATCTTCCAAGGGGACTTCAAGACGAAATAATTGCGCGAACCGAACAGAGTGAGCTGTGAGGTATAAATTTGCCAAGAGAAAAGTTACTGACAAGACGTGTGGAAGGAATAGTATTTGATATTATGCGGTACGCTATACATGATGGGCCCGGAGTTAGGACAACAATCTTTATGAAGGGTTGCCCGCTTCAATGTTGGTGGTGTCATAATCCGGAGGGAATATCAAGCGCTAATGACCTCGCGTTTTTTGACTATAAATGCATTGGTTGCAAAACGTGTGTAACCGCTTGCCCTATCAAAGCAATAGAATTTGATGCGAGCAAACCTGTTATAGACCGGCATAATTGTATTAGATGCGGTGTTTGCGCAGAGGTATGTCCAACTGGAGCTTTAAAAATCATTGGACGAAAAATTAGTTTGGAAGAGTTAATGAGCATCATTGAAAGAGACGTTATATTATATGATATTTCAGGTGGAGGAGTAACATTCTCTGGAGGGGAACCACTTTACCAACCACTATTTCTTAAAGAAGCGGTAAAGGAGTGCAAAAATAGAAAGATACATGTAGCATTAGATACCTCTGGATATGCGAGTCTAGATGTCTTTAAATCGATTGTTGAATATGTTGATTTATTTCTTTATGACTTAAAGATTCTAGACGAATCTAGTCATCGAAAATATACGGGTGTATCAAACGATCTAATAATAAAAAATCTTTTATATCTGGTGGAGAATGGAAGGGGCAAGAACATTATTATCCGATTTCCCGTAATACCTGATATAACCGACACGGACGAAAACTTAAGGAAATTATTGGAATTTCTTCGGTTATTGGACGGTGTGAAAGAGGTTAACTTGCTGCCGTTTCACGATGTAAGCGAAAAATATACACGTATTGGTAGAAAATATTTGATGCCAATTCACGGCGCTCCGTCGAAAGAAAGATTGATCTACATCAAGGAGATTATCGAGAAAATAGGAGTGCGAGCTAAAATTGGGGGCTAATTCCAATGAACTTAAGTTCGCTGCAACATTCCTGGTTAATTGATTCCTATATTTACTATTTATGCTTCAGTATCAGATTGATGAAACCTCAGCAGCGGAGATTTTTCAACGAGATACTAAGCAGTTGAGACCCTACTAGACGGCTTTATTAAAAATGAATGTTGGCGATGCCAAAATTGAAAGTGGAAGAAATAAAAGATAATTTTAAGCTGTCCTAGTGGAAATCGAAGAAGATTAGGATCTTAATACTTCTTGGAATAGTTTCTTTACTGCGGTTATCCTCGATTTCTGGGCTAGAACATCCTTAGTTATATAGTCTAAGGCCTTCTCTGGACACCATTCTACACACTTGGGGTTTCCATCGCACGTATCACATACGAAAACAACTTTTTTATCTGGGTGGAGCATAATGGCACCATAGTCACACGCCTCAATACACCATCCGCATCCGTTGCATTTGTCTTCATCAACCAAGATTATGCCCGTCTCTTCAGATTGCTTCAGCGCGTCACGTGGGCATGCTGCAACACATGGAGCGTCCTCACATAACCTGCATGCAAGAGACATATTTACAACAGTGTCTAATCTAACAACTCTTATACGCGACTTTAACGGGTTAAAAGCCTTCTCCTTCTCAAATGAGCATATGTATTCGCAGACACTACAGCCAACACACTTCTCCGGGTCGGCTGAAACGAACTTTCTTGCATGTATATGCGACATAACATTTCCTCCATCAACTTAATTTCAGTTTGTTAACGCCGTTATTAAAGTTTGCTTTTAACTATATGGGCTAAATCCTTTAGGCCTAGTTCATTAAGCTTCTCTAGCGTTGGGATGCCCTCCCTAGTCCAGCCTCTATTCGCGTAGTAGTCGTCAAGCATGAAGTCTAGCTCCTCTTGAGTTATGTAGCTTCCCTTGGAAACGGTTTCATCAGGTATAGGTGTTGTCATAACTTTGATTGGTAGATGATCATCTTTCCTCGTGAGGCCCTCTCTAATATTATATAATCTTGCCAAGTTGCTTATTCTCTCACCAGTCTGCTTTAACTCTTCAGCGGTCATCTCAGTTCCGGTTACAAGTGCATAGTATTTGGCTAGATCCTCAAATCCCTTATAATAAACTCCTCTAGAGAATTTACAGACAATCAGCGAGTCGATTATCGCGTAGAGATCCTCTATTTCAATTACAAGCTTAGACCTGCCTTTCTCAAACTTGAATCTATCAACCTTTCCAGCTATGTCTAACGAGTATGCTCCATGCCTATTGTGGTCAGCACCTCTAAATGATACCGCATAGCCAACAGCAGCTGTTTTTAACCCTCTTATGTCATATCCCGTCATTTCGAGACCCTTAATATGATTCGCATATTTCTCAGCGCCTTTACCAATCATTTCAGCAGCCCTTTTAACACCCTCAGCCAGTATGTTACCTAATCCTTCACGCCTACCCATCATCTCAACAAGCTTAACCATCGCTTCGGCATTACCAAACCTTAAATCTAACCCTCCAGTATCCTCTCTACTTAATATACCATTTTCATAACAGTCCATTGCAAAGCCCACAATATTGCCAGCAGATATGGAGTCGACACCATAATAGTTGCATAAATCAATGGCCTTAATTATAGCGTCCATCCTATCTACACCACAATGGGGACCAAATGCCCAGAGAGGCTCATACTCAACCCTCGCCATGGTTCCTTTATAGGGGCCCTCAGGTACAACAGCAATATGCTCACAACGCATAGCGCATGAAGAGCATCCAATAATTTTTGTTACAAAACGCATATTCAAGTATTCCCCGCTAACCTTCTCAGCCCCCTCAAAGACCGCGTTTGTAAAGTTTCTTGTTGGCAGACAGCCAAGCGAATTGTGAACTAAAACGTTTTGAGGCGTTCCAAGCGTTCTATACTTGACAGTAGCCGGCCCCTTCATCCTCTCATGAAGAACCTTAACAAATTCTAGAAACTCGTCGGGTTTAGCAACTTGGACATCTTTCGTGCCTCTAACAGCTATAGCCTTTAAATTCTTTGAACCCATAACAGCTCCTAAACCGCATCTTCCAGCAGCCCTAGTCTTATCATTAATTATACAGGCAATGCGCGAGAGTTTTTCTCCAGCTAAGCCTATTGCTGCCACGCGAATATAGTAATCTCCAAGCTCCTCTCTTATAATGTCCTCTGTCTCCTGCGGTGATTTACCCCATAAATGTTTCGCGTCCATCATTTGAACACTATCATCATCTATCCAAACGTAGACTGGTTTCTCAGCTTTACCTTCGAATATAACTGCATCGTAGCCAGCCCTTTTAAGTTCGGCGCCGAAGAACCCATGAGATTTAGCTTCACCAACGCCGTTTGTTAATGGGGATTTAGCGACAAAAGCGTGCCCATTGCCGCCCGTTGGAGCAACTGTCCCACTAAATGGCCCTGTTGTGAGAATTAGTGGATTTTCCGGGCTAAGTGGGTCGATGCCGGGCTCAGAGTTGTCAATCAATAGGCGAATACCTAAACCTATGCCGCCAATATACTTCTTAGCCAAATCCTCCTTTAACGGTTCTGTTGCAGTCCTTCCAGTCGATAAATTCATTCTTAAAATTCTACCAGCATAGCCAAACAACAATATTCCTCCTATGGAGGATTTAAAAAATTAAGGTGAAACTTGTATTTATATTATTTCGCTTTTTATGTTATTTGATTCCCTCTCAAAATACCAGTTTCAGTCTTCACATCCGGCTTAGCATGCTTCTTGAGCCACCTCGCAACCTCCACCAGTACTGGGTGGCTTGAGACGTCCAAGACAGGTATCTCTAAGCCACCAACTTTAATTGAGGGCGAGTACTTCGGCATTAAAGCGAAACTAACAGAGCTCCAGAAAACTCTCCCTTTAAGATAATTCTCCATTAATTCATCAGAATCCGGTGCCAATGGGAAATAAATGAAAATTAAACCTTCAGCCCACTGTGCCATAACTGGCATGCCTGAGTGCAGCAGCCTAGCGAACATTTGATCCAACGCATCCCTGGAAAACTGGAAGTAATCAAGTATAACTATTTCTTTAGCTGGCCTATAAATGACCCTAACCCTACTTCTTCTACCCGAACTTTCTTCGCCGCCCATGAGATCACATACACCCTTCATGCTGATTTAAACGTTTTCTCCTCGAGGAGCTCACGGTCACTTTAGGCGAAAATATATTCCTCCTTTTTTCTTTTCAAGCATGCTTATAAATATATCTTCATAAATGATTTAATAAAATTCTCCTCATCCTTGAAATTGATTTTTTGTCTTCTACAGCCAAACATCTCCATGTTATAACCCTAACTGTAAATCAAATCTCAAAAATATCTCTTAACTCGGACTTCTCCATTTATTCTTGCTCCATTTTAGAGGAATTGTTTCCGAACTACTATAAAAAATACAAAAAATAAAATTAGAATAATTGTTTTTAACCCTAAAAACATCAGCCAGTTGACTGAAACCTAAAAATGAGGAAGTGAACGATTTATGTTTCAGGATTTAACATATGATGAGATTAAGGCTTCAACTCACGCTGAGGATCTTAAATTCCGTTTAGCAACAGTTGAGTTGCTCAGAACGGCTAAAAGATACTATACTTATAGGGAACTAGCCGCCAAAACCGATCTCCCTGTGACTGTTTTAAGTAGGTACGCTAAAGGGCATGTTCTCCCAAATAAGGATAGAGCACGCCAGCTCTGGAACGCCCTATCGAAGATTGTTGGATTAGAGAACGAGTTTAGAAGGAGGCTTAAGTTTAACGATGAAGGGTATTTTGACAATACACTCCTTATTGGGGATATAATCCTTCTTAGGCAGGCTGCAAATTATGCGATAGCAAGGTTTGCTGGAAAGAGGATAACAAAGGTTTTAACCGCAGCTGTTGACGGTGTTCCACTTGCAACCATGGTTGCTAACGCCCTAGGTGTCAACTTAGTTGTCGCAAAAACAAATAAGGAGGTTGGGGTTACCTCATTCCTAGAAGAAACATACGTTTTAAGTGATTCAGGCTATACTTTGACTCTTTACATTCCAAGAGAGTCCATTAAGAAGCGCGATAGCGTTTTAATAGTTGATGATATCGTGAAAAGCGGTGAAACCCAAAACGCTCTATTAAATCTCGTTTATAAAGCGAGGTCTGAAGTTGCGGGAATATTTGCAATGATCGCTGTTGGAGACTCCTGGATAAAAAAGATAAAGGCTCCATCAGATTGCCAAGTTGAGGTAATCCTCAGGTTAAACTAAATTTATTATCAAGCAAAAAAGAAGGGCCGCAAACATAAGAGAAGAGTAGTGATTATACTAAATAAAGTTTCAATTTTATCGAGTCTTTTCCCTCTTCTTCCATCTTAGGTTTCTGCTCCTACATTTCCTGCATTTTTCAGCTGTCGGAGCATTTCTAACTCCGCAATCTCTGCATATTTTCATGTAGAGCCTCTTTCTTTGCGCTATGCTCCTCTTTAACGGATCCACTATTGGCATCATTACCAACTCTTGAATTGTTAATCAACAAGGATGAGTGGATAAAAATATACTTTTTGGTTTTATAGTCTCCGCAAACCCCTATACCACTCGGCGAAAGCTCTCATGGCTTTCGCACGGTGCGAAAATCTATTCTTCTCTTCAGCATTCATTTCAGCAAAGGTTTTATTAAGCTGCTCATTGGGCTCAAATATTGGATCAAATCCAAAGCCTCCGCAACCTCTAGGCTCTCTGGAAATTCTTCCCTCAACTACACCTTGAAAACATTTTATCTGACCGCTTGGGTCACAAAAGGCAACTACGGACTTAAAGTGGGCTTTACGGTTATCTACACCCTCCAGAAGCCTAAGTAATCCACTAACGCCTATTGTCTTATAGACATATGAGGAGTATGGCCCAGGAAAACCATTTAGCATCTCCACAAAGAGACCAGCATCCTCAACTATTACAGGCAGATTGGCTTCGTGAACGACATTTAGTGCGCTTATTTTCGCAATATTTTCTATGTCGCTATCCTGAATTTCCAGAGTTTTCACCTTAAGCATTGCCGCAGATATACCATACTCTGCCAGAACTCTTCTAGCTTCATTAAACTTATGTAGATTTCCAGTTGCGAAGAAAATTAATTTTCCATATGGAAAGCATGCATCCAGCGGCAATCTCAGTTCACCTTTCTGTTATATATCGACCCCTCTTTTCTATTTCTTTAATTCTATTTAAAACATCTCTCGTAGTCTCGCCGCCCATAACCTCTTCATACCCCTCTATTATGGCGCTGAAGCATTCATCAGAATATTTGTAATGCGTGCTTGCCAAAGCTCTTTTCATCAAGTGGAGATCCACACCTCTAGCCTCAACCTCTGTGCTCTGTTCACTAAGTCCAAAATCTATTAAAACTATATTTCCATGAGGCGTAAGAATCATATTTGATGTTGTAAGATCGCCGTGAATTATGCCGTTTTTATGCAGTCTACCTATGAGCATGCCAATTTGATGACATAACTTTCTTCGTTCTTCACTCGACAGGTCATTAAGTATCTGCTTTATCTGCTTACCTTCAACGAACTCCATAATGATCGTCGCTTCTTCTAAGTCAACCATAAAAATTATTGGTGTTGGAACACCAGCCTCCTTAGCTTTATGAATCATTTGGGGCTCATGTTTAGTTCTCTGTATTTGAAGCACTCTATCAAGTTCCGGTATTCGGTAGTTTTTTGGATGACGCTTTTTAAATATGACCTTTCGATTACACCAATCTTCGAGATAAATGCTTGCCTCAGCACCCTTCTTTATCAGTATACCCATCATAAAGCCACCTTTAAGTAGAAAACTAATTAGTCAATCTTAACCCAAGGGACTTCAACATCATCAAGTCTCCACTTCAACCTTACGAAACTCTCCTCAACTGGTATTGTAAACCCATATTGGTAGCATAACACTCCAGTCCAAGCTATCATCGCACCATTATCCGTAGCATACTCTTTTGGCACAACTCGGAAGCAAGCGTCATGCTCCTCAGACATTGTTTTCAGCATCGCTTGGAGCCTTTTGTTTGCTGCAACTCCACCAGTTAGTAAAACCTCGCCTTTCTCCGTATGAGCCAAGGCTCTTTCAGTTACCTCTGTTAGCATTGAGAAGGCTATCTCTTGGAAGCTGAAGTACAAATCCTCAAGAGAGTACTTCCCTTCACGCAATAAATTAACCGCTGCAGTTAGCAGTCCACTAAAAGATAAATCCATACCCTTCACGGTATATGGTAATGGGATAAATCTACCACCCTTAGACGCTAACTCCTCAACTATAGCTCCAAAGGGCTTATCAGCCCTAGGTTTTAGGCCAGCCTCCCTAGCAAAAACATCTAAACAGTTTCCTACAGCTATATCTAATGTTTCACCAAAAACCCTATACCTTCTAGCCTCAAAAGCTGCCACAATAGTGTTTCCACCTGACACATATAAAGTGACGGGGTCTCTTGCTTCGCTAATCATCTTGCCTATTTCTATGTGGGCTAGACAGTGATTGACTCCGACAAGCGGCTTATTTAAGTAGGAGGCTAGAGCCCTCGCAGCTGTCGCACCAACCCTTAGGCAGGGCCCTAGGCCGGGACCTTGAGAGAAGGCTATTACATCTATTTCTTTTGGCTTTATCCCGGCTCTCCTAAAGGCTTCAGCTATTACACTCCCGGCTACCATAGCGTGATGTCTAGATGCTTCTCTTGGGTGTATTCCACCCGTCTCAGGAATATATACGTTGTTAACATTAGCTAATATTTCGCCACTAAACGAAACTATACCAACGCCAAAATCATCGGCTGTGCTTTCAATGCCTAAACAGTAGCCCTCTCGCTTTTGCATAAGACTATAATAAGCGAGGATGCTCTTAAGGATTAATTGTAATAACTGAGGGTTCGCTCAATATATTTTTATGTTCGAGAAGCATTATAATTCTATAAGAGGACGGTATTGAAGGCACTGGAGAGTTGCATATGCCCAAGCAGAATGACCTCGAGCAGAGGGCTCTTGATATTATAATTAAAAGCGGTGAGAAGGGAATATTACAATCGGATCTTTGGCGTGAGATAAACGCGACAAGCAGAGAGGGCTCCAGAATATCAATTAGGCTTGAGAATAAAGGCTTAATCTATCGCGAACCAGAGCTTTCAAAGGGACGATGGACCTATAGGCTTTTCTCGAAACGCCAACCAATCTCCATCGACTCAATCTTAGATTGCCCATGCATCTCATGTGAGGAGATTTCGAGGTGCGGTGCCGGCGGCAGACTCTCCCCAAATGATTGCGAGAAACTAACACGCTGGATACTGGAGGCAGACCCAAAGTAGAATAGAAAACCACGGTGAGTAATAGTTTGTCTAAGGAGTGGCTTGCTAGGCGGAGAAGAGACTATTATTATAGGAGGGCAAAAGAGGAAAATTACAGGTCGCGCGCGGCATATAAACTTATGCAAGCCGTGGAAAAATACGGTTTCATAAAAACTAACGATGTAGTTGTTGATTTAGGTGCTGCACCAGGCGGATGGCTACAAGTCGCTAGACAGTTTGTTGGTAAAAAAGGTTTTGTTCTAGGTGTGGACATAAAAGAGATTGAACCCCTAAACTATGAAAATGTCTTCACAATTATTGGTGATATCAGAGAAGCCGATATTATAAGTAGAATAAAGGCGTTACTACCACGCCCAGCAGATGTCGTAATATCGGATGTTTCACCCAATATATCGGGAATTTGGGAGTTAGATCACACGCGGCAAATAGAGCTTGCAGAGTGCTCTCTACAGATAGCGTGCTCCATACTTAATAAGGGAGGAAACTTCTTCGTAAAGATCTTTCAGGGCGAATTCACCAATCAATTTCTGAGGAGGGTTAAAGGATTCTTCAGCCAAGTCAGAGTTGTAAAACCAAAAGCTAGTAGAAAGGAGAGCGCTGAGATCTACATACTTGGATTAAATTATAGGGGATAACGCCGCGCTAAAAACCTATATCGCCTTTCTCGGCAACGCTTAAAATCGCATCAACTATAGTTTTTAATCCATTTATTTTCATGACTTTTCTCCGGATTTCCTCAACATTTCTCTTATAGGAATTATCCAGCAAAACCTTTTCCACCGTTTTAAAAAGGACTTCCGCGTTAACATCGCTCTGTTCTATAACCTCAGCTATGCCCATCTCCTTAACTCTCTTAGCGTTGTTCGTTTGCTCTGTATGGCTTGGCGTAGGTATAAGTATCATGGGCTTACCATAGTATATGCTCTGTGATAACGTCCCATGCCCAGCTCTTGAGATCACTAAGTCGGATGCCTTTAAGTATTCAAATCTATTTGGAATCCAATTATACACTATAAAGTGGTTTTTGTATGCGATTGCTTCAATTGGGTTACTTGGACTACCAGTAGACATAATGATTTGGTAGTTATCTGGGAACTTCATGAAAATCCTTTTCAGAATATCAATGATGTAGGCCCGCTCCTTTAATGGTCCACTTATTGGCACAAAAATCAACGGCTTCTCAACATCTAACCCCAGATTCTCACGTATTTCCTCCTTGCTCGGCAGCTCTTCTGGGTAAACGGGCAAAATTGGACCGACAAATTTTACACGCTCGTAATAAGCCATAGGCATTCTAAGATTCCCCACTGATATCGTATATGGGGGCGGAAAATCCGGAATTAAGAGCGGAACTGTTCCACCAACCCAAACTTTGCCGATTATCGCTAACCCTCCAGTCTCCGTAATCTTCGCAAGTCTGAGAAGACGCCTTTTTCTAGGAATTATTATCTGAAACTGGTTAACTATACAAACGTTTGGAATATTTAGAGATCTTGCGGCCAATAATGGCGAAACACGTGAGTCCGAAACAACAACATCGGGCTTAAACGCCCTAATAAACCTAATTTCAGTCTCAACTTGCTTGGTAAATATGAAAGCCGCTAAGAAGGGACCGGGGTTAACAATTGTCTGCCTAAAATCTATTGTTCCATCAGACTTAACCATGACACCCATAGATGGCGGTTCAACTACTGGATATCCCTCACTCCTAATATATTCAACAGCCTCTCTATAAGTTGAGAAAATTATCTCGGCGCCCATCTCTCTAAGTCTATTAGCTACTGGTACACACCGCCCGGCATGCCCAAGCCCGATGCCGCACACCCCGAAGTAAACCCTCATTACGGATCTAATCCTCTCTTAGCGAGGTGATTTTGAATAATTGGAACTTCATTAGCTTTAATAGAATTTCATGGTTATACATTCTTAATATTTTTGGAAAACCGGTATTAAATAATTAAACCCAACATTTCTGTAATTATATTAATTACAATAAAGTATATTGTTAGGAGAGCGATAGTAATTAACAGATTTCTTTTCCATTTCCCGCGGCTCCAAGATATGCCAAAGGGAACACCCACTAAGAACCCTATAACGTGCCCTAAATAGCCTATATTGGTTTCGTTAATATTCAAGTAAAAGATCATTAGAGCATTATAGATAAAGTATAATATTGCAACTAACCCTAAAGGCATAAGGAAAAGCCAAGAGAATTTAAGTGGCTTAATGAGCATCACTATGGCTAATAATGTGAAGATAGCTGCTGATGATCCTATCATAATAGTATTAGACCCATAGAAGTATAGGCTTAAAATAAAAGATAATACTCCGCCGATAAAGAAGGCTAGAATGGTTCTGGTTGATCCGATCTCGCTTTCCAGAGTGCTTCCAAAAGCATACAAGAAAAGCATATTTCCGATTAGATGCGCCATGTTTGCGTGAATGAAGAGAGCTGTTATGGGAGACCAAAAATATCCCTTCCTAAGATTCTCACCGCTAAAGTATAAGGTGTCTATAAACGGATTCTCACTAAAAACAAGTGAGAACATCGTCGCAAGCAAGCAAATAACAATCAGTAGTAAAATTTTCCTCACGATTCCTCACCACTCACAAATCATCTGCATTCTCTCCAGATAAGTGTTTGGATCAGTCTCCCTAACAAGACCTTTATCAATGTCAATAACGTATATGGCGTGAAGACGAGCGTTCTTAATCTCATCAAAGTTAACTGGTGGATTGCTATAATATAGGTCGCATAAATTTTTAATCTCCTTAATTTCGCTTTGAGTTCGGTATCGTGGAGGCTTGACTAGTGCTGGCGGAAACCAAAGCGTATAATACGGCGGAGTTGCCAAAGCAAACTTCTCAGCGTAATTACTGTACCTAGTTATCTTACTTGCTATTCTAGCCTTACAGTAAGTTATAGGGTCAACAGCATGCTCTGGTGGAACGTAACCTGTTTCAACCTCAACAATCAAACTTCCTAAACCTTTTAGTGCATACACATCGCAGGATAATCCGTCTAAAGCGTATTCTAAATCTACCTGGTAACCGCATAAAATAAGATATTTAGCGCATATAAGCTCCATAACTGAATGATTAATTTTAACAAGATTTCTCCTATAGAGAAGAATCAGCTTATCTTTTAACCTTAAAATTTGCCTACAAATTCTTTCACTCTCACCACTACAAAGCCTATCCACAACAAGATTCAAATCTTCCTCAAACCGCTCAACGGAACGTTCCAACATTACCATCCAAAAAATATTGGATTTTTAGATTTAAAAATTTGTGCAAAAGTGTTATATAGTTTAAACTATAACTATTATTTTGCCAAGTCGGGAAGCAAGCTTTGAGCATTGCGTTTAAGCAAAGAGCACATCAGCTGAAACGGCTAAAGGCTGGTGTGCGATAAAGACTTTGCTTAAACGGGCCGGGCAGTGCTCAAGGCTTAGACCCGACTTGGTTTTTGAAGTTTTTAATTCATTCAGCTTCTATTTTCTTTAGCTGTCTCTCATACATTTCTACTATCTCGTCCACTCTTGTAGCGTCTTCCGCAGATTTATCTGTACGGTATCTCCCAGTGAACCTTGGAAATCTTATTGCTAACCCGCTTCCTTTTCTTATCAGGTCTCTTGCACATGTGTGAATTGGACTTAGAGTTATCTCTGCCCCGATAACCTCGATAACGATTTTCGGCAGAAACCACACATCCGCTTCAAGGTTTGAATTAACCCTTGGATGTTTGTGTTCAATTCTGTATGGTTCAAACATCTTCGGGAGATTTTGGAGATCCTCGTCTGTAAAACCGGATCCACACTTACATATTGTTTCAAAAGTATCGTTATCGTGGTTATAAGATGCCAAAAGGAGCGCGCCATAAGTCCCAGCTCTCCTCCCTCTTCCATAAAACGCTCCAACGACAACCAGATCTACGGTATCAGTCATCTCGCTCTTGTAATCCCGCTTATATTTTATCCAAAGCCAACCTCTAGCTCCAGCCTGGTAAATCGCATCGGTATTAAGGGATTTACAGACTAATCCTTCACAGCCGGACTCAACAGCCTCCTCAAAGAACCTTTCTAATTCATCAACGTTATCTACGATCAAATATTTTGCTAACTGGAACCTATCGCTCTGATGGATTATCTTCCCGAGAACTTCATGCCTAATTGGATAGGGCTCTAGAGTTAAGTCCCTTCCATCCGCATAAAGGACATCAAATGCGAAGAGTGATACTGGATACTCGCTTGCCGCCTTCTCAATATCATATTTGCGCCTTCTATGCATAAGTTCCTGAAAAGGCATCATCTCACCGGTTTCCAGGTTTATTGCAACACATTCAGCCTCTATAATAGCCTCTTTAGCCTTAACGTAAGTTCTAATAAGTTCAACAGCATCAGGATACTGACTTGTTATATTTTCAAGTCTCCTTGAAAATAGTATGACTTTTTCTCCATTTTTATGGGCTTGTATTCTTTCCCCATCGTATTTGTACTCTGCAATGCATTTGCCGCCGAGCTTTTCAAGTATCTCGGCTGGGGAACTAAGTCTTTCAGCAAGCATCGGTCTGATAGGGTTACCGACCGTTATTTTGAAGCTTTTAAGCGCTTCAATTCCGCCTTCAGCGAGAACCCTAGCAACCTTACCGAGATCTGAGGATATATTATACACTCTTTCAATTATATCTCTAGCATCCTTGCCTCCGCCATATGCTATTGCTAATGCATCTAAGACTGTCATGTCAGCTATTCCAAGGCGAAGCTTCCCAGTGACCGTTCTAATGATGTACTTTGCATCTTTAGGTGATGCATCCGCCAAGAGACCTGCGAGAAGATTCACCTTCAAGTCTATGGAGCCTTCACCTGAAGCCTTCGCTATTTTATCAAGCGTCTGATAAACTCTTTCCACAGTTAATGGCTTTTGGAAGAATGACGTTTGACGTCTTTTTTCGAGGAACTTCTGCGCTGTTTCGCCTAGATCACCAGTTTTCGCTAAGTCCTCTTCAATCTCGTTTTCTTTCCTGCCAGAAGCTTTAGCAACGGCCTTTATAGCAAGTTTCTCCGCCACGCCAATCTCTATTCCTATAAAATCCGGGTAAAGCTTGCCTTGAGTTAAATAAACAACTTTATCAATAACATCCTTAGGTGTTTTTCTAAAGAAGTCAACTAGGTAATCGGTCATCTCAAGCCTCTTAGTTGTACTCTCGATTTTCTCATATGCTTCTGTAACCAGCGAGTAATTCACACCGTAAGCCCCCAAGTCTTTCGATGAGATATTATATTTTAAAGAACAGACCCATTTAACTTTAGCTTCAACAATAGATGTCAAAGGTTCACTAAAATCTTTGTGAATTAACATAACTGCTTTAAACATTACCAGAAGCGCCGTTTTCCTTAAAACCCGAAACAACTTGTAATGTTGGCAATCTACATTTTTACTCTAGCTCGCACATGGAGAAGCAATTAATTTTGTATAGCACAGCATGTTAATTTATGGAAAGATTTATTAGCGTAACTTAGAAGCTCTACATTAGAGGGTGGGGATGGAAAAGAGCTAAAAAATAAAAAGGGATTTATAAATAGTGTTTCATAAAAACCTAGTGTGAAACCATCCCCACTCTCTCCCGATGATTTTAGTCAAACGCTCTCACTTTCATTCCGCAATTTGGGCAATATATAGCATCATACGGTAAAACCTGCCCACAATTGTAACAGAACCCTATTTCCGTCTCAGAGATGCGCGGAGACATGTATTCTTGAACTTTTATAGATGGATGCAGGGCTTTTAGTCTCTTTATGCGGTAATAGAGTTGAGTTATGCTTATAGGGTAAATAGGTTCTATCAACGAGATTATTATGAGTGTAACTATTGTTCTTGCTAAATTCTGTTGATAAATCTGGTAGAAGGAGACTGTAAGAACTTCCGCAAGTAAGTAGGCTATCGTGAACATTGTAAATATAGCTAATAAAAGCAGAAATGTCCGCCACCACATATTATCAGTCAATTCTTTACTTCTTCGCAGACTATCGAAAATGCCCAGACGCTCAGAGATTAATGCTGGGATAGCCAAGCTGAACATCACCATCATTATTACCCCTGGGAAGACTAGAAGTATAAAACCAAGTACGATTAGCGTTCCCGTTAAGAAACTAATTACTAATGTTTGTCCTAAAAAGTGAAGTAGTGATGTTAAACTCCTTTTTAAATCAGCCCTTTTTCCCTCAAGAACCTCTAAAATATACTGGACAATTAATCCACTGCCTATATTTGTTATAACCCATACTGCTACAAAGAGAAGAGAAAGAACAATAAAAGCTGTGACCCCATATCCAGTTAGCCAAGTGAAGAAGGAATCTGTTGAGCCATAAGGAGGATTAAATTTGGGCAGAAAGAGAACGGCAATATGCACTAAAGCAGCATTAACCGAATTTAGGAGAAGGAAAATTATGAAGAAAGCTTCTATTTTAGTTGAATAAAGAGAGAATGAACTATCCAAAATCTCCATTATTGGAATCTTTTGTGTTGAGACTCTAGGATTCATCCTTTCTATGCAACCATTTAATTTTACCTAAAAATTAATTTATCATCTTAATATAGATAAAAATAGAAGGATTTAGAATATTTTTCGCCAATGAACGATTTCGTAGAGAACTTCTGATCGCTGATTACTTCTTTATGTATTCACGGAATTTCTTGCCGCAGCATTCATAAAGTTTTATGTGAACTCTGGGGCCTAAATCCCACTCCTTTACAAGTTTTGCTTCTTGGCCGCAAGATGGACATTTCATGTTTTCTCAGCCTCCAGTATTCACTATATACTTGTAATAGTATTTAAGATTTAAACTTAAAAATTAAACGCCGCAATCATAACGCATAATAATTTTCTCTTTGCGCCATTGAAAAGTCCACCTACTAAAGTAAATCTACCCAAAGTATCTTTCAATTAACCACGGATTTATATATCAAGTTGACAAATTTAACAAAATGTTGGTGATAATTAGAATAGTCATCAAGTCTTTGCGTGGTGTTCCGCATGCCAGGTATAAATAATATTGAAGAGTATCTCGAAAGCGTCGCTAATACTCTTAGATTGCATAGCGTTAAGTCCACTACTAAGGCTAAATCCGGCCACCCTACTAGCTGCCTCTCAAGTGCTGAGATTGTGGCCGCACTGTTCTTTAATATGATGAACATAGACCCTAAACATATGGATTACTTAGATAACGATGAGTTTGTTCTCTCAAAGGGCCATGCTGCCCCAATTTTATATGCAGCTCTAGCTGAGATTGGTGCGATTCCGCGAGAGAAGCTTATGACCCTAAGACAGTTTGATTCCGAACTTGAGGGTCATCCGGTTCCCAGGGTTAAGGGTATAAGGGTTGCCACCGGCTCTTTAGGTCAGGGCTTATCGATAGGCTTGGGCATGGCTTACGCTAAGAGACTTCTTGGAATAAATAGGAGGGTATATGTTCTTCTTGGCGACGGTGAGGTTGCTGAGGGGTCAGTTTGGGAAGCCCTGAATTTAGCTGGTAAACTCAAATTGGCGAACCTTGTGGCCATACTAGATATGAATAGGCTTGGCCAGAGTGAGCCTACAATGTTCCAATGGGATTGGGAGGCTTATGCAAAAAGGGTTGAGGCCTTCGGTTGGAAAGTCACAGTATGCGATGGACATGATATTAAGGATCTAATTAGAGCCTTAAATGAAGCTAAAAAATCTGATAAGCCATTCTTCATTATCGCTAAGACTATTAAGGGCAAGGGCGTGAGCTTTCTTGAAAATGTTGAGGGGAGACATGGAACAGCATTAAGCGAGGAAGAATTAAGCAGAGCAGAAGGAGAGATCCTTAAAAAAATAAGGGATATTGAGTTTCAGCCGCAAAACTTTGTTGAGGCTAAAATTCCAATAAAATCTCGAAGTAAATACTCTATTAAAACTGACTATAAGATTGGCGACATGGTTGCAACTAGAGAGGCATTCGGGAAGGCCCTAGTAAAATTGGGTGAACAGAATGAGAGGATGATTGTGCTAGATGGAGATGTGAAGAACTCTACATTTACGATTTACTTCTTTAATAAATTCCCAGAAAGGAGTCTACAGTGCTATATCGCTGAGCAAAATATGGTCGGAGTGGCCGTAGGGCTTCAGACGCAGGGCTTCGACGTCTTCTTATCATCGTTTGCATGCTTTCTCTCAAGGGCATTCGACCAGATAAGGATGGCATCCTACTCTAGAGCGAATCTCAAGATAGCTGGTTCACATGCAGGTGTATCAATAGGCGAGGATGGACCATCCCAGATGGGGTTGGAGGACTTAGCCCTCTTCCGCGCCATTCTTGGGAGCATTGTTCTCTATCCTTGCGATGCTGTAAGCGCTGAGAAGCTTACGTGTGCAATGGCGAACTATGAGAATATATCCTATATTAGAACAACTAGACCTAAGACCCCGGTAATATATGGAAATGACGAGGAATTCCATGTTGGCGGCTCGAAGATTCTAAGATGGAGTAAAAATGATGAAGTAACAGTCGTAGCGGCTGGGATAACGTTGCACGAAACTCTAAAGGCTTATGAGAAACTAAGGGCTGAAGGAATTAACATTAGGGTTATAGACTGTTACTCTGTGAAGCCTCTCGATGCAGAGACTCTAATTAAGGTCTCCGAAGAAACAAAACACATAATAACCGTTGAAGACCATTACCCTGAGGGAGGGTTAGGAGAGGCCGTGGCATCATTGGGCCTAAAACCACACATACTTGCCGTTAGAAAGATGCCTCATTCTGGAAAACCAGAAGAACTCCTAGCAGAGCAGGGAATAGACTCAACAGGCATAGTAAGAAAAGTTAAGGAATTAATTGAATAAGAAATTTTAAACATCACATTAACGTCTTCTGCCAACCCCTAAGTAAAGTCAGTCTCTTTACACTTTTTCTTTTTTCTGGACGATTTATTGGAAATACTTGGGTTATGCTCTCATTTACGGAAATGGAAAACGCTAGTTTCACAGCCAGTCTAAGGTGGAAGCTTAGAGAAATAAAAAAGGTAAGAGTTTATGCTGGAGTGATTTTTATAGCCTGAGTGGGGCATTGCGTTTCACATGCTAAGCACTGTACGCATTCTGATTCCCTAACTGGATCAGATTTCTTTTCTGATGTCGGATGCCCTGGCGTTTCCGCCCATTCATATAGACCCACTGGACAAACATCTATGCAGGTCCCGCAACCCTCGCATATATCCCAGTCAACTGCAACGTTTGTTCCGTGTATGCCTAGTTTTATAGGCGGATCGATCGGCCCCCAAACGGCATGCCCTTTATGATGCTCAGATATCTTTCTCTTTTTCTGGAAGTCTGGGTCTATGGGCATTTTGACGTCACCACAAAATTTATGGATGCTTTCCTTAATATTAACCTTTGTTGCCTATAATTCCCTCTCTAATGTAACTACTGCCTTGAACTTCTTTAGACCCCTTAAAACAATTACTTCACACTCATAACCATGTCTTTTCTCGGCGAGAATTCTCTGAAGGTCCTCTATTTGATCAATACGCTTACCGTCAAACTCGAGTATTATATCACCTCTCTCTATGCCAGCTTTATCGGCGGGGCTGTCGGGCGTAACCCTTGCGACAAGCACGCCATGTTCCACCGGCAAATCATAATATTCAGCAATCTGCCTGTTCACGCTTACGCCAACTATTCCAAGCCAAGGCCTCGCATAGTAACCATGAAGCATTATTTCGTTGGCAACTTCCTTAGCGGCATTGATCGGTATGGCGAAACCTATACCTTGAGCGAATGGAATTATAGCCGTATTTATTGCAACAACCTCGCCATCAACATTAACTAGTGGTCCACCGGAATTTCCAGGATTTATAGCCGCATCTGTTTGAACCAAATCTCTAAATACTCCTCTTTCAGAGTGGATGGTCCTTTTCAGCGCGCTTATGACACCTGATGTAACAGTTGGTCCACCAGCTAAGCCGAATGGATTTCCAATTGCAAAAACCCTCTGCCCAACCCTCAACTTATCCGAATCGCCAAGCTTAGCCACAACAAGTTTATCAGCATTTATTTTTAGAATTGCCACATCTAAACCCTTATACGCTCCAATTAGTTTAGCTTCAAAAACGCGTCCGTCAGTTAATGTTACAGCAATCTTTTCAGCGCCCTCAACAACGTGATAATTTGTTAGAATATAGCCCCTCTCATCAAATATGAAGCCGGAGCCAATGCCCTCCACTGGAACAACTTGATAAAAGAAGTCGTGGAAAACCCTTAAAGTATTAATGTTTACAACGCTCTTGCTAGCCCTATCTATCATCTCAATAATCTTATCCTCACTCATAAAGATCTCTTCCAATAAACGCTAAATTTAATGACAAGCCATAAAATATAATTATCGCTAACTTCACAAAAATATTGGAAAAGAGCGGGGGTGGCAGAGCTAGGTCAAACCCGAGGGGACTCAATGCGCGGAGCATATGGAGAAGTAAATATAATTGCCATATGCGCGTAAGACTCAAGGTCCAAAAATAGATGGGGTATCCCGTCCCGAAGGGGTTCGTGGGTTCAAATCCCACCCCCCGCACCAATTTACCGGTAAAAATTTATATCCCAGATCTGAATTTATCCTTCTTGATGTAACCGTTTTCGCGCGCGTCTCCCCGGAGCATAAGCTCAAGATTGTTCGTGCATGGAAGAGAAGGGGACAAGTTGTGGCGATGACTGGTGACGGTGTTAATGATGCGCC
>JAWCEH010000016.1:0-35994 GCA_038859955.1 Bathyarchaeia archaeon | reverse complement strand
AGAGATTATGTTTTAGTTTTTGACTGTGGCTCAACCAACATTAGAGCTGTTGCGGTAGACTACATGGGTGCTATCCATGCTTTTGCAAGTCTCCCCAACAGCTCATGCCAGCAACCTGATGGTAAACCTGGCTGGTTAATCTGGAATTTAGATGAAATCTGGCGAAAAATATGTGAGGTTTCACGTAAGGTTTCCGAGATAATTAACCCAAGGAACATTAGAGCAATCACAATAATTACTTGGGGCGCTGATGGGGCACCTGTTAGGCGCGACGGTAAATTAACTTATCCGCCCATCTCCTGGCAGTGTCCGAGAACTAAGGAAGTAGCCGAAAGAATTACCGAGCAGATTAGCGCTTGGGAAATATATAGGATTACCGGATACCAGATAATTCCATTTAATACTTTATTCAAGTTAATGTGGCTGAGAAAGGAGGCGCCAGAAGCATTAGACAACGCCCATACATGGCTTATGATGCCCGGGTTAATCGCCCATAAGCTGACAAGAGAATTCCACATAGAACCGACATCAGCATCCACGATGATGGCGATGGATCTCGGTAAAAGAGACTGGTCATCAGCAATGCTAGAACTCGCGGATTTAGATGCAGGCTTCTTTCCAGATTGGAGAGAGCCTGGCGAAATACTGGGATACTTAACCGATAAAGCTGCAGGAGAATGCGGACTTATTACGGGAACACCGGTGATCGTAGGCGGTCATGACACTCAGTTTGCTATTTTTGGTTCAGGTGCTAGGCCAGGTGAACCAATTCTCTCAAGCGGAACATGGGAGATTTTAGGAGTTAGAATTGATTCATTTAAGCCAACTAGAAGAGGCTTTGAGGAGGGATTAATCACTGAGGCTGACGTTGAGAGAAACTTATGGAACCCACAATTCCTTATGATAGCATCAGCAGTGGTAGAGTGGATCCTCCAAAACTTCTTTAAAGATTTAGGGGAGAGGAAATATGAGACTATAATTAGGGAGATCGAAGAAGTGCCACCTGGCTCTAACGGTGTAATCTTCATACCAAGCTTTGTAGCGGAGAGCGGGCCGCTGAAGAAGTATGGTGTTCTGGGAACAATACTTGGTCTAACGCTTTACTCCTCCCGTAGCCAAATAATCCGAGCGGTGTTTGAGGGTCTAACATTTCAGATGAGTGAGGCGCTTCGCATACTGGCCGAATCAATAGACATAAAAGTTAATCACATCCGCGTTGTAGGAGGGGGCTCAAGAAATGAAGTATGGAACCAGATGCGATCCGATGCCACCGGGCTACCGGTAACCGTTCCAGCGCAAAGGGAGGCGGCAACGATAGGCGCAGCATTAATGTCATTCGTCGGAACGGATTATTACAGCTCAATTGAGGAAGCAAGGAAAAGTTTCTTTTCTGAGGAGAAAATGTTTAATCCAAACGCTGAGAAAAACAAAATCTACAATAGAATTTTTGAAGAATACTCAAGAGCCCTAGAAAGTTTAAAAAGGTTTTATGTAAAATAATGTAATCTCAACTGTAATTGTTAAGTATCACCAAAAGTTCTCCCAAGCTTTTTATTTTAAAATCCGGCTCATCATCAGGGTTAATAATACAAGCACTCCTCCGCTCTATCAACACAGTTTTCATCCCAGCCTTCCTCGCGCCCCTTATATCCACATCCGGTGTATCGCCAACAAAGAATGAAAGTGAAGCCTCAACGCCTAGCGCATCTAATGCTAGGGCAAAAATCTCCGGACTAGGTTTACGCTTATTAACCTCAGCTGATATCACAACCACATCAAGAAGGTCCTTAAGCCCATGTATATCTAGTAACTTATGCACGCACTCTGGAATCGCAAAGTTTGAGACGACGCCAATCTTATATCCACCGTCACGTAGGCTCCGCAGGACAGGGACTGTTTCCTCATCTGGATAAACAAAGTGCACAAATTCCTCGGAGTACGCCTCAGCTGCACCACGCGCAATGGGAGTTGAAGCATCATAGTCGTAGCCAAGTCTCGTCAGCATCTCTGAAATGCGAACACTGAAGTGCGGCTCCTCAAGCGTTTTATTGATTCTCTCATAAAGCTGCTTTCTAACTTCAAAATACATGCGCATAAAATCTCCCAAAGAAAGATTGATCCCGTTATCTCTCAGGAATTTATGAACATTCAATAGGCATTTTTCATTAAAGTCTACACCAGTCTTTATTAGAAGCAGAGTATCAAAGAGATCGAATAATATTGCCCTAGGTCTCGCTGAGCCCAATTTGTTTGTAAGCGATTTATAGACCATTCATTCGCACCTTAATATTGGAATAATCTTTCTTTCAATACTTAAAAGTGTTCGCAGTCATTCCACGTAAGTTTAACGGTGAAACTTCCTATTTAACCAAATTCTGCTAGGAATATATTAATATAATAGTGCAAGTTGATTTTGAAGAAAGAGGGTGCACTAAATTTGTATTTAAGTCATCCCACAATAGCGGTTTTAGGACGGAAGTCATCTGGCAAAACAACTGTTATTGAACACTTAGTTCCAAAATTAATTAGGGAAGGTTTCTCTGTAGCAACCATAAAGCACATTGCCCACGAGGGGTTCTCCATAGACAGAGAGGGGAGCGATACCTGGAGGCATTCCGCATCTGGCGCTAACCCTGTAGTATCATTTTCCAATTGGGAGACAAGCATAATAATTAAAACATTAGAAAAACCGCTAGAAAAAATCATAAAGATCCTGGTTGATCTCGGCGCCAACGTTCTCGTTTTAGAGGGATTTTCATCAGTGATTTTAAAGGAAAAGAGCGTAGGTAAAATTGTATGTGTAAGAAGCCTTGAAGAATACGAGGAGTTTAAGCAGCGGTCAATGGGTGAAGTAATAGCATTCTGCTCGCTCCACTATTTAAATGAGCACATAATAAATTTAGAGGCCGATAGCGCAATTCTTGTTGTGAAAGCACTAAACTTTGTAAGAAAGAGAATGAAAGTAATTGAGATTTTAAACTCCCTCCCACGATTGAATTGTGGCAGATGCGGTAGGAAAACATGCGAGGAACTTGCTGAGGATATATATTATGGTTCAGCAAAAAATGATGATTGCATTATAATGAAGGTTGAGCCTGAATTAAAAACCAGCTTAAAAATTGATGGAAAGAATGTTCCGCTCCAACCCTTCGTTTCAGAGTTTATTCGGAGAACAGTATTAGGGATGATTTCAACCCTAAAAAATGTAGATATTAAGGGTGACGAGAAAATTCATGTGGAAGTTTTTAAGAGCAGTGGCGATTCGAAAGTAATAGGGTAAACCTAGCTTATCGAGAAACTTAAATTTAAGTCCTAAAAAGGAATAAATAAATTCAATAAGTTGCGGGGTTACATGATGGAAAAATTAAGTTTCGCTAGAAACTTTGTATCTGTTGATCCAAGTAAATGCATAGGTTGTAGTATATGCGAGTTCATATGCGCACTTGAAAAAGAGGGAGAACCGAATCCAATAAAATCCAGAATAAGAGTTATACATTTGAACCCAATATTCAATCTTACTGTTTCATGCAGGTTTTGTGAAAATGCTCCATGCGTAAGAGCTTGCCCACGCAACGCAATAAAACAGTCTGAAAGAGGTGGAGTCCTAATTATAGATGAGAGCAAATGTGATGGATGCGTTTTGTGCATTCAAGCATGCCCATTCGGAGGAATAATGCTAAACATAGATAAGGGTGTTGTCATCGCATGTGATCTCTGTGGTGGAGAGCCGAAATGCATAGAATTCTGTCCAGAAGAAGCACTAAAACTTGTGTCAGAGGATAAATATTTTAATGAAGCATTGTACTCAACAATAGAGGGATTGCCTAAGGAGATTGAAAAAATATCTGATATAATTAGAAGGGGAAATTGGGAAAGCGTTTTCTTAGAGGCGGAGGAGAAGACTCGAAGACTGGAAGAAAAACTTAAAGCTTTAAGAGTAAAGATAAAACTTAAGCAGAAGTAAAAAGGTTACACATAAAAATTTAGGACACGCTTAAAATTCCCATCTTCTAAGCATCTCAATTGTTTTAGCCGCGCTCCCAGAAGACTGAAATTCGAAACCGCACTTTGGACATTTAATATACTCACAGCTCAGAGAGGAAAGCATCCTAGCACAGTCCTGACAAGAAACTGTTCTAGCATATAGAATGTCAAACTGGAAACCGCATTTCGGACAGGTCATTACCCGCTGCTTATCAGACAATTTCAAGACCCTCCTTAAGCTATCTCATGAGACTAAATTTTCAATTCAATTTTTCGTTATCTTGCATAAAACCCTTTTGCTGATTCTAACGGTAGATTGATTTGAGAGTTAGCCGTAACCTTTAATTATATATTATACGTAAATTGTTTTGGATGGAGCTTCATGGAAAGATTTCTGCCAATACTTAATACAATTCAAGTTAGATTAAGAGAAATTCTCGCAAAAAATAGGGATGGAATGATTTCGTGGGACTTCATAAAACTTAAGGATGTTGGTGACGATTTAATTCAGCTATCTACTGACGTATATCCCCATTTAGCTTTGGTTGAGCATAGGATACTTTATCAATCTATAAGGGAGGCTGGATTAGGAATTAGACACAGAGCCCTACTGGTTAGTAATAGAGAGATCAGAGACGAAGATAAAGAGTACTTTGAAAGCGTTTATGAAGCGCTCCTAAATATATGTCAAAAGATCGAGAGCGGAGAATACTATAGGGCTCTGCTTGAGATGGCCAATAAGAAGAAGCGAAAGGAAGAAAGATATCTACTTTAGAAAAACACGCGCGCCAAAGTGGGAACTAGATAGATATATTTTTATCGCTAATTTTTAGGATACCACCCTTAACTCTATCAAAATTAAGTAAGGCTACAGAGGCAGCTTCAAGAAAATTTTGAACTGGAATCATTCTTATACCTCTCTCAGAAAGCAGCTTCTCGGTTTCGAAGCTCTTTAGCCGCTCGAAGTTATACCTTGGTATAATAAGTGTGCGAGCATACTGATCCGATAGTGCGGCCTCAATCTTACCCATCCCACGATAATCAAGTCCACCAACAGGCCAAACCTCGCCCAACGCCGTTATAGCACCGGTCATAACAACGGTTGGATCAACCTCAATCCCCGTAAAAGCTGAAAGCATCGCTATGGCTATTGCAAGACCAGCTGAAGGCCCTGAGACGGGAGACCTTGTTATTCCCGGCCCAATTATCTGCTTCTCCATACCCTTCGCTGGTGTTACTATCTCAACATATACATCGTAATCTTTGAATTTCCAATCTGAAATAGAGTTGATGTATATGAAGGCATCATACGCACTTGCAAGTATACTTTCGCCGACTTCGCTTCCAACAACATGAACTTTACCTGATCCCTTAGGGTTAACGACAACCTCTATCACGCCCACAAAACCACCCATTTCTCCACGCTCACCTAAGGCTATAAGCCCATAGCTCTTACCAACCTCAGGCTTCTGTATTCTCACAGTCTCTAACATCATTCTTTGCGCCTCTTCTACCGCTTCATCGTAGGTTCTTTCAAGCGCTCTCTCAAAGTGATATAATCTAAGTGGATAATTGTCGGGTTCGACGGCTTCAAGCATCTTTAGCAAACCTGGATTGTCAGGGTTAATGCCGAGAACCGTAAACAATCTCTCCAAGTCACTTTCGTAAAGCTTCTTTACTTCCTCAACTTTCTCAGGCCTATATTTCATTGCCTGCATAAGTCTATAGCAAGCTTCAAGCTCCTTTGCTCTGAGGCGATTTGCGTCATCGATTGTATCTGCAATCTTTCTTGGGCTGAGGATCTTCTTCTCAAAAATCCTTAGTATATCACCGGATGTTAGATCCTTTTCTAGGTGATGCTTGTACCGTCTAAGATGAATCTCTATTATCTCGAGCTTCTCTTCTCTATCTTTTGGGTAGGTGAACTCGAAATGTCTTGTGAAGCGCTCAAGTAGGGCTGGATCAAGAATCTCAATGCGGTTTGTCGCCCCAATGACAACAACGTTTGTAAGCGGCGTAAATCCATCTATTTCAGTGAGCAGCTGGGAGACGACTCTGTCAACAACTGGATCATGCGTCCCTCTCCTCGGAGCGATAGCATCGATCTCATCAAAGAATATTATTGCCGGTGCATTCTTTCGGGCATCCTCGAAGATGTCGCGGATGGTTTTCTCGGGATCACCATAATGCCCCTGAAGTATAGACGGCCCATTGATACTGTAGAACCAAACATTATTCTCTCCAGCAATAGCCTTAGCCAGCAAAGTTTTTCCAGTTCCAGGTGGACCATGAAATATAAAGCCTTTTGGAGGTTGATATCCGGCTTTAACTGCCAGGTTAGCGTCTAAAGCTAAGGATATCTCCTTAATTATTTCCTCTTTTATTCCACGAAGACCACCAACATCATTATATCTTTCTCTTGGAGATATTCTAATGGTCGCCCTCTTCGCAGCCTCAGTCTTCTCAGCGGATGTGTAACTCTTTAGCTTACGGGCCACATCTCTAAAATCGCTTAATCTTACGTCTTTTCTAATAGTTTCTATTTGCGGGTCATCCTTAGCCTTTAATAGTACTTTATCTATAATTTTGCGTTGTATGGGTTTATACTTCTCGCTCATAACGATATCAAATGCATTACATATATCTGCGGGAGTTAATTTTGTTCCACCAACACTCCTTAAGGTGTCCTCAAGGATTTCAACTATCTCGCTGGGATTAAGATCTAAACCATATTTTTGGCAATTTCTCTTAGCTATCTCAATAAGCATAGGTCTGGTAATCCCGCCGTCGAGATCTATTGTTCCCACTACGCCTCTTCGCCTGAGAGTTTCAGTGATAGTCTCATATTCATTTGTAGATATTAGCAGAATACATCTGTAATTCTTCTTTTGGAGATCATCAATTTTCTCCAAGAAAACTGTTTGAACTCTCTTCTCTTCCATACCAACTTCAGTCGAGGATGTAAAACGGCTTCCAAAAGCCTGAAACTCGTCAATCAACACCACGCTGGGTCTCTGGAAGGCAGTCTCAAAGAAGGCACTAAGCTGCTGAGCGCTCCTACCATACCACATGGTATAAACTTCTTCGGGCTTTAGCGAAGCGTAATGAATTATTAAGCTATATTTTAAGCCAGCCTCAAAAATCTCTCTCTGACATGCCTCGGCAAAAAATGTTTTTCCACTACCAGAACCCCCCTTTAAAATGAAAACCTTTGGCGGCGGAACCGGGCTACTTTTGCGAACCTCTGGGTCTCGGAATATATGATAATAGGCGCTCAAAAGAACTCTCTCAAATTCATCATCCCTTCCAACGACATCAGCTCTCGTCACTTTTGGAAAGTCCATTCTTTTCCTTATTACCTTAGCCCTTTTCTCAGCCTCAGCTCTCCTCTTTTCAGGCGGCTTCTGTAAAAATCTCCATAATCTATACTGCCATGAAGTTAAGTAAAGTAGTGGCGCAAATATCTTCCTCAGTCTTGGCCTATTATACCACCATTGCCCTGTAAACTCATCTTCCTTATCCTCATACATATATTTCACCGCCAGAGAACAAGCCATATATCTGGTATAGAATGTAGATGCTTGCAAGAATTAGTAATCCAACTAGCACCCAGCGAACTTTTGATATGCCTTCCGTCCTACTCTTAAAAAACGAATCCAATATAAAGAAGACATTAATGTAAACTGCCGCCACGATAACTAAGATAAATAAAGCCATGTTAACTGGGGTAGGAAATTTGAAGAAGAAGGGATTTGAGGAAGTACTGCTGTAAGCCTTTAGTGTAATGTTGATTTTGTAGCTTGATGTTTGATTATCTACTGGCTTCATCCCAATAGTGTGGAGAGTTATAAGGTAGCCTTGAGACGTAAAATCTACGGAGCCAACCCGTTTATAGAATTCGACGGTACCAGTGTAGACTCCTAAAGTACCATTCCATTTAACATTAGAGCTAAAAGATAATATAACATTATAAACTCCCTCCGTCCTTGGCTGCATGTATACTACTGAAATCTCTTGTCTCCCTCCATACTGCACTTCCCTTGATGAGAATAAAACTCTGAAGCCGCTTGATTTCAATGGATTACAGTCGACTGATAAATTCTCTACGGGCGGCCATATAAAAACCGCGAGAGTGTCACCTGCTAAAACCTCGACGTTGAAATCGAAATTTACTACAGCCTCCTCTGCCATACTACAATTCAGCATACCGCCAATAAAAAGCGTGAGAACGATAATAAAACCAAAAACCTCGCAATTATGATGAAAAAGAGAATTCCCTTGTGTAAGCCTTAAAGAATATCTATTGTTGAAAACTTTATCCGCCTTCATCCTCTTAACTCTTCCAAAAATACTAATAATTTACTCAACAATAAATGTTTCTCCTCAAAGAAGAAAGAGATTAATTAATCGGAAATCATAATATATGCTGTTTTAGATGGATTGAGGGCTTATGTCCAAGCGTAAATATTGGGGCGAGATTAAAGATCCAATCTATGGCTATGTTTACATAACGGAGGCTGAGAAGGAAATTATAGACTCATTTCCATTCCAGAGACTGCGCAGAATAAGGCAGCTAGCCGGTGCTGAATACGTTTATCCCGGAGCTAACCACACACGGTTTGAGCATTCGATCGGCGTTATGTATCTCGCGGGGCTAATGGTTGATAATCCGCAATTATCCCAGATTTTAACTGAAGATGAGGCTCAAATGATAAGGATATCTGCTTTACTCCACGATGTTGGGCATGGGCCCTTCTCACATATTTTCGAGCACATACTCACAAAGTTTCTTGGTAAGACACATGAAGATAT
Source organism: Bathyarchaeia archaeon (assembly GCA_038859955.1). Lineage (GTDB taxonomy): Archaea > Thermoproteota > Bathyarchaeia > Bathyarchaeales > DTEX01 > DTEX01. The sequence continues at coordinate 27,198 of JAWCEH010000016.1, read as the reverse complement.
GACCCTTTGGATTATTACCAACTCTGAGTTAAGAGATGTAATAAACAGCTTAGGTTTTGATCCAAATGTTGTAGGAGCCCTCGCGATTGGACGCCTAAATAAGCCTAAAATGGCATTTATGAACCAAGTAATTAGAAGCGCCGTGGATGCTGACAAATTAGACTTCGTTGTCAGAGACACCTATCATACTGGCGCCGAATATGGTTTTGTAGATGTTATCCGCTTGGTGCGCACCTTAGACGTTATTGACGGAAACCTTTCAGTAGATATCGGAGCTCTATCAGCTTTAGAATCATTCATATTAGCACGGATAGAATCATTTAAGAGCATTTACTTCCATAGGGTTGGAAGAGCTGTTCAGATCATGCTTGCCGTGGCCATGGAGCAAGCTAGAGATGAATTAGGCCTAGTGGACTTTAAAACTCCAGAAGATTACTTGAATTTGAATGATTACAGTTTGTGGACGAAATTGAAGGAGTGCGAGAAGTCTAGGGAGATAATTGAGAGGCTGGAGAGGCGTAAACTGATAAAGTGCGCGTATGATCCACCGCCATTCTATATCAGAGATAAAATTGTATCAACCATTTTTAATGTCGAGGGCATAAGAAACCGCATAAGGGATCAAATAGCCGAGGAGGCTGGTGTAGACCCGCAGAGCATCATAATCGATGTTCCAACGCTTCCCTCAGTCCCATATCATCATGCTTTCCCGCTTGAGCCTATGGAGATACCCGTCTTCCAAAAGACTAGAGATGGAAGAAAGATCTCGGGTAGATTGAGCGAGGTCTCCGGCATATTCGATCTACTGAAAGGCTTTATGAATATTTTAAGAGTTTACACGGAGGAGGAGTATTTGAGGAAAGTTCAGGAGATCTCGGAGAGATTATTTGGCGAACTCCCATTCTCTATGAGAATCTCTTACTGATTAAAGCGCATTAAGGTGATAAAGGTGGAGTTCATACTTAAAGGTCGACCAATAGTTTCTGGATATGCTAAAGGGATGGCATTAGTCTCAGCGAGACCACTTAGTTTTCTGGGTGGTGTCGACTCAAAAAGCGGAGTGATCATCGAGAAGAATCATGATCTATTTGGGAGGAGCATTAAGGACTCAATCTTATGCTTTCCACATGGACGCGGCTCAACAGTTGGTAGCTTCGTTCTTTACTCTCTTGCCAAAAACGGTTTAGCGCCTAAAGCGATATTAAATTTTATAGCTGATCCAGTTGTCGTCGTTGGCGCCGTTATCGCCAACATACCAATGATCGATAATGTGGACATTACGAAGATAAACACTGGTGACACTGTTGAAGTTAATAGTGAAACTGGAGTTATTAGAGTCTTCAGGAAGTGAGGAAGAATGTATCTAACTAAAGAGGAGGAGAAGATTTACGATGGCGAATTAGGTTGGGCATACCAAGTCTCGATGAGAATACTTGTTAAGCTAGGCGACCTATATGGAGCTGAGCGCCTAATACCAGTAGACTCAGCGCATATTTCCGGGGTATCTTATAAGACTATTGGCGATGCTCCAATAGAGTTTCTCAGAGCATTAATGGAGTCTGGTGGAAGAGTTAGAGTTAAGGCGACAACAAATCCCTCTGGCATAGATTATGAGAACCCAGTTTTCACGCTTATCCCAACAGATTTAATTGAAAGGCAGAGAGAAATAATAGACCTATATAAGGGAATGGGAGTAGATACTTCTTTAACATGTACACCCTACTATCTGGAGCCGCCTAAAAGTGGGGTACACTTATCTTGGGCTGAATCTTCAGCAGTGATTTACGCCAACTCCATACTTAACGCGTGGACAAACCGTGAAGGCGGACCAAGCGCTTTAGCATCAGCATTGATTGGTAAAACCCCAGATTACGGTTTACATAAGTTGGAGAACCGCCGATTTTCGGCACTAGTTAAGGTTGAGGCGAAAATTGAAAGTGAAACTGATTACGGTGCGTTAGGCATACACCTTGGTAAAGTTTTAGGTGATAAAATTCCATTAATATGTGGTTTGCCAAACTTTGAGGAGCACCTCCTAAAACAGATGGGTGCAGCGATGGCTACAAGCGGCATGATCCCTATGTTCCACTTAGATATGCCGAAAAATGGTTGCATTGAAGTGAACGAATCAATAACTGTTGATGATAAGAACATAAGAGATGTTTACGAGGAACTTTCGTCAGCCTCAGAGAGACCGAACTTGATTTTCATAGGTTGCCCACACTGTTCTTTCAGCGAAATCAAGACCATAGCAAGACTACTTAGAGGAAGAAGAGTCTGTAGCGGCGTGAAATTATGGATCTGCACGTCTAGATTTATTCGTGAAAAAGCTAGAGATTACGTAGAAATCATTAAATCTTCTGGCGGAGAGATTATATGTGATACGTGTGCTGTCGTCACATGGTTGAGGGAGCTAGGTGTAGAGGTACTGATGACAAACTCCGCGAAAACCGCCTATTACTCTCCGTCAATGAATAAAGTCAAGGTTATATTTTCTACTTTGGAAGACTGCATAAAAACTGCGTGTCTAAAGTGAAAGCACCTGGGCCTAAAGCGTTTTGCGGTTTCTAATAAATCCTTGACCTAATTTTGTCGATTACCTCAGCAGCCCTATTAGTTAAGGGCACCTTTGCTCTTTCAAACTTTTCCTTTGGAGTTTTCAGCGGGCGTGTTGCATCTACACCAACCTTAGCTGTTAAACCGGTCTCCATATCTGCTGAGGGATCAAGCGTTGACCCTCTAACATTCGGGATTAGTATCAAGTCTTCATCCGCCTGAAAGCGGGTTGCAACGGCCCACTCAACCTCCTCCAGATTAAAAACGTTTATGTCGGCATCGACAACAATTGCATGCTTTAGGCTTGGGTGTGCAGCAAAAGCTGCTAAAAGAGCATTTTTAGCGTCACCATCAGTTTGTTTCTCAATTGAGATTACGGCATGAAGCCATCCACAGCCTCCGAGCGAAAGATTAACGGCCCTAACATTAGGAACAACCCTTGAGACAGCATCGTAGATGGCAGCTTCCCTAGGCAAGCCCATCAGCAGCATATGCTCTGGCCCCCCGGGTAGAAGCGCCTGATAGATGTAATTTTCTCTATGCATCACATTAACAACCTCCACAATTGGTTGAAGCCTCTGCGCGTCATAAGCTCCTGTTATATCAACAAATGGTCCCTCCAGAGTCTCTTCTGCGCGTAATATCTTCCCCTCAAGAATTATTTCAGACTCAGCTGGCGCATAAGCCTCAACTTTTTCGCATTTTATTAGCTTTAGATTGCCCTTAAGCAAACGGTTGGCCACTTCATATTCGCTAACCCCGAAGGGTGGCGATGAAGCAGCCGCCAAGAGTACTGCTGGATGAACACCTATCGCTATTGCAACATCCAAGTCTCTACCACTATCCTTAGCCATACTCCACAATTTAAATAGGTGTCTCGGAACAAGCCTGATTGCTAACCGCTTATTATCTAATACTAAAAGTCTATGAACTGAAACGTTTTCTATCCTCCCGTCGGGGCTTCTGGCTGATATAATAGCCGATGTTATGTAAGGCCCAGCATCTCGCTCAAAATGCCTTAAAATAGGGATCCTTGAGAGTTTAGGCTCCTCTACAACCTCTTTAACCGGCGCGTCATCAACCACTCTTGGGGCTTCTGGTTTACTCATTGCATCAAGAATCACGTCGCATAATTTTTCTTCCGTTGTTTCCAAGGCCTTACATAACCTCTTTCTAGTTGCACAGATGTTTCCTACAACCTTTACGTCGTATCCTTCAACATTATCAAAGAAAACTATTGGAACATTTGGTGTTGATATAGCCTTCATTATCGCAGAGATCTCAAAGAACGGTGAGACCTTTTCCTCTACGTGAACAACTTCGTTAAGCTCCTCCATAACCTTAAGAAAATTCCTAAGGCTCATGTCTCTCTTCTCCTCTTTAATATTTTCTCCAAGAGCCTTAAAAACACCTGCCCAGCCCTAGCCTCATCTAGAGTTTTCACAAAAACTGAAACTAATGCCATCTTGCCTGTAGCCGCAGCAAACCTCTCCGCTATTGACCTAGCAATAATTACGTTGCGTTCACCTAAAAGTGTTGATGAAATAGGCATTCTGGAAATCTCGGGCTTAGTTGGTATTGAAACAGAGAGTGTCCCGAGATTGTCTTCTTCCCCTTCGCTTAGTAACACTAAATATGAGTTCCCCAATTCTATAACTATAGCTGATAATCTTATACCATTCTCGGTTGCTTCTTCACGAAAAACTTTTGCTTCTCCCATTGACCTATCAACCAGCCTTAAATTTTAGAGAATAGCCTTCTTAACTCCTCACCATTTTTTCTCCACCAGTTGAAGAGTATCCTTAAATCGATTCCTATATTGAAGTTGCGTACTCCGAGATCGACGTATTTTTTCGCTTCTTCAACGCTGCCTATTTCCGCCCTTGGAGCAATGCCCATTTCCAGGGCTGTTTTAATCATTTTTTCCTCCGCTTCTCTAACTTTAGGATGATTTATTTCTCCCGGAAGTCCAATACTAATCGAGTAGTCGACTGGTCCGAACTGCACCATATCAATGCCTTTAATGGATAAAATTTCCTTGAGGTTCTCAATTGCGGACTTTTTCTCTATCATTAATGCGACCACAGCGTCTTCGCAGATCTTCACTACATCAGCTGGTGAGGCTAAGGCACCTATATAACCAACCCTCCTATCCATTCTATAGCCATTCATACCCCTTGGCTCAGTCCTAATAGCTCTAACAGCTTCTTCAGCGTCCTCTACAGTTCTTATATCTGCAAAAAGCACATTCTGAATGCCAGCTGCGAGAGCCCTCTCGGCTAAATAAACTCTAGGCTGCTGATCTATCTTTATCATAGTTGAGATCCCAGCTAGCTCTGCTGCCCTAGCAAGATTATCTAAGTCATGTAAGTCATAGGGGCCATATTCACTTAAGAATTCAACATAGTCGTATATGCCAGTATAACCGATCACCTCAACTAAGCCAGCCCATGGGCAAATTATTCTTGTCCCAATGGTCGGCTCACCTTTTCTCAGAAGTTCCCTAAGCCTATTAACTCTCAATCACATTCCCCCAGACTTATATACACATTCTTAGCGCTATACCTATAAAAGTTAGCATGAGATTCTATTTAAAGTAAATTTCATTTATTTAGGCGGCTTAGTATAAGATGGAGATGGAAACATAATTGTCCCGCCAAAATGAAAATGAAACGTTTCTGAGAGCTAAAGAGATTCTGAAAATTCTGAAGAACAATTTTTCCATTCCAGAAATCTCGGATATCTCAAAAAACCCATTCGAGGTTTTAGTAAGAACTGTCATAAGCCAATCCACAGCTGAGGTGAATACAAGAAGAGCCTTTCAGAATCTCTTAACTAAAATGCCTATAACGCCGGAAAATTTGGCTCAAGCTAGCATAAGAGATATAGAGGAGGCATTGAGAGTCGCAGGTCTTTATAAGAATAAATCAATCATCCTTAAAAAGATCTCATCAATAATAATTGAGAGATTTAATGGTGATCTTAACTTCATATATACGTTACCGTTAAATAAGGCTAGGGAGAGACTGCTAAGTTTACCTGGAGTTGGACCTAAAACTGCGGATATAGTTTTACTATTCTGCGCTAGGAAACCAGTTTTGCCCATAGACACTCATGTGAATAGGGTATCGAAGAGACTTGGCTTAGTGCCGGAAGAAGAGAAAAAATATGACGTCATTAGAAAGAGGCTTGAGAAATTATATGCTCCAGAAGAGTATTTCGATGTTCATATGCTTTTCATAGCCTTAGGGAGGAAATTTTGTAAATCCTTAAAGCCGCTCTGTTCTAAATGTCCACTCGATAAATTTTGCCCCTCAGCAGAATTTTAAGGGCTTCCAGGAACAATCTCGATTTCATTTCCATTATCATCTAACCTTATCTGCCCAACATGAACACTCGATACGGTATCTTCTACATTAGTATAAACTTTTAGTATCCCCCTTTCAAAGTCAACACAATGAATAATCCCAATACCTAGAACATTGCCTTCACTGTCCTCTAGGGCTACAAGCAGACCTTTCTCATCTCCCTCACGTATAACCTTCACTGGCTTATTAAGTACGGCTGTAAGTTTGGTTTTTTCATCGTCGCTTAGCTTGGCCTCCTCCTTTAAAACCAAAATTATAAAGTTCTGCAGATTCTCGCAGTAAACAACTTTTTTACCTACGCTCTCTTCAATTTTCCCTTTGAGAGGTTGGTCAATTTTACCCCTAATCTCTAAGTTTCCGCCTACTTTTATCCAGCTCAACGGCATCGAGCGTACCTTGGCATCTCTTAAATACCTTTTATATGATGCTTCTCTAATTATCTTCCTTGTTTCTCGATCCCTCTTTTTTATATTCTTAGGCGACTCGGACACTAACACCTCAGCTCCCATATTGACCAGCGAGTCTGTTATGGGCTTTAAGATTTCACTGCTCTCCAATGCTATAACGAAGTTGGGCTCTAATCTCTCGATTAAGCGACATTTATAACTCACAGCCTCGTCGCCCTCAACCCAACCATCAGTATTAATAACAATAAAGTCTGAGCCCAATCTTACAGCTTTATTTCTTAATTCTACTAGACCGTTTATTGTTTGCTCGATTACTTTGTAGGGGCTCGTAATGCCTATGAAAACCAATTGATCGGGTTTAAGGTTAAATGGATCAATAATTGGCTTTTTTACGACGCTTAAACCCAATGTTCCAGGAGGCCCTATATCCGATTGCCCTAGATCCCCATCTATTAGGGCTACCTTGCGCCCCAAGCTTAAAGCCAAGTTAGTTAAGTATATGCAGAAGCTAGTTTTTCCCGAGTCTATTCCACCTATCACAGCAACTTCGACTCTACCGTCTACTGATAGCACCTTGTTTGCCGCGTCCTTCCACGAAGGCGGTATGGGGTCTTCATCAATTATACTACATGAGGCTGCGTTCCCAAGCAGTATTTCAATCTGAGAATCATCTACCGCTTCCATAGGTATACGTCTACCTCTCCTAACAACTAAGTGCTCTCCAGCCTTCACTTGGGCCCCAAAGGCTCTCATGGTTCCTGAGTGCAACGTGATACAAGCTGGTCCATCAACTAAAAGTACCTTACCCCTCTCAATAATCTGCCTCATTTAATGAACGCTCCTTAAGCGCACTTCACCCTTCTTTGAGGCTATCCTTATAGCCGAGTCAGCATCACTTAATTTTCTCCTAAAACCGCTATTTCTAAGGGTGCTTGTACCACCTTCATTAACCATTTCAACTATAACATCTTCAGGAAGAAAATCTTCCAGTCTACGAGCTAACTCCTCCGATAAACTTGGCACCCCTTTTCCAATTCTAACCCTTCTTGATTTTGATGGATTCTTTCCTAGCTCAGTTAGTATAATATCTATTGCCTTCTCCATGTTTGAAAACTCATCCCTTCTGATAGGTTTACCATCAGCGAGCACAGCGATACCAAATGTTTTTCCCGGGTCAACTCCAATAACTAGTTCCTCATAAAAGTTTTTGCTCATAATTATTCTCAGCGCTTCGCTAACAACGTTTGAAGGGTCGTTTTCGGCATTATAAACTAGAATTTGAGGGTGATTTATTAAGGTTTTCTCGCTCTCAGTTGTTATAACAACTTTAACCGAGGGGGGAATTGGCTCGCCGGGCACTAAACTTAGGAATGGAATATCTCTATTTTTGAGCTCAGTAACAATCTTATAGTAGGCTTTACCGGAGACCGTTACGACGGCTACTTTAGCTCGAGCTTTCATAATATTACCGCTCAATTATCTTAATAATTAACTACAGAAAAAACTAAATTTAAATTTTTAACCATTTTAGTTTGTGAGATAATTGGGGCGCTGGATACCTACTGGATGCTTTCCACTCGATAAAATATTAGAGGGCGGCCTTCAACCCGGTGGATTGACGCTTATCTACGGTGAGGCTGATACTGGAAAGACAAGTCTAGCCATACAATGCTCCATAAACTCAGCTAGGAGCGGTTATAAGACGCTGTTCATCGATGCTGATGGAACATTTTCGCTACAAAGGCTTATGCAAATAGCCCTCCAAGATTTTAGTGAAGCTTCGCAACTAATAGTTCTCTTTTCGCCTTCAACATTTGAGGAGCAATCCACGCTGATAGATGAATTGGAGAAATATGTTAGCGGTGGCCTAGGCTTAATAGTCTTCGACACGATAACTTCTTTATACCGCGCTGAAATTGGAAGCAAGGAAGAAGTCTTCAAGATGAACAGGGAACTTAACCGCCAGGTTGCGACGCTTACACACATTGCAAAAAAGTTTCAGATACCAGTTTTAATAACAAGCCAGGTGAGAAATGTTTTAACAGAGATGGACGCTTTCGTTGAGCCTGTAGCTGCAAGAGTTCTTAGATACTGGTCAACATCAATCGTCGGTCTCTTTAAGACGAGTAGACCGGGGGTTATTAGAGCAACTGTCGAGAGAAGCAACGGGATTGAGAAAAATGCGACTTTATATCTAATTGTGAGTGAAGATGGTGTGCATGAATATAAAAAGATAAGGACTGTTTAGTTAGGTGATCTATATGTTCGCTGCTAAAGAAATATTTAATGCGCTTTACTTTATTTTTCCAGCCTACTGTGCGAATGCGTCACCAGTGCTTTTTGGCGGTGGCAGGCCTATTGATTGCGGAAGAAAATTTTTTGATGGAAAACCTATATTCGGCTCGCATAAGACTTATAGAGGCTTTATCTCAGGCTTATTAATGGGCACATTTGTCGGATGGGTTCAAGAATTTATTGCGCCGAACGCTGGTCTACCCAAGGGAAGCGTTTTTCTAGGTTTCATTCTCTCGTTAGGGGCTTTAGTAGGCGATTTGGTAGGCTCATTTACGAAAAGGAGACTGGATTTAAAGCCAGGAGCCCCAATGCCAGTTGTTGATCAACTGGATTTCGTTTTCTTCGCGTTATTGTTTGCGTTAATCGTTAAACCTAACTCGATATCGTTTTTATGCGCCATTTTAATAATTGCTTTGACTGGTCCAATACATGTTTTAGCGAACTTCATAGCCTACTTGCTCCATCTTAAAGATAAACCATGGTAGCAAATACATTAGAGGAATCGTGAAAGGAGAGCGCTTTTATACAAGATTGCTCATACAGAATGTTCCGTGGAATGGGCCTTCCAGTCTTTAACGTAACTAAATCTGCATTCTGCACGTGTCTTCCAAAATATAATATAAATCCCTATTTAGGTCGATGTGCCCACAACTGCATATATTGTTATGCAATTAAATTCCCAAGTTTCACGGGCCCTGTCACTCCACGAATCAAACTCAAAGAAGAAATCTCCCAAATGGTTAAGAAAACCAGAATCCGCTTACCAGTTATGCTCAGTGATACAACTGACCCATATCAGCCATTAGAAAAAGACTACGAGGTAACACGAAGGTGTATAGAGGTATTAGCAGAACACAAATTTCCAATATTAATTGTCACAAAGTCCGATTTATTGGTTAGGGATATTGATATCTTCAAGAAGACACCTACCGTTGTCTCCATGTCTATAACTACAAGCCGAGATGAAATTGCAACTCTCATAGAACCAAATGCACCCAGACCATACGCACGATTTTCAGCCTTAAAGGAGGTTATAAATGAAGGTATACCCGCCACCATCAGAATAGACCCGATAATACCCTCCATAAACTCGGACTTAAATGACCTTGAGAGCATTATCTTAAAGGCCTATAAAATAGGTGTAAGGCAAATAACAGTCTCAACGATGAAGATCGTTAAGGGAGTGCTACCCGCGATAAAGAGCGTTTATCCGGAGCTCTCGAAAAGACTCTCGGAATTTTACAGCGACGGAGAATGGGTTGGAGGCTACAAGTATCTGAGTAGAAGTTTGAGACTAAAGATTTTAACAGCATTGAGGTCCATTGTCGAAAAATATAATCTAAAGTTTGCGGTGTGCAGGGAGGGTTTTCCATACTTAAACACCACATTATGCGATGGAACCTCGTATTGCCGCAAAACCCTAAATAATCTTCTAGTCTCATAATTAATCAATGAAATTTTCTATTCCAGATATTTCAGCGGCTAATCCCTTACTAAGCCTAACAGAATATATTGTTTTGAGCATATAAGTTTCAGGAATTCTCTCCCAATGGGAAAAACGGCTCTGCCAGAACGCTCGTCCAGACGATACTGAACGCAGCTCATCTGCTAAACCTAAAGATTCGGCAACAGGTATGAAACCATCAATCACAACTAACAGTCCCCTTTGGGATATGGATGAAACCTTTCCCCGCCTCTTAGACATCAAGTTTATTATGCCGCCAATTTGTTCTGATGGAGCGGAGACTTGAATGCTATATACTGGCTCGAGTAAAATAGGACTTGCAGTTAGAAAAGAGCCGAAGATCGCTTTCCTCACCGCTGGCATTATTTGCACATATCCTCTCTGTGCTAGCTCATCACTCAATTGAGCAGCAATGAGATTCACTTTTATGCCCCTTATAGGCTCACCGCATAATGGCCCTGAGCGGCATGCCCATCTAAAACCGCCTATAATGGCGTCTAAGTCCTCCTTAACGAAATCTTCATCCGTTGAATCAATCAGGATGTTCCCATTCTCTTCTATGTCGAGCACCTGCCTAGCATTCTTTATTGATCCAGCAATATTTGAGAGCAGAGTATCAGACTTATTCATCTTCTCAAGCATTTCTAGCAATTTCTCCTCGAGAGGCTCGACTCTGATTGATATCTGGTTCCGTCTATTTGGGCTGCTCACAGTAAACGAGTCTCCACTCTTGCTTACGCTCTCCCTATATGCAACTCTCGGCCTAGATACTATTACTTCTAAATCCGGCTCATACTCCCTCAAGCTCTTTATTGCGATATCGAGATGTAACTCACCTATCCCGCTGATAAGGTATTCACCAGTTTCCCTATTAATTGTGACCGCTAGATTCGGATCCTCTATCAATAGAAGATTTAATGCGTTGATAAGACGCTGGAGGTTCCCCGGATCTTTAGGTTCAATAGATACCGTGATAACTGGCTCTGAGACGTAACTAATTCTCTCAAATGGCGTCATGTGATCTTTGTGAGCTACGTCAATAATTGTTTCGCCAGCACTAATAAAATCGAAACCGGATAAACCCGCTATGTTACCGGAATCAAGCCAACCTGTTGCCTCTTTAAAAGCGCCCATGAAGATTGAAACTTGACCAACAGTACCCTCTTTCTTTGCACCTAAAAGATACACTTTATCACCGTCTTTTACCTCCCCTGAGAAGATTCTACCAGTGGCAATTAAGCCATTTTTTCTGTCTCTTTTAACACTGGTTACACATATAACCGTTGGCCCCTTTGGGTTGCACTCAACCATTGCTGTTCCAACTTCTGAGTTTAGGTCTCCCTTCCATATTTTAGGGATTCTATACTTCTGAGCTTCAACTGGATTGGGTAGCTCTTTCACAACTACCTCAAGAATTGCCTTGTGAAGGGGAATTATCTCTTGAAGCCCAAACCAATCGCCGCTCTTATAGGCTTTAATTATGTCGCTAAACTTCACCCCCTTCTCCCTGGAGGTTTTAAACGTCAAACCCCACTTATGCAGCGCTGAACCAAAAACAATGTTTCCTTTCGATGCACCTATTTTCCATTCATCTTTAAAAGGCGGCTCACCATAAAGCTCTATGAGACTATTAAATTCTTTAATTATACGCGATAACTTCGCGCGGGTTTCTTCAGACGTTAATTTCAACTCACTAACCAATCTATCAACCTTATTTATGAAGAGAACTGGCTTAACACGCTCATTTAATGCCTGTCTAGTTACTACCTCTGTCTGCGCCATAATCTCCTCAACTGAATCAACAAGAACTATTGCACCGTCAATGACTCTTAGCGCTCCTGTAACTCTACCAGTGAAGTCAACATGCCCGGGTGTGTCGATGAGATTCACTACATACTCTTTGCCTTCAATTTTATGAAGTAAAGATATATTGGCGGCCTTTATTGTTATTCCACGTCTTTGTTCCTCATCAAGATAGTCAAGGACGCGTACTTCGCCAGCTAAGCTGTAAGGTATCAGACCAGCTTCAGCTAAAAGCAAATCTGTTAGGGTTGTTTTACCATGGTCTATATGGGCTATTATACCTACGTTGCGTATTCGCTCTTTATTCCTCATAACCTTTAAAATCTGATCAACTTGAGCAAATCTCAGCATATGTCCTACACGCTTAAATTAATGCTCCACCTACTCTTTGATTATCGTGACGGATAAAGATAACTTTAATCTCTGAAAAATCGTAAGAGTTTGATCATTCAGATAATTATTCCCAGTGTAAAACTTAAATTACTTATATCTTTCACGCCTTTTCTTCCTCTTTCTCTTTTCCCGACGCATTCTTTTCTTCTTCCACTTAGCCCGCATTGCTCATCTTCTCCAAACTCGATTTATGGGATTTGTTGGAACCAGGCCCTAAAGCTCCAATTATTAAGGCTTTAAAAGGTTTTCCTTAATTACCTTATTAAGTTTTCGGGTTTAATCAGCACCAGTAAAGCCTATCTGACAACGTTATACTTATTAAAATCAAGCAATTTTTAGTAGTGAGACGCTAATGATGGAGTAAGAGATAAGATGAAGGGGTGCTTAATCTGTATACCATGTACCTTAAGGGCTGCGTATGATATGGCCGCGAAGGCCACAGATAAGGAGGAGCTACAGAAAAGGGTTGTAGCTGAAACGCTAAAGTGGCTTAGTGAAAATGGTAGAATAATGAACTTAACTCCAACTATACTACATACGCATGTCTTTAAGCTCGTTCAGAAAATTACTGGAAATAATGATCCATTTGCGCATTTAAAGAGGGAATCTAATAAAATAGCAATGAACCTTATTCCACTTTTAAAAAATGAATTTGAGAAACTAAGTTTCGCTGAATCTTTTAAATTTGCAGCTTTGGGAGCTATATGCGGAAACTCCATAGACTTTGAGGTTGAAGGATATAATGTTTCCCTCGAAGAAATCGAAGAATCATTGCTAGGTTGCTTAAGGAGCGAATTAGCGATAGACGATACGAGCAAACTCATGGAAGTGCTTTCGAAATCTAATCTGGTTCTTTATCTTTTGGATAATGCTGGTGAAGTTGCTTTCGACAAATTCTTCATTAGCGTTATCACTAGTAGATATCCTGTTAGAGTATTCGCAGCTGTAAAATCTGGTCCCATATTAAATGACGCAACTATTGATGACGCGCTACAAGTGGGTTTGGACGAGGTTGCGGAGGTCATTACGACTGGCAGCGATTCGATAGGCTTAAATCTAGAGGAGTGCTCCGAGGATTTCAGGAAACTCTTAGAGGAGGTTGATGTTTTAATTGCGAAGGGACAAGGATACTATGAAAGCGTAACTGAAATTGAGCATATTATCCGGAAACCTATCGTGTACATGCTTAGAGCAAAATGCTCGCCAGTTGCAAAATCCCTTAATGTACGCCAAGGATCAAACATTGTTAAAATCGCAAATTATAATCACTGTGAATAAAATGCTGTGAGCTTTATGAGACTGGGCGTTCTTTTCTCTGGTGGAAAAGACTCGTGCTTAGCTATTTACAAGGCGAGCGCATTTCATGAGATTTCTTGCTTAGTAAGCCTAATCCCAAAGAGAGAGGAAAGTTTCATCTTTCATTTTCCAAATATCTGGGTGACTAAAATTCAGGCTGAAGCCATGAGTTTACCAATAATCCAGATGGAGACGGGTGATGGAGAAGCTAGAGAAATGCTTGATTTAACTAAAGCCCTGAAGCAGGCAATAAAAAAATTTGGAATTGAGGGGATTGTTACAGGCGCGATAAGATCTACATATCAAGCCAGTAGAATTCAGAGAATATGTAATAAGCTAGAACTTTGGTGCTTTAACCCGCTATGGCTTATGGATCAAAAAGATTTGTTAAATGAGATTTTAGAAGAAGGTTTTAAAGTTATAATTTCAGGCGTATTTGCTTATCCTCTCGATGAAAGTTTTCTCGGGAGAGTCATAGACGCAAAACTTGTGGAGGATCTTTCGGAATTGTGGAGAAGATATGGCATCAATATCGCCGGGGAAGGTGGCGAAATAGAGACTACGGTCCTGGATGCTCCGATATTTAAGAAGAGGATTGAGGTGACGGATTATGAGACTGAGTATAGAGAGAACTCTGGAATATTTAAAATAAAGAGCTTGAGGTTAATTGATAAATGAAGGTGCTACTAATAAACTTATGTGCAGATCCACTAAGCGAACTAGAATTTGTTAGACCTATGGAACAGATCCTTAATAAGATAGGTGCCAATTTGTTAATTAAGCGTTATACAGAAGTCAATTTAAAAGAAGCCGACTCAGCTGAAAAAGTGATCATTTGCGGATCCGCATTAAAAGATAACAAGTTCTTATCAGGCGAGTGGTTTTCTTGGCTTAAGGCTTGCAATACACCAATTCTAGGCGTTGGCTCGGGCTTCCATGTTATCGCAAAAATTTTTGATTGCAACCTTTTTGATAAAACGAAGATCGGAGTGTATAAGGTAAGGGTGATTAGAGAGAACAAGCTAGTGGACAAGAAAGACTTCCAAGCATACCTCCTAACGCGAAGAGTAGCAAAGGTCACAAAACCTCTGGAGCCGTTAGCTATGGTTAAAGCCTTAGAATGCATGGTTAAGCACGAGTCTAAAGAAATTTATGGCTGCCTATTCCATCCAGAGGTTATGAATCAAAATATAATTACAAATTTCGCTCTAAAAATCTAAATGATCCTAAAGATCTTCTTCGCATTTTCTGTGGTTTTCTCAGCTATAACATCTTTGTCTTCACCCTTTAGTTCCGCAACGGCGTTTAGTGCTTTAACTATATGGGCTGGTTCAGCTGGTTCCCCTGCATAAATAACGGGTGAATCAGTCTCTAAAACTATGTTTTCTAAGGGTGTTCTCGTTATAACTCTTCTATGCTCCTTACTGTATGCTGCAGCTGGTGTGGCGGAAACATAGTATCCGCAATCAATTAGCTTCTTCAGGGCCTCGGATGGACCGCTAAACCAGTGGAAAACAGCCTTTTTAACATTCGCTTCAATGACTATGTCAACGCAGTCAGCCCAAGCTCCTCTACTATGAATTGAGACGGGTTTATCATTTTTCCTCGCTATGTCAAGGATTCTTCGAAAGATATTTCTTTGCAACTCCTTTCTCTTTTCATCTTTTCTGGCGTCCCTATCCCAGTAGTCTAAACCAACCTCGCCTAAAGCGACAACCTCATTGATGTTTTCCTTGATAAAACCTATAGTATCTTCAACCTTCGAGACATCAAGTCCAGAGGGATGAAGCCCTAACGCTGGATAAATCTTCAATTTTTCAGTTTCATATTTTCTGCTTTCGCGCATCACCCAAAGATTGGAATCATAATCTGATCCCACAGCAATTATTGCGATTACACCTACCTCAGCAGCTCTTTTAACAGCATCCCCTAAATTCTCAACATCTTCTAAATGCGCATGCGTATCTATCAGCTTCATAAGGCAAGGCACCTCGCCAACGCCAAATAATGCCCCTATAAGGAACATGATCTCTTGCAGCGAAATACGCCTATAAAGATATCCTGAAATAAGGTTAAAATTATTCCCATTCGTCACCAGTAGGAAACTATCTACCTTTTGCCGCTAGCAAACAATATACGTTGAATCCCCAGATAAATCGGCTAAAACTTATATTAGCGAATAGCCTTTTCATTTAAAAATTTATAACAGTACAGAGACGCTTTGAGGGAAAAAGAATTGTATAAGATAGTTGAGAAGAGAGAGTTAGCGCCAAGAATTAAGTTTCTTAAAGTTTTTGCCCCGGAAATAGCCAAAAAAGCACAACCTGGGCAATTTATTATTTTAAGAGTTGATGAAAGAGGCGAGCGCTTTCCTCTAACTCTTGCTGACTGGAATAAGGAGGACGGAACTATAACATTAGTCTTTCTTGAGGTTGGGGTTTCAACTAGAAAACTTGGAGAACTAAAGAAAGACGAAATGATATTAGACATACTTGGTCCCCTTGGGAACCCCACTGAAACGAAAAATTATGGAGTTGTATGCGTTATTGGAGGCGGAGTTGGAATAGCAGCCGCTTACCCAATAGCGCGAGCACTTAAAGAAGCTGGGAACAAAGTAGTTTCTATAATAGGCGCAAGAACAGCTGAACTATTAATTTTCGAGAAGGAAATAATGATGTTCTCGGATGAATTTTATGTCTCTACGGATGATGGGACAAGAGGATATAAAGGTTTTGTTAGCGATGTTCTTAAAATGCTGATCCAAAAGGAGTATAGATTCGATCTCATTTATGCTGTTGGACCAGCAGTAATGATGAGATCGGTGGCCGAGGTTACAAGACCATATAAAATTAAGACGGTTGTCAGCCTGAATCCGATTATGGTTGATGGAATGGGAATGTGCGGAGCATGCAGAGTAACTGTTGGCGGTAAAACGAGGTTTGCATGCGTGGATGGCCCTGAATTTGATGCTCATGAGGTTGATTTTGGTGAACTAATAAGAAGGCAGACGGCTTTTCTTTCAGAGGAAAAAATGGCGCTAGAATTTTGGGAGACAGAGAAGAGGTGTAAGTTATGAGTAAATGGAATCGCTTGAAGGCTGTTCCAATGCCGAAACAACCGCCGCACGTAAGGATACACAACTTCAATGAAGTCGCTTTAGGTTATAACGAGGAGCAAGCTCTCTTGGAGGCTGAGAGATGTTTACAATGTGCTAACCCACAGTGCGTTTTAGGATGCCCAGTTGAAATAGATATTCCAGGCTTCATTAAACTCCTCAGAGATGGGAATTTTAGAGAAGCTATACTAAAAATTAAGGAGAAGAATAATCTGCCAGCAATCTGCGGTAGAGTCTGTCCACAGGAAGATCAGTGTCAAAAGAATTGTCTATTAAGTAAGAGGGGCGATCCAGTACAGATTGGTAGACTTGAAAGGTTTTTAGCCGATTGGGAGCGAGAGCATGGGGTTGAAATTCCTGAGAAATTGCCATCAACTGGTAAACGCATAGCTGTTATAGGCGCTGGACCTGCAGGATTGACTGCTGCTGGAGATCTTGCTAAACTTGGCCACGAGATTGTAATTTTTGAGTCTTTACATGAGCCTGGGGGAGTTTTAACATATGGAATTCCAGAGTTCAGGCTTCCTAAACGCATTGTTCAAGCAGAAATAAATTACATAGAAAAACTTGGAGTTGTTATAAAGACGGATACCCTGATCGGCAGACTTTATACGATCCCAGAGCTTCTTGGAGACGAAGATTTTGACGCCGTATTTATTGGTACAGGCGCTGGCCCACCAATCTTTATGGGGATACGGGGAGAAAATCTTTCCGGAATCTACAGTGCGAATGAGTTTCTGATACGTGTAAACTTAATGAGATCATATCTCTTTCCAAAGTGGGATACGCCAATCAAAGTCGGGGATAAAGTAGCTGTTATTGGAGCTGGAAATGTGGCTATGGATGCCTCAAGATGTGCTCTGAGACTTGGCGCTAAAGAAGCCCACGTAGTTTATAGGCGATCGAGAGCTGAAATGCCAGCTAGAAAGGAGGAGGTGGAGAACGCGGAGGAGGAGGGCGTAATCTTTGATTTCTTAACTTTGCCAATCGCCTACTATGGCGATGAAAAAGGCTGGGTGAAGAGGATGGAATGCGTGAAAATGCAGCTCTCTGAGCCGGATGAGTCTGGAAGGCGTAGGCCAGCTCCAATAAAAGGTTCAAACTTCTTCATGGATATTGATACATCTATAGTTGCTATTGGCAGGAGACCCAATCCACTTATTCAGCAAACTACACCCGGTCTTAAAGTGGCGGAAGATGGAACAATAATTGTTGATGAAAAAATGCGGACAAGTATTGACGGCGTGTATGCTGGGGGAGACATAGTTACTGGTGAGGCAACTGTTATAAGCGCTATGGGCGCTGGAAAAAAAGCTGCTAAATCAATTCATGAATACCTAACTAAGAAGATTTAGTATCCTGCGCACAAAATAGAAGAGAGAGCAGATTTAAAAATCAACGTAGTTATATAAATTCCGAAATCTCGAAATTTAAATTTATTTTAATCCAACTTCTGGATACGAGTTCTCTAAGCGAACCCTAGCCAGAATAGATGCTTTTAGCCCACTAGATTGTCAGGAAAAAATTAATTTCATACTAGTCCATTTTCTGGCTTATCTAAATTGAAGAAAATTCACCTTTGTAGTTTTTTGATCAACTTTCCACCGCTATTATAAATTTCTATAGTTAGCGGCATTTGACCTATTGCAAAATGCGTTGCACATCCGAAGCATGGATCATAAGCTCTAAATGTCATCTCCACCATATTGAGTAAGCTCTCATCAACATATCCACCATGGATTAAGCCTTTAGCTGCATTACGTATCGACATATTTATTGATGGTGCATTATTAACAGTTGCGACAATCAAGTTCACATCTTTAACCAAGGCATTTTCATCTAAGATATAATGGTGTATTAGAGTCCCTCTAGCAGCCTCAACAACGCCGATTCCCTCCCCCGGCTCGCCGGGCTTATTACGCACATCTTTGCTCGTTATTTCTGGATCTCTTGTAAGCTCAACGGCTCGTTCGGCTGCGTATAGCAGCTCAATAAGTCTAGCCCAGTGATATGCTAACGTTGAATGCACTGGTTTTCCACCCAACGTCTTATACATAAGTTTGTATTCTTCTTGGGCAAGCGGAGACGCTAACCCTTCAGAAGCATTTAATCTACCAAGGGGGCCAACTCGGAATATTCCGCTGTCCGGTCCGTCAATAAAACCTTTCCAGCCAACCCTCTTTAAGTATGGAAATTTAACGTATGTCCATTCTTCAACGTGTTCCGCAATATGATCAAGGTAGTCTTTTGCATCGAATTTTTCGAATTCATTGCCACTTGAATCCACAACTCTTATTTTACCATCATAAAAGTTGAGCTTATTCTCTTTGTCAACTAAGCCCATGTAATAAGTGCGTAAGGAGTAAATGTCGCTTTTAATTAGATCCACGTATTCAGTGTTCTCTAAGACAATTTTATGGAAGAGTTCCAATGTGAACTTCGCAAATTCAACAGATGATGATGCCATCCTCTCGATCTCCTGCCTTTCCCCTTCACTTAATGGTTTAGATAAACCACCCGGCAGCCCGCAGACCGGATGCGTGGCTTTACCGCCTATGATCTCCACCATTCTCTGCCCATAAGCCCTATGTTTTATAACTTCTTTACTTACGTCTAAACCTACGCTTTCAATGACGCCCAGAATATTGCGCTTTTCAGGTGGAGATCTAGGGCCTACAATAAAGTCTGGCCCACCCAAATAGTAGAAGTGCAGTATGTGGTCATAGATGATGTAGCCGCAATACATGAGCTCCCTAAGCTTTTTAGCCGGTTCAGGCGGTTCGACGTGAAAGGCCGCGTCTAGGGCTTTTGTTCCAGCCATATGATGGGCTACTGGACAGACGCCACAAATCCTGCTTGTTAATAATGGCATATCCTCGGCTTTTCTTCCAATACAGAACTTTTCAAAACCGCGAAGCTCCGGAATTTGCAGGTAGGCATTCTCCACCCCGCCAGATTCATCTAGGAATATAACTATTTTGCCATGCCCCTCAAGCCTTGTAATTGGATCTATAATTATCTTCCTCATTCGCGAACTACCCTCCCTTTGAGAATTGAGGCTGGCAGAGAATACATGTAAAAAGTTCCAACTGGATCCCTTATCTGATCAATCATTTTTTTAAATTCATCAACAGTATACTTTTCTTTCTCTTCATTCAAGCCCATTATAGATGCCAATGCGCTTATCATGGCTGCACCCTGTTCGGTTACGTTGGGGCATGGGCCTCCGCAACCTGTACAGGGCATGTCAGCTTTTAAACATCTAGCTCCGCATCCTCCTCTGGTTGCTGGACCCATGCATATTATACCTTGCTCAAGCAAGCATCTTTCAGGATCCGGAATCTTTTCGTGTACGCGGTATATGCGTAGGATTCTTTTATTTTCCTTCTTCTTTAGGCATTCATCACATACAGACTTTAATGGGGCAAGGACGGAACCTTTTGGTGGAAGTTCACCTCTAGCTATTGCTTCTAGTGCAAATATTGTTCGTTCGGTCGCTGGCGGGCAGCCCGGCACATAATAGTCAACCTCCACAACTTGATCTAGTGTTCTAACAGTATCATAGAATTCCGGAAGTTCCAGTACACCCTCTTTAACATGCACTTTTGACTTAGGCGTAGTGTTGCTTGGGTTAACTGTTGAAAATGTTTCAATGTAAACTTTTTTGAAGATTTCCTTTTTGTTATGAAGGTTCGCAAGCCCAGGGACTCCTCCAAGCTGGGCGCACGCTCCGTAAGCAATAAGTAACTTGGATTTTTGCCTCAGGAGTTTCGCCATATACTCCTGCTCGCTGTTGCGTATACCACCGTTAAAGAAGCATACATCTATATGCTCGTCCGGCATTTCCTCAACATTTTTATATTTTATATCTATGGCAACAGGCCAGAAAATGACATCCGCAATTTGCACAACATCAAGTATCCTTTCGTTTATGTCAAGTACCGCTATCTCGCATCCTCCGCAGCTTGCAGCCCAGTAGAAGGCAAACTTCTTCTTTTCGACCAAATATCATCCCTTGAATTCTTTACTTTATATTTCAGTTTAAAAGCTTATAGGTTTTCCCAGAAATGGTAAAGTTCCTTTAAGAGGTTGGTGAAGCCTTTAATCCTTTCGTTCTCAATCTTAGAGTATTAGGTTGCGTTGGAAATGAAGAGAACGGTAAGAAGAGAGTTAAAAGAGTGGTTATCAAATGTGGAGAGGATTGTTATAGCAGGTATTGGGAACCCGATTCGCATGGATGATTATGTTGGGGTAAAGGTGATCAATGACTTGCGCGGAAGAGTTTCTAATAAAGTTCTCTTAATCGAATGTGAAACTGTTCCGGAAATCTATATACATCAAATAGTGAATTTTAGGCCAACGCATATTCTTCTAATAGACGCTGCTGCGTTAGGTCTAAATCCCGGTGAGGTGAAGCTCCTAAAGCCTGAAGAGTTGGAGGTTTACTCAGCATTTTCTACTCACGCACTTCCTCTCCGAGTCTTCTGCGAGTGTCTTATTAGGATGGTGAACGCGAAAATAATGCTCCTACTTGTGCAACCTAAATTAACAGACTTTGGGGAGGGGTTAACCCCCGAAGTTCTTTCCTCTGAAAGAGAGATTGTGAACTTTCTATCTAATGTTCTTCCTCGATAAAGAGAAAGACGTTATTGAATGTAGTAATCTCTGTTAAGGGAGTAAGGATTCCTCCATTAATGAGAATACGTGAAAACATTAAAGTTTTATAAAGTATAATTTGAAAATTGATTTCACAAGAAAAATAGCGTATGCAGAGTAAACGGAGAGAACATAAATGCTAGCTGAATCTTGTATAAAAATACGTGACGAATATTGTAGTAAATGCGTTATATGCTCTTCCACATGCCCTTTTGAAGCCATATCGCTGGATAAAGAGACTGACAAAATGATATTAGATATAGAGAAATGTCAAGTTTGTGGCATCTGCTTCAGTGCATGTCCATCTTCATCCATAGAACTAGCCTACTATAAAGCTGCTCTATTTATTGATTTCATTAAGAACATGCGGAAAGATAATTTAGTGTTGATGTGTAAGGGAACTGTAATAAGGCCTGAAGTAAGAGAAAATCTGAAGAAACATGGAATTGAAGATGGTTTCATTCCGTTGTATGTGCCGTGTGTTGGTCGTATTCCTCCCGAGCTTCTGCTGGAACTATTAGCGCTTGGCGTAAGGAGGGTAGCGGTTTTATCGTGCGATGAGGATAAATGTCGTTTTAAAGTTGGAAGCGACATAGGAATACTTCGTTTTTCATTATTGCAAAGACTACTGAATCAGCTTGGTTTTGGTGATGATGTATTAACTTTTATTAGAAGCTCTATTAAAGCACGCATTAATACTTATCGATGTATAGGCTGCGGGAATTGCG
This sequence comes from Bathyarchaeia archaeon, assembly GCA_038859955.1. GTDB lineage: Archaea > Thermoproteota > Bathyarchaeia > Bathyarchaeales > DTEX01 > DTEX01. The sequence goes on along the minus strand of JAWCEH010000016.1, from coordinate 5,116 downwards.
CCTATATATGTCAGTATAATGCAATAAAAATTGCACCACCAGGCATAGCGCGAATTGATGAAAATACATGTGTTGGCTGTGGTGCATGCGCGGCAGTTTGCCCAGCTCTCGCGATCAACTTAGAAGGTTTTGAACACGATTTAATTTTGGAAACAATCTCTAAGCTTCGCTCCCTAGTTAATGAGGTAAAAACAAAGATCGGAAAGCCAGTAGTTCTAGTATTTTATTGCCAGTGGGCCAATTTCCCTCCACCAGATAAACATCAAAGCTATTCTGAAGAGAACGTTGTATTCTTAGAGATCCCATGCTCTAGCATGCTTAATCCATTATATGTTCTTCAAGCATTCTACAGCGGTTTTGACGGGGTTTTGGTGGCAGCATGCAAAAAGGGTGAGTGTAAATTTGAGAGGGGCAATGAGTTGGCTGAGCGATATGTAATAGCGCTTAAAAGACTTCTTAAACAAGTTAACCTTGAAAACAAATTTGAAATATGCTTTGTATCCCCAAAGTATTTAGGAGAGTTTAACGCTCAAATCAAATCATTTATAGATAAAATTGCATATATGGCATTAGAGGGATTTAAATGATAGTTGTGAAAGAGAAACCCTTAGATGAAATATTGAGTTTTCTTCTGCCCTATAAGAATATACTTGTTGTGGGCTGTGATGGCTGTACTCAACCTCCAAGAGGATTGAGGGAAGCAGTAACATATGCTATGCTAATTGAGATGGGATCTAAACTTAAGGGTAATATGCACCTGAAATGCAGGGCTACAAGCGTGGCTAAACAGTGTGATAACCATATTTGCTCAACAACTTTAACACCGCAACTAGAGGGCATTGACGCCATTCTATCTCTTGCATGCGGCGTCGGTGTCCAAACTTTGGTAGAAGTTTTTCCGGGAACTCCTGTTTACCCCGGTCAGAACACTATCTTCATCGGCTCACAGGAGAGGGAAAGTGGCACATTACATGAAAAATGCAAGGCTTGTGGTGAATGTCTATTAGGTGAAACTGGCGGCATATGTCCGGTAACTAATTGCCCAAAAGGCATATTAAATGGTCCTTGTGGCGGATGTGTTAATGGAAAATGTGAAGTTCCATTTGAGGTGAGGGATGAGTTTGGAAAGATGGTGAAAACGATCGAAAAAGACTGCGCTTGGTATCTAATTTATGAAAGATTGAAGAAGCTAGATAGATTAGATTTATTCAGGAAGTATAGGCCTCCAAGAAATCGGGCTATTTCAAGTTCGCCAAGACTATCGGAGGTTATTTAGTATGGTTCAAGCATTCTCTAACTTAATGAAGAGCATAATTGATGGAAAGTTCGTGTATACTGGGGAATTGGAGCCTCATAAATCAACAGATCTCTCTGAAGTGATAGCTTGGGCAAAAACATTAAAGGAGACAGAAAGTGTAGTTGCGGCAAATGTTACCGATAACCCGCAAAGTGTAGGCGCCATAAGCAGTCTTGTCGCGAGCTACATCATCCAAAGAGAGACGGGGTTAGAGGTAGTATATCAGTTAAGGTGTAGCGATAGAAACCGCCTTGCACTTGTCTCTGACTTGTTAGGAGCTGCCGCTTTAGGCATAAGAAATGTTTTAGCGTTGACAGGCGATCATGTGAGAAAGGGTGATATGCCAACCGCTATGCCTGTCTACGACTTAGATGGAACTCAGCTAGTTGATTTAGTACATAAAATGGTTTATGAAGGAAAGGATATCGATGGAAATGAGATCCATGGACCTCGCCCACAATTTAACATAGGGGCAGCAGCTAACCCGAATTTTAAGCCGTTAGAAGTGGAAGTTTTAAAGATTGAGAGAAAGGCAGATGTAGGAGCAGAATTCTTCCAGACGCAAGTTGTCTTCGACGTTAATGTTGCATTAGATTTTCTTGATGCCGTTAAACATATAAATGCTGCATTTCTTGTGGGAATATTCCCGCCAAGATCCTATGGTCAAGCTGAATACTTTGCTAAGTATGTTCCCGGAGTTCAGGTTCCAAAGGAATTTCTGGATCAACTCAAGAAGATTTCCGACATACCAGATAAGAAAGAGCGAAGGAGAAAGATTGATGAGTACAACATAGAGTACTTCGCTGATTTTATAAAGATGGTAAAGAAGAAGTCGGCATGCAAGGGCATTCATATAATGGCCGTAGGTTATCCGGAGGTTGTCGGTCCACTTATCAAAAGCATTGAAAATAATGGTTAAGTTTAGCGGATATGCTAATTTAAATTTTGTTATCCTAAACTGAAATAATAGTCATATTCTAAATCATCACACGCAAATATTAAGTTCAATTTCATATGCTATAAAATAACATAAATATGCTGGCGGATGAAACATGAATAAAATAGTTAAGGTTGGAGTGCTAAAAGCCGGTTGTTTAGGTTCCTTACCACTACTGGAGTTTCTTTTAGATGAAAGGGCTGATAGGGAGGATATTCGTGTCAGGGTTATTGGCTCAGGGGCTAAGGTTATTCCAGAAGATTGCATCGAATCCGCTGAGCAAATCCTAAGGCATGACATTGACCTAATAATATTCATTGGTCCAGCGCAGACAACTCAAGGACCCTCTGAAGCGCGTAAAATTCTTAAGAGTGCTGGAAAGCCAGTTATAGTTATTTCAGATATCCCAGCAAAGAGAATCATAAAGGAACTTGAGGAGGCTGGTTTTGGGTATATAATTGTTGAGGCTGACTCAATGATAGGCGCTAGAAGAGAGTTTTTGGATCCTCTTGAAATGGCTCTTTACAACTCTGATGTAATTAAGGTTTTAGCTGCAACAGGAGCGCTAAACGTTATCGTTGAGGAATTAGATAAAGTGATCAGCGCGATTAAGTCTGACGAGAAACCAATCCTGCCAAGGCTGGTTGTTGATTCTAAAAGAGCTGTTGAGGCAGCGGGTTTCTCGAATCCATATGCTAAGGCTAAGGCTATTGCTGCTTATGAGATCGCTAAGCAAGTTTCCACGGTAACCTTTGAGGCTTGCTTTAAGCTATTTGAGCCTGAAGCCTATATTCCACTTGTTACTGCAGCGCATGAGATGATGAGAGAAGCTGCGAGGTTGGCTGATGAGGCTAGAGAGATTGAGAAGAAAGGTGATTTAGTGCTCAGAAGACCGCATTTCAAGGATGGTGTTCGCGGAGAGAAGAGACTCTTAATGGAAAAACCTCGAAGGGCTGCTTCATGAAACTTTTGAGGATAAACAAATATAAGTCAGATCATCTTGAGAGAAAACAAAAAGGTGGTGGTTGCTGATGCCAGCGATAGAAGTTGGTAGGATCTGCGTGAAGATAAGGGGTAGGGAAGCTGGGAGGCGTTGTGTGATACTTGATATAATAGATAAGAACTTTGTACTTGTGACTGGACCTAAGAATATTAATGGCGTTAGGCGAAGGCGAGTAAACGTAAGCCACCTCAAGCCAACAGATGATACACTTAAGATAAGGAGAGGAGCATCGGACGAGGAGGTTCATAAGGCTCTAGTTGAGGCTGGGAAGCTTGAAGAATACATGCGGATAGAGAAAATATGAACTCAGCACCCTGAACAGCGTTAATGGAGGAGTTAAATGAAAGAGATAGCGTCCCCTTGGAGCATAAAGCGGGAGCTACTAACAAAATCCGAGGATGAAACTGATCCCAAATATGGATGTTATCCCGAGGAGCGAACGTACCCAGACCTAATAAAGTTTGGCATAATAAACTTGGATAAGCCTTCGGGGCCATCAAGCCATGAGGTTACAGCATGGGTTAAGCGTATAATGTGCATTGAACACGCCGGTCATGGAGGGACCCTAGAGCCCTATTCTAGTTAGGTTGCGGCTTAGGTCGGTGGGCATGGAAATCCCAAAGTGACCGGCGTCTTACCGGTAGCTCTAGAGGAGGCAACAAAGGTTATACAAGCTCTGCTAAGGGCTGGCAAAGAATATGTTGGCGTAATGAAGCTTCACGGTGATGTTTCGGAGGAGCAGATTAGGGAGGTCTTCAGCGAGTTTCAGGGTAGAATTTATCAGAGGCCCCCTCTTAGGGCGTCTGTTAAGAGGACTCTACGAATTAGAACAATCTATTATTTAGATGCCCTAGAGATCGATGGCAGAAATGTTTTATTCAAGGTTGGATGCGAAGCTGGAACATACGTTAGAAAATTAATTTTTGATATGGGCAGGGTTTTTGGTTGCGGTGCACATATGCATGAGCTTCGCAGAGTGAGAGCAGGCCCGTTCACTGAGGATAGAAATATGGTTACCTTACACGATGTGCTTTATCTTTACAGCAGATGGCGTGAGACAGGCGATTTAAAGCTTCTTCGGAGATTTATTCTTCCAATGGAGAGGGCTTTAGACTTACTTCCTAAGGTTTTTATTAGGGATTCGGCTGTTGATGCCGTTTGCCATGGCGCACATCTAACCGCTCCGGGCATAACTCAAATCGAATCCGGGATAAATCCAGCCGATAAAGTCGCGATATTAACATTGAAGGGTGAGGCAGTAGCTCTGGGAACAGCTGTAGCTAGCACCGAGGAAATGCTTAAAGCTACACATGGGATAATGGTTAAAACAGACAGAGTTTTAATGCCCCGAGGAACTTATCCAAAACTCTGGAAATAAAATCAAACAATTTAAATAATCTGAATTATATAGAAGATAAGAAGCCGGGGTCTCCTAGAGCTAAGCCCGCGAACGGATAGCGGGAAATCCGGTAGGGAGCAGATCACAAATAGGCTGTTGTGAGCCCAAGCCTGGAGCAAAGCAGCCAAACACAAACAGCCTGTGGCCCACTTTGGGCCGCGTGGGTTCAAATCCCACCCCCGGCGCCAAATTATAAAACCCGCGTAGCCTCCGACGGCATTTACATTATTGTAAAGGAGGAGGTTAGCAGTATAGTTTATGTAGTTAACCAGGATCTATTAACCCATTCGATTTTATCAAAGTCTTTATCTTCTGAGACAATTGTAGATATGTTTTTCTTTTTCATCGCTCCAAGGTGGAGGGCATCTGATGGCCTAATATTGCGCTCTAGGATCACCTTTGCTGCAATATTATATTCGTCTTCTCCCAAAGAAATTATGTTTACAAATGGCTTAACGATCTCCTCTATGAACCCCAGGG
>JAWCEH010000015.1:0-36940 GCA_038859955.1 Bathyarchaeia archaeon | reverse complement strand
AACCAGCTGGGGGCGTGATACACTACTATGATTTTGAGCACGCTAAGAAGAGTGAGGAACCCGCAACAAAAGTCATTAATAGGGTTTCTGAGAAACTCTCAGACCTAAACGTAAAATTCAGTATCCCATTCGCTAGAATCGTCAGAACCGTCGGCCCAAGATGGTACCAAATAGTTTTAGATATACTTATAACTGGAAAGCCCGAGAATACTAGGTTGAGGGAGGATTGAGCCGTGAAGAGGCGGCTAATGGATATTTTAGCATGTCCAATTGACAAGTATCATCCACTAGAGTTGTATGCTTTTGAAGAAGGAGAGGAAGTGATCGAAGGCATAATAATCTGCCCAAAATGCCTACGCTGGTACCCTATCAGGGATGAGATCCCTGAAATGCTTCCGGATGAGTTAAGGAATAAGAGGGATGATGTTAATTTTCTGAAAAAATGGAGGGAGAAAATACCGGAGAAAATACTGTTAGAGGGGAAACCCTTCAACCTCAAGGAAGAACCAAACTAACTCTCAAACTTTAACAACACATCCTTTAACAGCCGATTTTAGCGCGGCTTCGGCCACCTTTAGTGCTTTCACTCCATCAACACCAGATACTAATGGCTCCCTATTGTTCAGTACGCAATCAACGAAGTGCTGCAACTCCAGTTTAAGAGGCTCCTCCCACTCATATCTTGGAGTCACAGTCTGTCCTGAGGTCTCTATACTAATTTCCTGCGTTATGTAATCCAGGTTAATTATAGCATCGCTGCCAGTTATAGTGAGCTTTCTAATTTTATAGGGTGTAAGCCAATTGGACTCGAGGAAAGCCGACCTCCCGCTTTGGAAAGCCAGCATTATTTGAGCGTAATCCTCAAACTTTTCATGCTGAAGACAACCAGTCCTTGCGTAAACAGATATCGGATCCTCGTTAAAGAGAAATCGAATTACATCTATGTCGTGTATGGCTGTATCTTTAACTACGCCAACGTCGCCTATTCTCTGCGGCCATTTTGAAACCCGCCTAGCCGTAGCTGAAACTGGGGAGCCAATTAAGCCGTTCTCTATAGCCTCTTTAACACGTTTAACACCTGGATTGAACCTCTCTATGAAGCCAACCTGAAGCTTAAGATTTTCAGCCTCAGCAACCTTTAAAACTCGCTCCGCTTCCCTTACTGAACCAGCCATGGGCTTCTCAACAAACACGTGTTTACCCATTTTCAAAGCCTTTAAGGATTCCTCAGCAAGCCTAGATGACCAAACGCATATTGTTACGGCATCTAACTCTTCCTTTCTATACATTTCCCTACTATTACTATAAGATTTTAAGCCATATTTTTCCGATATCGCTTTCGCCCTCTGCACATCTATGTCACAGACGGCTATGAGCTCAACTTCCGGTATTTCGCTTAGAACTCTAATGTGATTTCTCCCCCAGAAGCCTATTCCAACAACAGCCATCTTAAGTCTTCTCATCTAACCCAAACTCCCCTTCCAAGACCGCGATAAATAAAGCCCTCCTTCTCAGCCCTAGATGGATTAATTATGTGGGCTAAATCAACCACCGCTGGTGGTTTTCTCATCAGGATACTTACTTTTCTTAAGCTTAGCCTTTTAAATTTATCATGCCCAACGGCTATTACAAGACAGTCGGCGTCCTCCAAAGTTTTTGTTAAGTTCCTTTCAGCTGGCAGGCCCATGCCTTTTAGCTCCTCGGGAGAATAGAATGGATCAAACACACTAACCTTTACATCCCTATTTTGCAGCAATTTAACCAAGTTTATCACTAATGATCCCTTAACTTCCTTAACATTAGGTTTATATGACACACCAAGCACGACAACCTTCGACCTCTTAAATGTCTTCTCCATACCCCTGAACGCGTCTCTAATGAGCTCTAATGCCCTCTTAACAGATTCATCGTTCACTTTTCTAGCCGCTAGTGGGATCTGAAGCCTAACGCCTAAACTTTCAGCCTCGTATATCAGAAGATACGGGTCTTTAGGTATATGCCCACTTATAATCCCGGGCTTGAGGAGATGGCAGTAAGGCTGTGTATTAGCTGCTGCCTGCACCTCAATGTAATCTATACCAGCTTTCTCGCAGAACTTTGCAAGCTCGTTAGCGAGAGCCAAATTTACATCCCGATATATATTCTCGAATAATTTAACTGCTTCAGCAGTCTTAATATTGCTAACTTCAACAATTCCCCCCTTAACTATCGTTTTCATGATTGTCCTTGCAGCAACCAAGCTCCGCTCGTCTATAGCTGCCAAAATCCTGGGATAATTAACGATATCGTGAAGCACTCTCCCAGCGGTGGCGCGTATGGGGCTAAAGGCTAAACCGAAATCTTTTCCAGCCTTCAACCCAGAAGATGACTCCAAAGTTTCTTTAACGAGAACTTCAGTTACACCCGGACCTACAGTACTTACCAAGATTAATAGGGTTCCAGGTTTAAGATTTAACCCTATATCTCTACACGCGTTCTCAAGGTTTGAGTAATTAGGTTTCTTCTTCTCATCTATTGGTGTATCAACAGAAATAATTATTACATCGCTTTTAGAAAAAGCCGCCTTTGCATCACTTGTAGCCGATAAACGCCCCTCACTCAAATTCTTCTTAATAAGGCTATTTAATCCCGGCTCAAGAAACGGACTTACACCCTTACTGATTTGATCTACAACATTTGGATTAATATCAAAACAAATAACCCTGAAACCAACATCAGCAAACAGGCATGCTGTTGGCAACCCCATTCTACCGCATCCAACAACCGTAACAGTATAATTTCCACGCTGCTCAAAAGATTCCAAGTCTCCTTCTTTAAGCACCATAGCCCCAAACATATTTTATTCCACCACAAATGCTCATTAATTTATCAATCTTTCAAGGATTTAAATTATTAATACCATCAAAAATAAAAGCCAGCGAAAACCGATAAAGATTTAACTGTAAAAAATTCTATAAAATCTTAGAAGGCGGGGGTTGCCAAGCCAGGCCAAAGGCGCAGCCCTGAGGCGGCTGTCCCACAGGGGTTCGTGGGTTCAAATCCCACCCCCCGCACCAATCTGCCAGAAAAATTTGATTTAAGTATTTTTTGGAGAGACTTCAGCCGGTTTATGCGAAGCAAGGTTTATGGGAGATTTTACTCACCACATTGATGATTAGTTTAGCACTTTTTTCAATGGCTTCCTTAATTTCTGGGCTAATTTTTTCTCCAAGGTTTAGATATTTGGGTTCTATACCAAGCAACAATATCCTTGCACCCGTGCTCTTATTTATGAGGTTTGCAAGTATATAAAGCGGCATGGTATGTGTTGATATAACTGCCCCCGATATTTGACTTGGTGAGATGAGTCTTGCTTCACCAGGTTTTCCATTAAAGCGCGTGGCATCAATCAACAGGACATGTGAGGGATTAAACCTTCTTATCTTTCCAACGAAGTTTTCTGGAGTTGCACCACCATTTATAACCTTAACATTCTTTGGTAGTTTACCTTTTAATCGCTTTAGAATTTCCAGCCCTAGCGCGTCATCTCCTCTAAGTGGGTTACCGATTCCAAGAATTACGAGTCTAGAGCAGTCTTTAAGCCACTCTTTAAGATCATCTTCAATCGACACTTTTAACCATCCATTACTTAGTAAATAATTGCCATATTATAAACTGTTAGTTTAGAAGAATCTGAATAATTAAATGCTAAGCTAAAATTCGCATTGCAATCCTCTAAATTACTTTTTTGGCTCAAACACCAAATTTAAATACGTGATCTCCAAAAATGTTTCAAAGTATATGGTTGTATCCCAACGGTAGAATCATGTTAAGGAGGCTTATTAATTGCTTGATGAAGGAGTCAGCCCCCAAAAGATAGATCCAAAATTTAGGCATCACGTTATTAAGATGCCAGGCGGCGAGAATCTACTTCAATGTTTTCAATGTGGAACGTGTACATCAGACTGTCCGGTCGCGCGATTTAATGACAAGTATAGACCAAGAGATATCATTCGCATGGCGCAGCTTGGCCTAAAAGATAAGGTTTTAAATAGTGATTTCCTCTGGTTATGCGCCTCATGCTTTACGTGTACTGACCGATGCCCCCAAGGCGTTGAGGTTGCAAGCGTCATAAGAGTGCTGAAGAATATGGCTGCAATGGAGGGGCGTGTACCACAGGTCTTTAAAATACAATTGGGAAACATTTTGAAATCTGGTTACGTTTACGAGATACCAGAATCAAGAGTTAAAAAACGCGAAATGCTTGGTTTACCACCATTGCCTAAAGGCAATGTAGAAGGTTTGCGCAAGTCAATTCAAGGCCTAAGCATCATGAAGATTCTTGAGGGATAGGTTATGGGCATAAATAAATACGTGATCTTCTTAGGCTGCACAATTCCATACAGAGTTTCCTCTTACGAGATCTCCGCAAGGAAGGTTTTACAGAAATTAGGTGTTGAGCTTGTTGATATGTCTGAGTTCAATTGTTGCGGTCTTCCAATCGAGCCTCTAAGCCATGAGCTCACACAGATACTGTCGGCCAGAAATATAGCGATAGCTGAGCGTATTGGTCTAAATATTTTGACATTATGCCCCGGATGCGCAGGCACACTAAAGAAGACCAATAGAGCGCTCAAGGAGGATAAAACGCTTAGGGAAGAGATTAACAAACATTTAGGGGAGAGCGGTTTAGAGTTTAAGGGTACTATAGATGTTAAGCACATAACCCAAGTTCTAATAGAAGATATAGGTCTAAGCGAGATAAAGAAGTCGATTGTTAAGCCTCTTAAGGGTTTCAGAATTGCAGAGCACAGTGGATGCCACCTATCAAGACCTAGAAAGTATATTGGATTCGAAGATCCGGAGAATCCGAAAGCTCTACGAATGCTTATTGAAGTGACCGGGGCTAAATGTGCTGAGTATATGGATGAGACGGAATGCTGTGGGGCAACAGTTGCGGGCATAGATGATAAAATCTCACTCTCTCTTGTTAGGGAGAAGTTAAGTCACGTAAAAGAGTCTGAGTCTGATCTGCTGGTAACAGTATGCCCATCATGCCACTTTATGTACGATGCAAACCAAATACGCGTTGAAAGGATGTTTGGAGAAACGTATGGAATACCGGTTCTTCATTACACGCAACTGCTTGGTTTATCGATGGGAATACCACAGGAAGAGTTAGGCTTTGAGGAGCTGCGTGTGAAACCAACAAAAATATTGGAACTTATGGTAAGAGATTCTTCAAGGCTAAGTGGAAGACGATAGGCGGTTTGTCGCTCATATATAACCTAGGGTTTTATTAAGCACGGAAGACTTTAATTTATCTACTGTTTTATTCAGCATGCCGGTTAAGAATGCGTGAATAAACGCGAATCGGGGATAAATAGGATGCTTTTAAAGGTGATGGTTTCAGGCATAGTCCAAGGAGTCGGCTTCCGCCCATTCGTCTACCGCATAGCGGTAAAAAATAATTTAGGTGGATACGTTAGGAATAGAGGCGACTCATGCGTAGAGATTATTGTTGAAGGGCAAGAATCGGATATTAGAAAATTTCTGAGGGATCTTATTGAGAAGAAACCTCCCTTAGCAAGAATATACGAAGTTACCACCATACCGCTTAAAGGAAAAGGCGAGTATAGAGATTTCAAAATAACTGAGAGCTCTAAGGAGACTGAGTTATCTGGTTCTGTTATACCGCCTGACGTAGCTATATGTGATGAATGCCTTGCGGAAATGCGCGACCCATGCAACCCAAGATACGACTATTTTTTCATTACATGTGTAAACTGCGGGCCGAGGTACACGATTATTGAAGATGTTCCATATGACAGGGAGAATACCACCATGCGTGATTTTCAGATGTGTGACTTCTGCAGATCAGAGTATATGGATCCGATTAAAAGAAGGTTTCACGCTCAAACTGTTGCATGTCCAAAATGCGGACCAAAAACGTATTTAACAACCAATAATGGTGAGCAAATCAATTGTAAGGACCCAATAAGGGAGACTGGCAGAATAATCTCGGAGGGGTATATTGTTGCAATTAAAGGCTATGGGGGGTTTCACGTTGCAGCATCAACGCTTCTTGATGAGCCGCTAGAGAGGTTAAGGAGAGCCAAGCACAGAAGACAGAAGCCATTTGCAATAATGGCTAGAGATCTGGAGGCTGTGAAAACATTCGCTGAGATTAACCGATGGGAGGCTGACGCTTTAGCGTCTTACACCCGCCCAATAGTCTTACTTAACAAAAGCGAAGAGTATTACCTATCTCAACTGATTTCTCCAGGGTTACATAACGTGGGCGTCATGCTTCCTTACACAGGGCTACATTACATGCTCTTCGACAACGTATCTGATCCAGCATTTGTAATGACAAGCGCCAATCCACCGAACCAGCCAATTGTTAAAGATGAAAATGAAGCATTTAAGAAGCTTAATGGCGTAGTCGATTTTTTCCTATTTCATAATAGGCGTATCGCCCATAGATGCGACGACTCAGTTATACGTTTACATGGTGAAAAAACAGTTTTTATAAGGCGCTCAAGAGGATACGCACCCGAGCCTGTGACTTTAAATCGCTGTATTAAGAGATGTGCATTGGGTTTGGGGGGAGAAAAAAATAATACCGCGTGTGTGATGCTTAACGATAGAGCTTTTATCTCGCAGCATATAGGAGATGTGGAAAATATTGAAACCCTAGATTTTTTAGAGTCTGCCTCAAAAAGACTTATCCGCTTAACAAATAGCAAAGTTGAAGCTGTTGCATGCGATTTACATCCGAGATTTGCAACAACAATGCTTGCCAAAAGACTCTCGGAAGAGAATAATTGGCTGATGATTCAAGTTCAACATCATTATGCGCATGTCGCCGCCTTAATGGCTGAGCATCAGGTAGACGAGGTTGTTAGCATATGCTGTGATGGCTACGGCTATGGATTGGATGGTGGGGCCTGGGGTGGAGAAATAATTCTAGGTTTAAGTGATCCACCAACTTTTGAGCGGTTAGCTCATCTCGAAGAGCAGCCGTTGCTGGGAGGAGACGTTGCAACGAAATATCCATTAAGAGTTGCTGCCGGAATATTATTTGGACACGTTGACGTAGATGATTGGCTAATAAAGCGCAGTGCACATCTACCATATGGAGAAAAAGAAGCACAGATAATACTCTCACAGCTTAAAAGAGGAACTGTCAAAATCAAAACAACTAGCTGCGGAAGAATTTTAGATGCTATATCAGCAATTCTCGGCATATGCTATGAGAGAACCTATGAGGGAGAACCCGCTATGAAACTTGAGTCCGCGGCCATCGGCGGTCGAGACATGCTAAAGATTAAACCAATAGTAAGCGGTGATATACTTAACACCACCTTTCCAGTAATCTCAATCTTCGAAGAGATGAGCAAGTTCTCGAAGCGCGATTTAGCGTTCTCAGCTCACATGTATCTGGCTGAGGGTTTAGCGCAATTAGCTGTAGAAAAAGCCCTTGAGAATGGCATTAAAAATATCGGATTCACCGGTGGAGTTGCATGTAATCAATTAATTACGGAAAAAATACGCGAAATAGTTGAGGCAAATGGCTTAACTTTTCTCGTACACGAATCTACGCCGCCGGGTGATGGTGGAATATCTCTTGGACAGGCATTTGTAGCAGCCTATGCTTAAAATCTTCAAAGTCTAAAAATATATTTACCTGAACGAATATATGTGAGAAGATTGGTCATGTGCCTAGCTATTCCAGCGAAGATACTTGAGGTAAATGGCGATTTGGCGAGGGTTGATTTCGGAGGCGGTGTTATAAGAGAAGTGAATGTAATGCTCGTGGACGCGAAGGTTGGCGATTACGTTCTTGTGCATGCTGGTTATGCGATACAAGTTTTAGACGAGAGGGACGCCGAGGAAACCCTTGAGCTTTGGAGAGAAATCTTAGAGACTGAAGTTAAAAATGAAAGATGATATCTATGTTTTGGGAGAAAGGGTTTAGAGACCCGCAGTTTGCTAAAAGAATCATCGAAAAAATCCATGAAGTTGCGCCTAAAAGGGATATTGTAAAGATATGTCATATTTGTGGAACGCATGAATGGACGATTTCACATTATGGAATAAGGAGCTTGCTCCCAAGAAACGTTGAAGTTATAGCTGGGCCAGGTTGCCCAGTTTGTGTTGTGCCAGCAGCTGAAGTTGATGAGGCCATTGAGATAGCGCTCAGAGGTGTCTCACTTACATGTTTTGGCGATGTCATTCGCGTTCCCGGCTCGAAGATGTCGCCTTTAGATGCAAAGGCTAGAGGAGCCGATGTTCGGGTAGTATACAGCGTTATGGACGCTGTCAAGATGGCTGAAAGGGAGCCGAGTAGGGAGTTTGTTTTCTTTGCGATAGGTTTTGAGACGACAGCTCCCTCAACGGCTATAGAAATATTGAGGAGGCCCCCTAAAAACCTAACTTTTCTAGTCTCACATAGGCTTATTCCGCCAGCAATGGAGCTCATGCTCGGCATAGGTGACCTACAAATAGACGCATTTATCGCTCCTGGTCATGTCAGCACGATTATAGGCCTAGAACCCTACGAGATTTTCCCGAGAGCTTACCGCATGCCAACTATTGTAGCCGGCTTCGAGCCCATAGATGTCCTCCTCGCAGTATACATGGCTCTCAAGCAGATCAATAGAGGCACAGCAATATTAGAGAATGAGTATAAGCGGGCTGTAACATGGGAGGGAAATATTAAGGCTAAAGAGCGAATTAACAGGGCATTTAAGATCACTGATGGAGAATGGCGAGGACTTGGTAGAATACCAAGCTCATTATTAGCGCTCAAAGAAGAATTTCTGGAGCATGATGCGCATGAAAAATATAATGTTAGGATTAAGCAGGGCAGGGATATTCCACCTGGATGCCAATGCCACCTCATCATAATCGGTAAAATCAAGCCGACAGAATGCCCACTATTCATGAAGGCTTGCACACCCCAAAGGCCCATAGGTTCATGCATGGTTGGCATAGAAGGAACATGCCGAATATGGGCAATGACAAGTAAAGATTAATATGCTTCATAGGTTTCCATTTTTACGGCAAATAACGCTCCAAAAATCTTTCTCAAAAGCACGTTGGAAAGCAAGAATCGACCTGGTTTAATGTAAAATCGTCAGATTAAAGAGGAACTTAGTGAAATATTTTAATTCGAAGATTTAAGTTTGAGTGAAAAACATGCATATTGAACTTGGAGAAATAACTAATTCATGGAACCCTATAACCGGTTGCCTTCACATGTGCTCTTATTGCTGGGCTAGGAATTACGCTAAAAGGCTTGCATCAATGGGTGTCGAGCCTTATAAAACTCACGTTTTTAATCCAACCCTTGCTGAATGGAGACTTAAACAAAGAATCCCGAATGGAAGATTTATCTTTGTTTCAGATATGGGTGACATGTGGGGGGACTGGGTTCCTGAGGAATGGATTGATAAAGTTTTAAGAGTTGTTAGATCGAATCTTGGATCAAAATTCCTCTTTTTAACCAAGAACCCTAAGAGGTATCTTGAGTTTAAGGATGAATTCAGTAACAATGTTGTGCTCGGTGTAACTCTAGAAACGAACAGGGACTATAAATTGACTAAAGCGCCAACGCCTAAGGAGAGATATGAGGCTATGGTTAGGCTCGATTGGAAGTGGAAGGCTATAGTTATCGAACCGATTTTAGATTTCGATGAGGAGTTTATTGATTGGATATATAACATATCGCCTAAAATCGTTTACGTAGGCTATGATAACTATGGCAACAATCTCCCAGAGCCTAAGCTCGCTAAAACGGAAATATTGTTAGATGCTTTGAGAGGTATAACAGACCTAAGGCCTAAAGCAATAAGAAAGGCTTGGCATGAAACGTAGCTTAACGCTTAGCTAGCATATTCTTGGGATCGGATCACCCAGTGGCCTTGGAATAATCCTTCTGCCGCCTATAGTGGTTTGCATAGCAACCCCTATAAAATCGTTTGTAACTTCACCTATTATTTCTGCTTCTCTTCCCTCGCTTGTCCCCCTAAGGAAATCCAGAATTTCTTCAGCTCTCTCCATCAATACGCCCATGACAACTTTGCCTTCATTCCCTATCTCAAGGGGGTCCAACCCAAGCATTTCACATGCTGCTCTAACTGACTTCTTAATTGGTATCTTATCCTCGTAAATTAGTATGCCACTCTTAGACTTCTCACTAAACTCGTTTAATGCATCAGCCAGCCCACCACGTGTTGGATCCTTCATGGCTACCACACCACCAACTTCACCAAGCAATTCTTGAATCATCCGATTTAGTGGTTTAACATCAGATTTTATCTCCCCACCAAAGCTTAGTCCTTCCTGGGCGGATAAAACAGCTATGCCATGGTCGCCAATTGTTCCTGAGAGAATTATTTTGTCGCCCGCCCTCAAATTTGAGTCAAGCAACCACCGGCTCCTAAAGTCCTTTCTATACTTCCTTACTATGCTAATATTGTTTTCCAGAGCCTCGGTTCTTACCCCTATCCCAGAGGTGTTTATTACGCATCCTCCTAGACCCCCCTTTTCAATAACTTTTGTGTCACCAGTAACTATTGCCACATTTGCCTCCAAGCATGTCTCGCGGATGCTATTGAGTATGCGTTCTAATTCCATCAGCGATAAACCTTCCTCCAGTATTAGTCCGCATGTAAGGGCTGTTGGCTTAGCTCCTAAAACAGCAATGTCATTAACTGTTCCGGAAACCGCTAATCGACCAATATCTCCGCCTGGAAAGAACAGCGGTTTAACAACATGCGAGTCACTTTTTAAAACGATATCACCAACCACGGCGGCATCATCAAGGGCTTTAAGCGGAACTTCAAGGTCACTATCTGCTAGATCACCGAAAAACCTTAGAACATATTTTTTAATGAAGTCATGCATTACGGAGCCGCCAGCTCCATGTAGCATAGTTACATACTCGTTTCCATTTTCCATAGCATTCACATCCAAGGCTAGGACCAGTTAAACGCTTATACAGATACTTTTAAATTTATGGTTCAATCTAAACTTTCCTATGCATGAGTGGGCTCTGGCTGAAGCCATAATTTCGGCTGTTTCCCAGATTGCTGAGAAAGAAAGTATAAAGGAAGTTAGGGAAGTACGGTTAAGAATTGGTGAGCTACAACAGGTTGACAGGGAGATTTTAAGTTTCGCCCTCTCACAAATTAGATCAGGAAAGCTTGCTAACACAAAGTTCGTTATGAGAACCGTTAAGGCAAGTTTTAAGTGTAGGGTTTGCGGTCACAAATGGTTTTTTAGGGAGGTAGAGGTCGCTAATAATGTTAAAGAGTCAATTCACTTTGTTCCAGAAGTAGCTTACGCGTACGTTAGATGCCCAAAATGCGGTAGCCCGGACTTCGAGATTTTGAGTGGAAGAGGAGTTTGGGTTGCAAGCGTAAGGGGCGTAAAATAGCGCATGCTTGATCCAAGATTAAGCATTATAGAGGAGAGGTTAAGCGGCATAGATAGAATAATAGTTGTTTCAAGCGGTAAGGGTGGTGTTGGGAAGAGCATTATAGCGTCTACATTGGCTTTAATTCTTTCGCGCAAAGGCTTTGAAGTGGGGCTTCTGGATTTAGACTTCACAAGCCCGACAACGCATATTGTTCTTGGCGTGAGAAATCTACAGCCGATTGAGGATAAAGGTTTAATTCCACCTGAGGTTTATGGTATAAAATACATGTCATTAGTCTTCTACTTGGGTGATCAAATATCGCCATTGAGAGGAAGAGACCTTTCTAATGCCTTTATAGAAATACTCACCATCACACGCTGGAATAACCTAGACTTTTTGATAATTGACATGCCACCTGGCATAAGCGACCTAATGCTCGATGTACTGAAGTGCATTAAGAGGGCCAATTTTCTGATAGTAACCACATCTTCAAAGATGGCTTTTGAGACTGTAAGAAAACTATTACTCCTAATTAGGGACTTAATGCTTCCAGTGGTTGGAGTTATAGAAAACATGAAGCTCGATGACTCAGAGTATATCAAGCGTGAAGTTGAGGCATTAGGCGAAAACTTTCTCGGCGAAATATATTTTGATAAAAATCTTGAGAATGCTCTTGGAAGCGTAAGGGATCTCCTGAAAACCGATTTCGCTAAGGAAATAGAGAGAATTATTTTAAAGATTATCAAAAATTTTAAATCATAAACATTCTCTGTTACTAATGCTAATGATTAATCACTCTTTGAGGTATTTTTATGGTAGACCTATCCATTGAGTTTGCTGGAATAACATTTAATAACCCATTTATTGTCGCGTCATCAACACCAACAAAAGACGCTAAAAGCATGAAGAAGGCTATTGATGCCGGTTTTGGAGGAGTGGTTGCAAAGACTCTTTGTGGGAACAGCTCTTCCTTTGGTAGGCGTTATCCTAGACCTAGATTTATGCTCTTCGGATGGAAAGATTATCCAGCTTACCCTAAATATAAGACGAGGAACTTTACCCTTTTCTCACTTGAAGATAACTCTCCCTTCAACTACGAAGAGTACGCAAACGACATAAACCTTGCTAAAAAACTCGTGGGCGATAAAGGTGTTGTAATAGCAAGTATTATGGGAGGCAATACTGAAGAATGGGAAGAACTCTGTGACGTAATAAACGGAACAAATGCTGACTTGTGTGAATTAAATATTTCATGCCCCTACGCTGCCGACTCAGGATTACAGACAGGCGCCGGAGCAGTAAATATAACCGCAGAAATAGTAAGCTTAGTTAGGAGGAAGTTAGCAACTCCATTCAGCGTTAAAGTTACACCTCAAACGCCTAGTCTAGCGGATATAGCTAGGAAGGCGGAGCAGGCGGGAGCTAACGCCATAACAGTTCAGGGCAGGCTCTCTGGAATAATGATAGACATAGAGACAGCTCGCCCAGTTGGATGGGGTTCAATAGGGGGTTATGGCGGCCCATATCTTCTTGGCTACGGGCTTAAGGGTGTATCTGAAGTTGCTTTATGCGTTAGGATTCCAATAAGTGCTGTTTTAGGCGTCTGGGATTGGGAGGATATAATACGCTATATCATGGTTGGGGCAACAACAGTTCAGAGTGCTACCGCCGTAATAATGCGTGGCTACAACGTTGTGAGGGAATGGATGAGAGGAATCATTGATTGGATGGAGAGAAAAGGCTACGAATCGATAAAAGACTTTAAAGGTATAGCCCTAAAGAATATAATTAGAACTAGAGATGTAGAGCGGGCGCCCAATTGGGTTACTGTATTAGCGGATAAGAATAAGTGCATTGGCTGTGGCGAATGCCTAGTTAGCTGCTTCTATGATGCAATTACTATTAAAGATGGAAAGGCATTAATAAACGGAGAGAAATGCGACGCATGCGGATTATGTCTCGAAAAATGTCCGGTAAACGCCATTAAAATTTCACGGATCAAATAGGTTGCATTCACGCCAATACTTTAAATTCTCATAATTTTTTAAAAAAATAAAAGGTAGGGAATTTTTCCTGTCTTATATTAAGGTACACGTTTCCATATTGGTTCGGCGTATTTTTGCGCTTCCGGACCGAGTATTATGGGCTCTATGCCGGCTATCTCGCATAGGTATTTAAGCGCTCTGACGTGGTTTCCTGCAACTCCGAGTATATGATTGCATGGAAAAACTTCGATGAACTCGTTGAAGCTGCAGTGTAGCCTAGCATGCACGTGGGGCCATGTTGGATTTGTCTGCTCGTTTATCGCTTTACGCTCCTCAGGCGGCAATTCAAGGGCTTCACCTCGCACAATAACCATGTAGAGTTTATCATCCCACAATCCTAAACGAGCAAATGTTATAGGTCCCGGCGCAGCATCGAATTCAACTGATGCTCCTCCAGCCTTAAAGTAGTATTCTAGGGCTGGGTGAAATGTTACCTTCCTAAGGTTTTCTTTCGGATCCATACTTCTTGAGGCATACCAGCTGGCATGGTTGCCTGAATTACAGAAATCCCATAAATCCTTATCAGGATGGTAGAGTCGAACATCCATAAATAGAACTGGTAGGCCTCCGCTAATGTACTTGAGAAGCTGCATTGTTACAGCTGCAAGCGAATCAGCTTCTGTTGCACAGACAGTTGGCTCTTTAGGCCCATTCCAATCATATGGATCATTCATAAGCATTTCGGCGACGTCGCCTATGCAGACGTATTCAGATAGCTCGCGTTGTCCTTTCAGACCGCAAAAGTCAAACCCTTTTTCTTCATTAACCATCCTCATTGCCATGTATAGACGTATCTGCCTTTTAAGAGTCTCAGGCGTCAGCATCTTTCCATCGTACCTTATTCTATCACCCAGCAACTCGGTGAACCATTTCATCGCTTTTTCAACTTCTCTTTCGTTAACTTCTTTCATCTTTTCGACTAGGAAAAGCTGATCTATTTGGCGAACAGTTACGCCAAATGTCTTTATAATTGGAACAAGGTGAAAGTATCCGGTTTCCATACCCATTGAATGGCCGCCGTACATTCCGTAAACCTCGTTCTGAATGGTTGTGTATGCTTGGGCAGCCCTAACCCAGTCAATGACCTTAGATTGAACCTCAGGATCATTCATGTCCCCAACTATTCTATGCGTTCTTATCCCAACTTGCCTCAAGGCTCCATCCGTAGCGAGTAGCCCAACATTTCCGGGATATTTGCCGCTGTTATTTGATAAACAGAGTATTGGTTTATTTCTGCCAACGCTGTTAACAAATGGCCAAACCAGGAATGGAAAGTCCCAGACATAGAAGCATAGTATTATCTGTTTACAGTTTGCTCTGGCCAGCTCTTCGCCAACTTTTTGAGCAACTCTCACTGACGTTATTGTATCTGAACCAACGATAACCTCAGGTGAGGTGCCATCAACACTTTTGACGCCTCTCTTAATAATCTCAGCCCATTTATTAACTACCTCCATGCACTCCTCTCTATTGGCCCTCCAAACATGCTCTCGCTCATCATTAATTAGTGCAATACCTATTGGCGTACTCTTCATAGGTTTTTTCCTCCGAAAAAATGTAAGCAAAAGTATTTTAATTAAGTTTATGTATTATCAGGTTGGGAAGAATATTTTGGCTCGTCGAAGAGTCTTCCAGGTTGGAAATGTTTGTGCACTCTGTGAAGAAACATATCCGAGAAGCACTTTATATAGATGCTATAATTGTGGGATGCTATATTGCGGAAACTGCGTAACCTTAGAAAACGGTAAGATAATATGCTTGAAATGCGCCGTTAAGAGAATTTTTCCACGGTCGCCTAGAAATAAATATGCCTATCTTAGTATGCTACTCGCCAGAAAGGCCAAGTTTCAAAATAAAATTACATTCTCCTTTGCAGAAATCGAGGGGAGTATTGGAGAAAAGCTGCCAAAATCAGCGTATGAGCGGAAAGATTGGTGGAGTAATGTTAGGGGTCGTTCTCCCTCAGAGACATGGTTAACTGTTGGATGGAGAGTAAGCGAAGTTAACCTTAAGGAGAAAACTGTAACATTTATTAAAGATGGAAATCAACCAGCTAATGAACTCAAGGTTTCGCATAAGCACGATAAATATAAATCAGCATCTCCAAAATTTAAGTCCTTAGCCGTAAAAGTCAAGGTTCACCTAAAAAAACCTCGCGGAATCTCAAAAAGCAAGATAGCAATTCTTCAAGCCCGCTTAAAGAATATAGAGCGGTTGAGACGCGCGCGAAAGTATAGAGGTAAAAACCCTTATGAGAAGAGGCTTTACAGAAGTAAAGAGAATTTAAGCTAATCTCAACCTCCCTCCTAAAGTGTAAAGAGACACCTTATTCCGTGGGTAGACAGAAAGAATTAAATCCTTTCGATAATCTCTGTTTTAATAATGAAATGTTACTTACATAGCTTCATGCCTTAAAGTGGTGGCGTACATGGTTAAAGTTAAAGTCAGGTATTTTGGGAGATTACGTGAACTACTGGGCGTTAGGGAGGAGGAATATGAAGTTGACGATGCTACACTAGCAGATCTTCTTCTTAAATATATACCTAGTAGACATAGTGATGCTGCTGATGAGTGGAAGGAATCCATTTTTGTAACCATTAGAGGTGATGTTGCCGTAAGTAGGGATGGAACACCTATGCTCAAGAATTATTTTATACTGGTTGGTGGCAGAAGCCCAGAGGCGACATATAGGCTGAAGGATGGCGATGAAATAGCTATTCTCCCACCTGTCGGGGGCGGCTAAATGAAGATTAAGATCTCAGAGAAACTTGAAGACTTGAACAATCTACTGAATGAAATTAAGGGAGCATCCAATGAAATAGGCGCTATAACGATCTTTGTTGGTGTTGTTAGAGGTATTAGTAAGAACAGAGAAAAAGTCTTAAGGCTTGAGTATGAGGCTTACGAAGAAGTGGCCACTAAAACTCTAGAAGATATAATTATCGATTTAAAAAGCAAGTATGGTATCATTGACGCTATAGTTGAGCATAAAGTCGGCTCAGCACAAGCTGGTGAGGATACGATATACGCCTTAATAGCGACTAAGCATAGAGAGGAAGGCTTCAAATCATTAATTGAATTAATCGAGAGACTTAAGCATGAAGTTCCAATATGGAAGAAGGAAGTAACTGATAGAGGTTCATACTGGATAGAGAACGTGTAGAAAAAGTGGGAGGCATCATTAATATTTCATTTAATTTCTTCGGTCAGCCGCACAAGAAGAGGAATAAAGTCTAAATCACCCTAGAAAACATCATCTGAATCCTCGATCTTCATAAGTTTAATGGTATCCTTGGCTTTTTATGGCTCTTATAATTACTCTATGGTAGGAAGCTGCCGGAAGATGCCTTCGCCCAGTTCATTAGGGGAAAATTCATGGAGCCCGATTAATACGCTAATCTTGCAGATGACCCAGTGAAGTTTATTGCAGAAACAATACTCCCAAGAGCATGCACAAACCTCGAGAAGCCCGGATCAGCCAAATCATTAGCGGCATTAACGATGCTAGGACTAGAGACTAACAAATATAACACATTCATGCAGACTTTAGGCCTAGATCTCGCTAAGCTCGGCTACCCGAGTCTAATGATGACTTTCGCTTATACGCCTTTGGACTTTATAGGTGATTTCCTGAGATACCCAACTGGCGTGCTTTTGGATGTAAGAAGGCATCCAGATGATGTTAAGTGCGCATGTGAGGCGCTTATAGAGCCTATAGTTAAGGTGGCATTAGCGCTTAAGCCACTTGGCGCAAATCTGGCATTCATTCCACTACATCTTAATGAATATCTTTCGCCTAAACTTTACGCTGAATTCTACTGGAACTACCTTAAGAAGATAATAATTGAACTTTTTAATCAAGGGATAAAATCCTTTGTTTTCTTTGAGGGGCATCACGATGCACACCTAGAGACAATATTGGATCTCCCAAAGGGATGGGGAATCGCGTATTTCGAGAAGACATGTAAGAAAAGCAAAGAGCATACTTAAGGGGCACACTTGTATTATGGGTGGAATACCCGTTTCGCTATTAATAGGTGGTATGCCAGAAAAGATAGACGAATATATTAGAGATCTTTTGAGGGAGGTTATGCCGGAGGGAGGTTTTATATTAGCGCCTGGAACAGTGATGGGTTTGGCGAGGGAGACACCTATAGAGAATATTAAAGCGTTAATATGTGCTGTAGAAAAGTATAGAAAATATTAGGAATGTCTAATAAGGTAAGGTTATTTTCAAAAATTCTCTCAACTCATATTTAAGCCAAGAAAAACATTATTTGAGGTCATTCGATTACTCTCCTAAAGTTTATTGAAGCGATAGTAAACATTATTGCATCAAATAATGCTATAGCGGCTAAATCCATTGGGAGATTTGATAGATCTCCGATGATTATTAGCGATCTTACAGCATCCACAACGTAGCTCATAGGGTTAAAACGAGCTATCCACTGCATTATTTCAGGCATTATTGCGACGGGGTATAGAGCATTACTTGCAAAGAAGAGGGGCATTGTTAATGCTTGCCCTATTCCCATAAACCTTTCTCTAGTCTTCATGAATGACGCGACAAGAATCGAGGTTGCAGCAAATCCTCCAGAGGAGAGGAATATAACTAGCAAGGCCAGAATAAAATTTAATATATTTGGCACAAATCTTACTCCTATTATTAGGGCTACTGGAATTATTATCAGAGCTTGGAAAATGGCTCTAACGCCGGATGCCAGAGCCCTCCCTATAACAATAGAATATCTTGAAGCTGGAGCAACAAGAAGTTTCTTTAGTATGCCAGACTCCCTTTCCCAAACGATTGTTAAACCATAAAATATTGAAATGAAGGTTGTCGACTGAATGAGTGCGCCGGGAGTTATATAGTCAGTATATGGTATTCCACCCGTTGGTATGGCTCTAACGCTTCCCATTATTGGTCCAAAAATAGATATCCAAAGAATAGGCTGGACAGCCCTAGAATACAGTTCTGTTCTATCATGCCTAAGTCTTCTCATCTCAAGCTCCATCATTGCAAGCATATTTCTCATGAATCCATCCAACACTAACCCCTCCTGATCATGCTCCTAATCTGCCTAACCTCGCTAATTCTACCAGAAGATGGTTCAAGTCTTACACCAGCATATTTCAAGAAGACATCATCAAGAGTTGGCTTAGTTATAGAAGCCTTTCTAATCAGGACACCGCTAGATGTTAAAATGTCCATGATTTTTGGCAGTGCTAATTCGGCATCTTGAACTATGACGTTTATCTCTTGTTCGTTTATAATTAAATCGCGTACTGAACTTAACTTTTTAATTATTTCTACTGCTCCCTGTGAAAGCCCCTTTTCCACTTCAAGGGATATTATCTCACCTTTAAGTGAATGCTTGAGAACTTCAGCTGTTCCATGGGCCACTATCTTCCCCCTATTTATTATGGCTATCTCATCCGAGTAGGAGTCAGCCTCGTCCATGTAATGCGTATTAAAGAAAATTGTTGCATTGTATTCTTTTTTGAACGCCGTAAGTCTCTCCCAAACAGCTTTTCTTGCAGATGGATCTAAGCCTATTGTAGGCTCATCCAAGAATAGGATTTTCGGCTTAGTTAGCAAAGCGCATGCGCACTCAAGTCTCCTAATCATTCCACCTGAATATGTTCTAACAAGGTTATTTGCGAACTCGCTCAGGCCCATATTTTCTAGGGCATCCCAGATAATCTTATCTCTCATATGCGGTGGAATCCCGTAGATCTTAGCGTATATTAGGAGGTTCTCATATCCACTTATATCAGTCCAGACGCTCATTTCCTGAGGAACATAGCTTATAAGTTGTCTAACCTTAGCGCCTTCTCGAACAACGTTCAAACCGAATACATAGGCCTCGCCAGAAGTTGGTTTAATTTGCGTCGTCAGAATCCTAATTAGAGTTGTTTTACCCGCACCATTAGGTCCTAAAAGCGCAAAAATTTTGCCAGACTCAACCTTTAGGTTAACGCCATCTAAAGCTCTGACGTTGCCATTATAAACTTTAGTTAAACTTGCAACGCTCACGGCATAATCCATATGGAACGCCGAATACCCTTAGAATCATCTGTTAATAAAAAGATTGCTTTCAATAATCTTGTGAATATAATAGCGCTTAAATACTTCCTTAGAAACAAAAATTTCAATTATTAAGGAGGGCACTCAACATTGATTATAGAGAAGATCGTTTATTTTGAATCTGGTGGAAAACAAAATACGGACGCCACTCTAAGTTTAGTCAAGGAAAAAGCAAGGAAGAAGGGTATAAAGAACGTGATTTTAGCCTCAGTAACAGGTTTTTCAGCAGAGAGAGCCCTAGAAATCTTTAAGGATACAGAAATTAAGCTAACTGTTATAAGTTTAAAGGGTTCTCCAGGTTCGCCTTTCCCTGGTTTCCCAGAAGATTTACGGAAGAGATTGATGATGATGGGACATAATTTCTGTTATGCTTCAGATGTTAATTACAAGTTTCCGGAGATGGTGCAGGATACGCTGCGTAGACTCTGTGAGGGATTTAAAGTTTGTGTTGAGATTACGTTGATTGCGACGGATGCTGGCTTCATTAAGCCCGGAGAGGAAGTTATTGCTGTCGGGGGAACTGGTATTCTTGGATACAAGGAGGGAGGAGGAGTGGACACTGCAATAGTGATCGAGTCTATAAGAAGTGAGGACTTTCTTGAGTTAGAGACTATTTTCGGAAAGAAAGAGGAAAGGAGGAAGATTAAAGAGATTATATGCAAGCCAAGATGATGACTGAACATTTTTCTGATTCAGCAATTGATTCTCAGGTTTTATTTTGACTCTTTAATCTCAGAATGTTATTTTTATCGGGAACCCTCGTTAAATTCGCGTCCATTATTTCTATAATCGCTATCTCGGCCAAATATAATGTTCTGCAGCCTTCTTCTAAGTGTCCTGCATAAGCGAACTCTTGATCTGATACAATGGCGTGTAAGTGTGGTTTACCATCAGCTATTATTCCCATTATTGATGCTAACTCCAGAGGAGTATCCTTCCAGCGTCTATAGAACTCTTTAGGTGGATAACCAGTCGTCGATACCATATGTAAAACGCATTGATCCAGAGTCCCGATAGCCGAGAATACAATAGCATCCTTTATCCCTTCTCTCTTCACCATTTCATTTATGCTCTCTAAAACGTAGTCTCCAGGATCAAGCCTTAATAGGAAGATCCTTCCTATTTTATTAGCAACAAAATATTCCATAAAGCAGATCCTCCAGATGAAGTTTACTGCTCGTAGTACAAAAGTTCCAGTATTGTTCCTAAACTTTTTCTAGCATCCAAGTAAATGTATCCGCCACCTCTAAAGAGACCCTTCTGCTCTTCGACGGCGCCTAGCTCTGAAAGGATTTTAATGGATTCATTAACGTTCTTGGTTACAAAAGCTATGTGATGGATTCCATTACCATGCTTATCGAGAAAGTCCCACCATGTAGTCGGCCCATCTATTGGTTGGATTAACTCTATAACTATGTTCTCCAACTTAAAAAATGTTAACTTAGCTCTTCCCGGTGATGGTTTACCCCTGAAAGTCATGCGTGTCAATTCCCAATCATCGGTTTCAATTATTGGCTGCGGTTCTAAGCCGAGTAACTTAGCCCATGAGTTCCGAGCTTTCTCAATATCGCTAACAATTATGCCTATTTGAACAACATTCTCAAACCCCATGTGACGGAACCTCCATCTTAATATTTAAGTTTAGGGGAGAGTTAATCCAAGTGCATCTAAATAAGATTTTTGGGATGCCCTATCTAACGCCATTTGCTTCTCCGCCCTTTCAAGCACTTGAGGAGCTATCTTTCTTGGAACAACGACCACACCGTCATCGTCACCAACAATTATATCACCCGGATTCACTGTTACACCACCTATTGAAGTGGAAACGTTCACGTTTTCCGGTTTAATCTCAAGCCTGCCAACAACTTCTGTTCTACCTCGGGTTCTACAGAAAACTGGAAACTTTATACATCGAATCTCCGAAATATCTCTACAGCCCCCATCTAAGATAACCCCCTCAACACCCTTAGCCTTAGCAACCAGCGCCACCATTGATCCCCAGAAGCCAACATCCAAGCATCCATCTGAATTGATGGCTATTACTACTCCTGGTCCCGCAAGCTTCATGAAATGGTCGTAATTAGCCCTAGTTTTATACCATTCTTCAGCATATCTATCATACTCCTCTGAATTCATCGTAGGAATCTCTTCCTGGACCCTTCTAGTCTGAACCGTTAAAGCGAACCCCGCGATCTTTATGCCAGAATAAAGTGGTCTAATCTTGCGTGAGATTAGTGTTCTTTCGTGAAAGCCGAAGCGGTCTAGCGCGTCCACAATATCAGCAACTCTAACAATTTTATATCTTCTAATCAAATTGAGGTCTATCATATCCGAGAACCTCACGCTAAGCGAAACAGATTAGTAGTCTCCATTTATCTCTTTTTCGGTTTAAATGTGTAGGGTATCGTTGTCTTGTCTCGCTCAAAACTCCTACATTATTTTAAAGCAGTAGAAACATTTAGGGGATTTTCCTCTTTCTTTTCATAAAATATATTATAATAATTGCAGTTAAAATGTTGGTTATAGCAAGAAAGATAGCTAAGCTCTTAAAGAATTGTAGTTCGTTAAAATACATCTCATGCTTTAATGATAAACCCTCGTATTCTAAGGAAAGTTTAGAGTAATTGTTCATTAACTCTTCATATCTAGTTTTTAACATCGAGTAGTTTTTGTTTAAGCGTGCAATTTCTAAATCTTTCTCTTCAATCTCCGCCATAACATCTTCAGGTATAGATGGAAGAGCGTTCACAATTTCCAATATTTCATGAGCCATTCTATATGCTTCTAAAGCTATTTTCCAGGCGTCCACGTAATTCATTCTTAGGTATTCGTAGTCAGCCTCACTAAGTAATTTTTCGGTATTATTCATTAGATCCTTTATTTCTTTAATCTCTTCTAGACCGAACTTTAGAGGTAACTTCTCTCTGACTTCCATAATTTCTTTATAAGCTTTCATAAGTAATTTGTCCGCATGTACCCTAGCCAGCGCATCCTTATCGAAGATACTGAATCCATACTCGTAAGAGAAGTAACTCATAGCTGAGGATACAAAATTCCCTAAATCGCCATATGTATGCGGATGAGCTAATCCAAGCATATGTCCAACTTCATGTATAATCACTTGAGTAAAGCCGAATCCTTTACCTTCCTGCTTAGGTTCCACGTATTCCCCGTAGAGGAAATCCTTCTGGCTTAACCCTATTAACGCGAATTCCCTAAATGAGACGCCCCATATTGCGCTTGTCTCGGGGCTTAACCTTGTGATTAACCATTTGTACTTAAACATAAAATGCTTATCTTGGCTAAAGGCAAAAGCTATTATAGGTATCGCATACTCACCTTCGCTTTCAGTTACATTGGGCAGGAGCAAATTGAGGTTATACCTGAGATATTCGTATACTGGTTGGGCATCCACGTAAGATATGTTCATCGAAGATAAAAATAGGTACTTATGAATCCATGAATCAAGATTCCCGGAGTACTTATCGATTAATGTGCATAGGTCAGGGAGACTTGTGATGTTTAAGAATATAATTTCCACTTTGACTTCTGAAAATGGCAGAAGACTGCTTACAACTTCCCGTATTAATGTGAGATTTACAGTCGACTTTACAGGAACTACTGATTTCTCAAGTTCATCTCTACAGTCTACGATCACAATATTAACTATAAATTTCTCACTCCACGGGGGATCATAGACGAAGTCTGGAGTAGCTAGATTATAAATGAATTCCCACACGTGATCTGCTAAAAGCTCAGTTAACCATGAGGCCCCGCTATTTGTATAGGGATTAATGGATTGATCCCTCATAATGACTTGTATCGGGAGATCATACCACATTGAGACAAACGTTGGACCGGCACTCAAGTCAATAAACCATAATCGCTCCGAACCACCCCATCCTACGGCGAACTCCCTAAATCTCAGTTTATAGCCCCTATCAGAATCCATATAATCTACCCTATAGTAATGGGTCTTAACTCTCGGCGGGGTAATTCCAAGAGTCCTCGCCTCTAAAAACGCTCGGATCTCCTCGTATGATATTGAGGGCAAATCTCTAAGATCCGCAATTATAAACGTGTACCCATTTTCAGGTAAGCCCCCAAGATCGCCTAGATTTTTAATCAACCATCTCTCAACGACCCTAGCGTCGTAAATTGAAGCCATAACCCTCGTAGGTTTTGATACAAACCATTCTTCTTCAAATGCAAAAGTGTAGAACCACGGATTCTCTAGCTCCCTCTCCTCCTCTATAGACATAAGGAATTTTATGAGCTTAGTCCTAAATGATTGGGAAGCGAAAACAAATTCATAATTGAATTTATACACTACCCCAGTGTTATTCTCATCCATAAGGATTCTGCCGCTCTTCTCTCTTGGAAGAAGAGCTTCAAGCATCGTCGGATCAATGATTTCGGGAACAAAGTATGGGCCTATAAGTATCACCTTAATTGTTATCGGAACAATTCTTGTTATGCTTGTACTCTTTATGGTAACTGTTAGCTGCGTTGTAAACAATCTTTCAATCGAATAGTATGGCAGGGTTAAAAGCGCTATTAACACTAAACAAGCATATCTTCTCATATTCTTCACCAACTTGCTGCGTCTAAAAATTAGTATGAGAGAAGCTCGATATAAATGGCAGACGCTATCTAAAAGTAATGAAAATAAAACCTTTAATAATCACTGGAAATAAATTGTGTTTGGTGAATGCGTGATGAAACCGATAATCAGATATGAGCGGGACATAGCCTTTAGTAGCAGCTCGGCCTTTCCAACAAAAATTCTCCTATCCAGAAAAGACGCGCCTACAGCCAGCGTCAGATTAAGCACGCTTAACAGAGGCGAGAGAATAGAAATTCATGCGCATACTGAAAGCGACCAAATAGAATACTGTATTAGAGGCAGAGCCATAATGTTCATCGAGGGATTAGGGGAAAAAGAAATAGTTGAGGGAACGTTAACTTACGTCCCGAAAGGCATAAAGCACAGTCTTGTTAATGTTATCGAACCTTTAACGGTTATAACAATATTTGTACCACCGTTTTTCTAGTGGGAATCTAGGATTTAGCCGTTGAGGCCATTTCTCTTCCTGCTCTCTCCTCCTGCCCATAGTATGCTGTCCACTTTAGTTTACGGGGATCCCGCCCTAAAACCAGATAATTTTTCCGGCATTTACTCGAACAGAACCATAATATTGTTCCATCGTTATTTACGTACATTATTCCTGTTCCAGGATTGAATTCGTATCCGCAAAATGAACATCTTCTAGGTTTGGGCATTTATTCATCTCTCCCTTACTTTAAAGCGTCCGTTACGAGAGCTATCGTAAATCTCACTTTATTTTTCTAGCTTCCCTCTCCGTCTCCCTTAGCATTAATATGTCGCCCAGTCTTACAGGACCTTTAACGTTCCTTGTTATTATTCGGCCTTTATCTGGGCCCTCTAGTACGCGAACCCTTACCTGTTCTATCTCGCCAGTTACGCCAGTCCGTCCTATTATTTGAATAACCTCAGCAGGTGTTGGAACCTCTTCACTTGATTCTCTTATTCCCTCTGATTCCCTTCTCTCCTTTCGGCTCAAGGGGTTTTAGCCTCCCCTAATTTTCTGGACTCGACTTATAATTTCCGTTATGAGATCAGATGCTTCACCAGGCTCAATTATGCATATCGATGCTGCTGAAACCTCTATTCCAGATGCTGAACCAAGCTTAGCCTTGCTTGGAACATACACGTAGGGTATTTTTCGTTCATCACAGAGTAACGGTAGATGTGCTACAACCTCAGGTGGATCAACATCTTCCGCTATTACGACTAGTTTTGCTAATCCTCTTTCCACAGCCTTTGTAGTCTCATTTGTTCCTCTTCTCACTTTTCCTGTCCTTGAGGCTACCTGCACTGCCTCATACACTGCATTCGTCACTTCACTTGGAACTTCAAACTTAACATAGAACGCTTTTGGCATATCCACCACTCAACCTCATCAACACATGTTTCGGTTTCATTCCTTTACCCCTAAAAATTAAAAGAATCTCCCTATATATGTTACGGTTCAATTTAAAAGCAAACGCGATTTTAAGCTTCAATCTTAGGTATAACATACGGGCCCTCGGGAATAGCTATTATCTTCGAATTTTTTCCTGAAATTCGATAAGCCTCCTCAATTGCCTCCTCTGGATTTGAGGCTGGGATCATGTGCATTTCCTCGATAACGCTATGCTTGATATTCTTCGTCACAAGAATGACGCTTGCGTTCTTCAGTATCCTGGCGAGTATCTGTGCCTCCCATTGATCTCTGATTGGTTCTTCACGCATTATTCTCTCAAAGACATCCTCAGGTTTTTCCGCTTCAGCCATTATTTGATAAAAATCCTCGTGCCCCATACCTATGCCGTCAATACATTCAGCAAATATTACTATTACACCGCCTTTTTTGACGATTAATTCGCCAGTAGCCATGCCCTTAACAGCCTGATATAAATCCCTGTCTAATGGATAACCACCGTTACTCGTTATAACAATATCGGCTTTTGAGGGTGCTCTAACCTTAACGTGTTTATCTAAGAATTTAATTCCTTCCAAATGAGCCTCGAAGATATCGCCAGTAAAGGCCCCAGCAATCTTTTGTTTCTTGTTAATAACGACATTAATAAGGTACATTGGCTTTGGCACCATCTTTACAGCCTCAACCATATCCTCATGAATCGGATTACCGTCAAGAATACCGTAACGTGAGAGGGGATGCATAATCATCCTAAAACTATGATTATTGAAGATAGATTCTTTACTAGATACGCCGGGTAGAATTGCTTTTCTTCCACCGCTATATCCTGCAAAGAAATGGGGTTCAATTAATCCGGTGAGTATTACAAGATCCGAGTTAATGATTAAACGATTAACTGAAAACTTTGTTCCAAACGAAGTCTTACCAATATAGAAAAGATCATCCTCAGCGTTATGGTTTAAAATCTCTATTTCTTCCGTTATCTCTCTACCTAGAAATTCCTCAATTGAATCTTTTGGTATCGGCTTATGGAGACCATACGCTATTAAAATCTTTATTTCATCAAGTTTTAGACCGGCATCTTTAAGTATTTTTAAAATCGGTGGAAGAAGAATTCTGTTTGGTGTTGCCCGCGTGTAATCGCTTACTATCACACATACGCTTTTCTTTCCAGAAGCTACTTGCGTTAATTGTCTACCCCTTATAGGTTTCTTCAGTGCTTCCCAAACAATCTTAACTTCATCAGATGATTTATCGAATTCAGCAGACTGCAGAACAGCTAGCAAGTTTCCGTTAGGAATTTCTAGGTTAATTATTGTTTTTCCATATGGTATATTAACGATCATTTTAAAGCAGCCTAAAAATATGGAAGAGAAGACTATTGCCTAAGTTTATATGCATAAATCTACTGTGCTGATGATAGATTTTTCATCACTTCAGCAATTATATCGGCTACCCTAGCGAAGGTCTTCGCATTTGTTCTTATTGAGAAGTCAAAGTCTGCGGGGTCAATCTCGTCTTTGTTAAAGAATCTCTTGAGAACGCTATTGCGATCTCTATCGCTTCTCTCAACATCCTCACGTGCCTCATCTAATGGAATGCCTCTCCTACTGGCAACATGTTTAATTCTTTCTTCTAGGGAAGCATTTAGAAAGATTTTTATTATGTCTTTTCTATCTAGCAGGAAAAACGCTGATCTACCTTCGACTATTATGTTATCTCTTTTAAGGACTTCATTAAGCTTTTCCCTTATGACCAAGTCTATATCAACCTCGCCTGATCTACTCATAGCTTCGAAATCTTTTATCATCGTAAGTATTTTGCTTGTATTAATGATATCTAATCCAAATTTACCGGCAAGTATCTCGGCGATCTCGGTACATCCTGAACCCAAATAACCACACAAAGCTATCTTCAATATATCAAACCCCTTTTTAGCAAATAAAATAAGTTTTTGAACAATACTAATTAATTTTTTGGTATTTATCTTATTATTTATGGGCAAAAAAGACAGTTATTCTCTCGCTCTTATTATCAATTCTAACAAAACCAAAACGCTCAAACTGAACGATTTTGCCTACTGAAACGCTACTAATAGATTGCTCAACTAAACCACTTACATTAGAGTTATCTGGCATTACAACATTACAAGATAACCCCTCACCTTCTGGAAGCCAATGAATTAACTGTGCTCCAACCTTTTTCGCTTCAGCATATGGTTCGCTGTGAAATGAGGCGTTAACAAAGCTTTTATCGACGCTCTCAACTTTCACATTGAATAACTCCATTAAACGTATTAAGTTTCCAGCCTTTAATGAGATGGCATCGCGTCCAGAGATTAAAAAATTAGCTACACCTTTAACTGGCTTAATATGGAATGTGCGCATACCCCTCTCTGGGTAATCAGGGTGTAGCGGAATGTGCACTATAAACTCTTTCTCAAGGTTCTTGACAAAAAGTTTTACTGGATCCCATACGAAGAAGAATCTGTCGGCTATTGGATCAACAATTTTTCTATTATATGCGTATAAGTTATCCCAGCTTACAGTTATATCAGCCGATCTAGGCCCTATATCGATTATCAGTCTCTTTATGGCCTCAGGCTTTATCCCCCTACGTTTCAATGCCAAGAAAGTCGCTAGTCTAGGGTCATCCCAATCTACATATAGACCTTCCTTCACTCCACGCACTATTTTGGATTTACTGAGTGAAGCGCCCTCGATTTTAAGTCTCCCATAATGGATCGCCTCCGGATATTCCCAGCCAAGATAATTGTATAAATACTTCTGCCTCTCTTGATTCGTCAAGTGCTCCTTGCCGCGTATAATATGCGTTATACCCATTAAGTGATCATCTATTCCACACGCAAAGTTATATAAGGGCCAGACACGATACCTTGAACCAACTCTTGGATGCGGATACCTCTTTGAGTCTATTACTCTAAAAGCAGGCCAATCCCTAACAGCCGGGTTAGGATGATTTAAATTAGTTTTTATGCGCATCACTGCTTCACCCTCAGAATACGAACCGCTCAGCATGCCTTCCCAACGGCTTAGATTCTCTTCCGGTGTTAGATTTCTGCATGCGCACGGCTCACTGGCCATTATCCTCTTTCGGAAATCATCGGGTCTACATGTACAAATATATGCGTAACCGTCCCTAAGCAACCTCTCAGCATACTCATAGTAAATCTCTATTCTATCGCTCTGGATATACTCCTCATCCGGAACACAGCCAAGCCACTCTAGATCCTTCCTAATTAAGTCCATAAATGTTAAGGAGGATTTCTTCAATCTTGGATCGGTATCTTCGAATCTTAGTATAAAGCGTCCACGGTACATTCTGGCATATTCATGACATAATACAATCGCTCTAGCTGAACCTAGATGAAGAACGCAGTCTGGATTTGGCGCAAAGCGGGTTACAACACGTCCATATTTCTCCACGTTTGGTAACGGAGGAAGGGTTTTCTCCTCGGCTCTCCCTTTTTCCTTCTCCTTTCCGAAGACTTCAGGCCACAAGGCTTTTAAAGTCTCTATCTGATCACTAGAGGACATGCTATTAACTTCTTGAACTATCTCATCCACAAGGATTACTATTTCCTTTGCGATACTTTTTAAATCCGGTCTCTCACCTAATAGTTTACCTAGAACTGGTTTGCTCTGGGCTTTTCCGCCATGTAGTACAGCGTTTTGAAGCGCAATTCTTTTTACGGCATCTTTAATGGCATCCAAATCTCTCACAGATTTACCCAATCTGAGAACCCCGCTCTATAAAACCTTAATTTATGCTAAATTTCCCTTTGGATAAGATACTCCGTTAACATCTTAATCTTTTCTTTTGCATCAGACTCTGGAAACAGCCTGTCAACTGTCCTCCAGCTTTCTCTAATAATTTTTGAGGCTACTTCTTTTGCATGCTCAATTGCATTATATTTTTTTAATATTTCAACAGCCCTCCTCTTTAGTTTTTCATCTCTCGTATGCATGCCAAGTATTCTTAATAGCTCCTCTCTATCTCTTTGATCAGCTTTTTGGAGTGCATAGATTACCATCAAGGTTAGCTTTCCCTCAGTTATGTCCATTCCCAGCCCACCTTTTCCCTTAGCAAACTCAACACCAACAATGTCCAGTATGTCATCCTGAATTTGGAATGCTATGCCTATTGATTCTGCAAAACGCCCTATCTTCTCTGCGGATTCATTATCCATACCAGCTAGAACAGCAGCCATCTTAGCAGCCATTCTAGCGAGCGTCCCAGTCTTATAGGCACACATCTGTAAATAGTGCTCCTCAGTCAATCTATCGGCTTGAATCAATCCTTTGTGCCACGCTATATCGATCGCCTGCCCAAAACTTAAATTAATCATTTCATGCACGTATATCTCGTATAGTCTCCTAGCTTTATCAGGTGGAATTCTATCACCTTTTTCGCTTAGAACAATTAATGGCAGAAAGTACATGGCTTGAGAAATATTCACGGCTATGTCAACACCAAAGATTTTATATGTGGACGGTTTACCTCGCCTCATATTAGATGAGTCCTCTATATCGTCGGCTATCAAGGTGCCATTATGAATAACCTCAGGTATTATCGCAAAGTCTAATACTTCCATAGGGTTTCCACCTAATGCTTCATATATTAAGAGGAATAAGACTGGACGCCAACGTTTACCGCCTCTATCAAGAAAATCCCAGATCGGTTCACTAATAGCTTTATTTAGCGCCTCAAGATCTAAACGATATTTAGGCGGAATAATCCTGAAAATTAGAGAATCTTGAGAGAGAACTCGAGGTATATATTTTTCGATGTAAACGTCGATTATCTTGGCCTTCTCTTCAAGAACCTTCTCTATACTTATTTGGCTCATATACACTTCGCCTCCTAGCGTACGCTTCAGGACTGAAGCCCCTGGTTTTAAGCCACTCAGCTGTTCTTCCCACTATTACTAGTGGGACTTCTCTGAGATGTTCTATTGAGATTACGCCTGTTAAAAACATGATGTTCTTCAGCTGGTTGATAAATGTGCATAAAATTTTTCTGGTTTCTTCATAACTCTTGGAAGCTGAAATAAGAATTGGACGGGCTATTCCTGCTAACGAAGCCCCCAGAGCTATCGATTTAGCGATATCTAGACCTGACCTCAAGCCCCCGGATGCTATAATTGGCAGATTTACTGACTGAACTACCTCAACTAAGCTTACAACTGTTGGTATACCCCAATCCCAAAGCATTAACCCTAAGTCGCGACCGATGGCATCGCAACGCTTAACGGCTCTATAATACTCAACAGCAGCCCAGCTTGTTCCGCCAGCTCCAGCAATATCTATGCATGCAACCCCGGCTTCCTCCAGATCTTTAGCGACTTCGGCCGATATTCCGCCGCCAGTCTCCTTAACTATCACAGGAACATCTAAGTCATCTACTATTTTCCTTATCTTATCTATTATCCCAGCGTATACTGTTTCGCCCTCAGGCTGAACGGCTTCCTGAAGAGGATTTAAGTGTATTGCTAGAGCATCAGCCTCGATCATTTCAACAGCCCACCGAATCTTTTTAACATCATATTCTAATGCTATCTGAGGCCCGCCAACATTAGATATGATAAATGCGCTTGGCGCCTTATCTCTAACGATCTTATATGTTCTCACCAGACTTGGATTTTCGAGTGCCGCTCTTTGGCTTCCAACGCCCATTCCTAAACCTAGATCCTCGACTGTCTGGGCAATTGCAGCGTTTATTTTCATTGCTCTATTTGTTCCACCGGTCATACCTTCGACTATTATTGGAGCCGAAAACTTATGATTGAGAAAGACGGTTTCAGTCTTTACGTCTCTGAGGTTTATTTCAGGAAGCGCCTTATGTATGAGAAAAACATCCTCAAAACCGGAGGTTATCTTTTTTGCTTCAACATCCTTCTCTAAACAGATTCTTATATGCTCATCTTTTCTGTTCTTTATTTGTTTGATCCGCATCTTACCTTCTAGTGATTTTGGTACCAATAACCTCTTCTCCCCTCAATGCTCTATAAATATTGTTTGGTTTTAAGGCATTTACGATAAGCGCCTCAACACCTCTTTCAACAGAATCTAACAGTTCAGAAACCTTTCCCATCATTCCTCCAGTCACATCAATAACCCTAGAGCCACCAACGCTGCTCAATAAACTCTTTAACTCATTGACTGTTATGTGCGAAATAAATTGTGCATTAGGATCAACTTTTGGATCAGCCGTATATAAGCCGTCCACGTCAACACCGGCAATAATCCTTCTAGCGTCCAACTCAATAGCCAGTTTAGATACGAGCTGATCGCCTGAAAGTATCGTGAAACCTAGGTTGCAATCAAAGACTGCGTCACCATATAAAACCGGCGTAAAGCCCAGTTTAACGGCGTGAGCTAGTACATCCTTGAAAAGATCTTTTATTCTGCCATGCCTAGTAATTATAAACGATGAAGGCGCTATACTAAATGCTGGAAGACCTGCATTGAGAAGGGACTCGATAACAAGCATATTAAGCCTTATCATAGCATTGTGCGTTTTAGAGAGGCCTGTCATTTGACTTTTGCTTTTAAAGCCGTTGGTGATTTTATATTCAGAGGCTAATGGATGGCCGAAACTTCCTCCTCCATGAACTATTATTAGCGGTGAAAACTGCGATTCAGCTATTTCTTTAGCTAGACGTTTAATTGCTAACATGTTTGGAGTTAGAGGTCTATCTTTAAATGTTATAACTGAGCCGCCTAGCTTGAGTATTGTTAACTCATTGCTCCTCAACCTTAACGCCCTCCAAAGTTCTTCGAGTTATAAAGGTTTTCCCCCCAGCGTTTTCAATTGCCTTTGCAACGCGGCTTGCATTCTCCATCTCTGATAACGCAATAATACAGCCTCCGCCACCTGCACCAGTCAGCTTAGCGCCTAGTGCGCCGGCTCCTCTAGCAGCATTAATTAGCCGCTCAATAGTCTCATTAGAAACGCCTATAGCATATAAGAGGGCGTGATTTATGTTCATTAGCTCACCTAATGTTCTTAGATCACCGTTTCTAAGCGCCTCGACACCCAGATCAGCGATCGTTTCACCAGCATCCATAATCTTATCCATCACCCTTAGATAACGTCTTCTCAATTCCCCGACACGAGAAACCATTTCTCCAGTTGTACGCTTAACTCGTGTATCACCAACGATGAGCGGTAGGTCAACTTCAATATTTAACCGTTTTATACCTTCGCTTTTACGATAAATTAGAAAGCCACCGTAGGTCGAAATTGCAGGGTCAACGCCAGATGGATTTCCGTGAACGACTCTCTCCGCATCATACGCCACCTTAAAAATGTTGTCTTTACTGAGATTTAATTCTAATAGGTTAGATATGGCTGCCGTTGAGGCGACTGATACCGCGGCTGATGAACCTAATCCGGCGGCAACTGGAATTGCTGAGTCGATCTCAATCATAAGACCTATTTTTTCGCCAAGCTGGCTTAAGATGCTTTTTGCAACGGAATAGATTGGTCTAAGTTTTACCTCGTTCTCCCATCCACCCTTAATTGGTTGATATTCGCCGTTAAGAGTAAAGGTGCCCGAGGCGCCAATAGATCTTGATATAATAGTTATTCTATCGTTTGCCATCGGCTTTACGGTTACATAGGCTCTTCTATCTATCGCCATCACAACCGCTGGCCTATCGTAAACAACGAAGTGCTCACCAAATAAGATTGCTTTTGCTGGCGCAGAAGCCTTGGATTGGAGTTTCAAAGTAATAACCCTTTCATTTGGTTATTGCTATGCTAGCATAACCTACAACGGCGGATATATCGCCAGTTATATCGCCGCTAGTTCTATAACTTAACAACTCAGCGCTCTTGGCGCCTAGATTCTTTGCTGCGGCTATCAGGGCGGCTACTGGGCCATAGCCGCAAGCCGTTACATTTCGGGATTCTATAACCGAGTAAAAGAGACCTTCATCAAGTTGGAGAACAGCGTTTATCGCCTCTCTATCCTTCTCGCTTGCGCGTCTATGCGGCTCATAATGCGTCATATCCGTTGAGGCTATTATAACAGTATTTTTTCCTTTGAGAGCTTCAGCTAGGGCTCGTCCAACTTCGCGTCCAGTCTCTAAATCCTGCATTAAGAAGCATATTGGAACAAACTTAAACGATGAACCATAAATATATTGTAAGAACGGCAATTGAACTTCAATTGAGTGCTCATATGCATGCGCAGAATGATCAACATCAATAATATCCGAGTGACGGAGAATCTCCTTAGCTATTTCACTATCTACCTCAACATCCCCAAAAGGTGTGCGCCAAACACCCCGATCCATTATTGCAACGCCACTCCCAATTCCCTGATGGTTTGGGCCCAAAATTATAAATACATCAACCCATCCATCTAAGGCAAGCTTATAGTACGCGTTAGCAGCTACAGGACCGGAATACATGTATCCGGCATGGGGACAAATAAGCCCAACTATTTTTCTAGGGCCTTTTTCGGAAACAACCGGGAGATTGCCCGGTCCAAACTTATGTGTGAAGCACTCCTCTATTTGCCTTTTCAAAGAATCTTTTAAACCTGCATAAAAACTTCCAGCATATCTGGCATACCTAATCTTGAGAGTCAGGCCTAATTCTCCTCCCTACTACATGCTACTCTTTACCAAAATAAGACTCTGCAATCCCAGAATATAAAGTATTAACCTTACTCGTATTTCGCCGATGAAAATATTTGATTAAACTCGATGCTCACTCTTCCTGCTGTTGAGTTTTTTCAACTAGTTTAACTTCAAATTCTTCGATTGGAACCTGTAGGTCACCATCGGCTGGAATTTCCCCTCTTTCACGAAGAATCTGTCTAGCTAAAAGCCAATATATTACTGCGAGTGATCTTCTACCTTTATTGTTCGTAGGTATAACTAAATCAATATTTGTGAACTCATTGTCTGTACTACATAAAGCCACAACTGGTACACCAATTTTTGTTGCTTCTCGGATAGCTTGCGCATCGGCTCTGGGATCTGAAACCAATACTACATCCGGCTCGATCCTGCCAGGATAAAGTGGATTCAGGAATAAGCCTGGAATAAAGCGTCCTATCACGGGGGTTGCCTTTGTAATCTCACAGAACTTTGCAACTGGTTCTCTAGCATATAACCTAACCGCCGTGGCCACAACCTTTGGCGGATCAAATCTGCTCAGAAACTTTGCAGCAACCCTTATTCGTTCATCAATCTTCTTTATGTCTAGAACAAAAAGGCCATCGCCTCTAACCTTATAGATGAAGGGCTCCATATCCCCGGTCTTAATTTTTGTTCCAATATGTACACCAGCGGAGAGAAGAATATCTTGTGGTAACAATAATACTTCAGTTACTACACCAGCCTCGCTTTCAATCTTTTCCTTGGACGACAATATTTTCCCACCTAAATTTTTAACTTGGACATTTTAGCTTTCTCGCCCAAGATTTCCTCTATATATATAAGTTCATTGATCTTCGCTATACGTTCCCCTCCGACAACGCCGGTCTTTATTACAGGGCAGCCGAAGCCAACCGCTAAATGCGCAATGTGAAAAGAAGTTGTCTCGCCAGATCTATGGGAGACTATCGGCACATAACCACTCTCTTTAGCGAGTTTAGTTGTCCTCCAAGTATCAGTTAATGTTCCAACCTGATTCATTTTGATTATTATCGCGTTCCCCGCCTTATTGGCTATGCCAATGCTTAGGCGATCCTCGCGCGTAACAAATAGGTCATCACCACATATTAAGCAACCCTTAACTTTAGAAGTAATCTCACTGAAGCTCTCAAAATCATCCTCATGAAATGGATCTTCAACATAGATTAGTTTGTACTTTTCAATCAAACTTATGATATACTCCAGTTGCTCACCAGAATCTTTCTCAACACCCTCACTCGCATATACATAACGTTGTTTTTCTGGATCCCAAAGGGATGAAGAGGCTACGTCTAAACCAACCCTACATTCAAAGCCAACTTCATTAGAAACTTCCTCACACGCTCTTGAGACAACCTCTAGGGCTTTCTCATTAGATATATTAGGAGCCCAAGCACCCTCGTCCCCTCTCCCACCAGTAAAGTATGGATCAACCCTAACAAGCAGATCCCTTAATTTCCTATGAATCTTAACGTTAGCCTCAGCTGCAGCCATAAATGTGGGAGCGCCAACTGGTAGAATTAAGAATTCTTGTATATCTGGAACCTTGCCTAAAGCATGTTTGCCTCCGCCAAGAACATTTCCAAGCGGATATGGCAGGTAACATGCCACGTATCCACCCAAATATTGAAATAAAGGCATATTATATGAATTGGCTGCTGCATCGGCTACTGCCATAGAAACCGCAAAAGCAGTATTACCGCCAATGTTCTCGAAGTTCCTAGTCCCATCAAGTTCATGTAAAAGGTTATCTATCTCCTCCTGCTCATCGGCATTCATACCTATAAGTTCCGGTGCAATGAGCTCATCGACCTTCTTTATGGCTTCATCGATGCCTCCGGATGGATAGGCAACCGCTTCGGCTTTACCCTTGCTTGCACCGCTCGGCGCTGATGCTACGCCGAAACCGTCAACCGTAGCTACCTCCACTTCTATCGTCATTTCACCTCTGCTGTTTAAAATTTTCCTAGCTTTTACATCTTCAATTATAGTAGACATTTTATTATTCCTCCTCTTCTTCAATATCCGCTCTTCTCTCATAAAACTTTATTATTTCATCTATTATCTCAACGTGCGAGAGAAGCATACGCCTACAACAGTAACGTGTTAAACCTAAGCTATCCAGAACTTTTCCCGGATTTTCTCCGCCCTTAATTCTTCTGGCAAACTCTTCCCATTTATCTCCTATGAGTTTACCACATGTAAAACATCTGACTGGTATTATCATATTATCATCCTTCTCAAGATAGGAGACAAATTTTCACCTATAACTTTTCTGGTCTCTAGCTCTCGCACCTGGTCCTCCAAATTTTTTAGGTTCTTTTCTCCTTGGGTCGCCAGCTATCAATGTCCTATCAAGCTTAAGCAGAGATGATTTAACATGGGAACTCTTAGTCCACTTAACGAGCGCCCTGGCGATGGCCATTCTTGCAGCTTCAGCTTGGCCCATAAAGCCCCCACCTCTTACTTTAACATCTATATCTAAACCTTTCCAAACTTCACCAGATTCTATTAGTGGTTCCAAAATCTTTAAACGGGCAACTTCAGGAACATATATTTCTAAGGGTATATTGTTTATGCGTACCTTGCCCATTCCAGGTCTAATAATAGCTTTTGCAAGAGCCGTTTTGCGTTTACCACTTACAACTAAAACCTTCTTTGATGAACTCGACATTATCGTCTCACCCTTCTACCCCTTAATATATTGAACCATCTCGGAAACA
>JAWCEH010000014.1:0-43070 GCA_038859955.1 Bathyarchaeia archaeon | reverse complement strand
CCCTAAAATTTCCTCTATGAGTGGCCCAAACTCCTCTATCAGGAAAAGACCAAACATTTGCTGTTTCAAGTTCAAAATCCTTTGGTTGAAGTTCCTTTACTTTTTTAGGTTCTCCTATTTTTATTTTAGCGTTCTCAATAACTATTTCTTTATGAGATTTTATAAATTCCCTGTAATCCTCGTACGTGACTTCTCTCATATCTATATATTTTTTAGACATTGCCTGCACCCTTTCTATTCTTGTGTATCCGGTCACAAATCGCTTCTTTTCTTTAAAAGCTCTTTTCTAACACTTTTTTCTCATCAGATTTTCCTATTGCAACTTTTTGAGATCCCCCTTCTCCCAGTCATCATCTAAAGATTTAAATGCACAGTTAATCAAATGTAGATAAATTATTTTTTTTCACTTATAAATTGTAAATCTTTCAAATGGATAATACGTTATAAAAAAGAGAATAAGTCTAAAAGAGACTTTAAAGCGATATCGATTTTTCAGACTTTGCTCGGAAGATAAAAATACTTTACGCCTAAACATGCTCATTTTGTGTCGATTTCTTGCGTTCACATTTAGATTCTCTTTCAATCTCGTGTAGAATATCACATAATGTTGGTGGGATGTGTAGTCCTGGGGTTATTTCCAATCCGTCCTCACTTAATATTTTCAGGAGAGCCTCTTTCCGGTCAAGTCCTGATAGCATATACTTTTCTAAACGATTATTAACGTATAATATGTACTCTGGATTAATTCGTGCTAAACCACTCTTCAGAAACTTCTGATAAATTTCGTCAGTGGTTAAAGTGGTTTTTAAACTCTCAATCCTACTATTAAGCTCCAGCATTTTCTCCTTAAATTTACTAAGAGATGGCATCTTTTCATATCTTTTATCTATAGCTTCATTTATTCGATATATTAAAGCGATGATTAACAATAGAAGGACAAATATTAGATTGAGGAGCCATTTACCGTAAACACTTGAGAACATGTATAGGACAATTGAGAGCACTAGGAAAAGCCAAATAGCGTTAAAAGCAGACGTGATCTTATCCCCTTCCTTTACCTCATCCCTACACTTAGCGCAGAGAAAATACGTGTCAGACATTAAACTTTGGTCTTTTGGTCCTCTGTTTGTTACGAAGAATAAGCAGTCTCCGCAGAGACTTTCATGACATTTATTACAAAGTCCTATGGCTAGTGTTCTCGGATGGTTTGGGCAAGGTTGGACTGCCCCTCCAAATTTTGGCGGGACTAGGATGTTTGATCCACAGTAACGGCACTTAACCTGAAAAGTTCCAGGCGGGATAAGATCCCTATAGGGTGCCCCACAGAATAAGCAGCAAAGAACCTCAGACTCCCCCATCTTGAAAACCCTAGTTTATCATTTAGGTGTCAATACTCTCCTGCTAAACTTTAGCATTCTGGGTAAAGAATTTTTCTTTCGCAGGCGATTTCTTCGGTTTTTCTGCTGTATAGCAAAAACCTGAAAGCTCTTCGCTAAAGCATCATAATAAAAATGCTAGTAAACATGTAGTATAATATCTGGAAAAGCAGTAAAGCAGTAGAGTATTGAGCCGTGATGTTATGAATATTAATTCACATTCGGCACGTAAACTTCTATTGTTTTCTCGGCACTGTTGCCATATATATCATACGCCTTCACTTTAATTACATTCCATTCCTCTTTGGGTAATTCTGTACTCCAGCGGTTTATACGTGAATTACTCCTATTAACCATGATTAGATCATTATTTATATAAAGCTCTATGTTTCCTATACCAGATTCATCCCACGCTAAGACCAAGACATCTATTGTTCTAGAAACAACTGAGTGATTCGATGGCCGCTCAATACGTATTTTAGGTGGATTTACGTCTGTGACGCCACTAAAGAACATTATACTTGACCAA
The DNA here is from genome assembly GCA_038859955.1 of Bathyarchaeia archaeon. Lineage (GTDB taxonomy): Archaea > Thermoproteota > Bathyarchaeia > Bathyarchaeales > DTEX01 > DTEX01. The sequence continues at coordinate 41,165 of JAWCEH010000014.1, read as the reverse complement.
CTAACATCACTAACTCCCTTGTCGATCTTAGCGAGTAGTAGTGATAAAATTAGAAGATATGCTATCCTATCCATATCTAATGAAATCTTCAAATTAAATTGAACCCCCCACAACTAAAAATGGAAAAAGTAAAAGAATTAAAATTTATGAAAAATCGATATTCTAATTCCAATACTTATTAATAAATTAAAATAAAAACAAAAGTTAAAATTTATTATTTTTAATTCTCTATTCTTCTTACTTTCCTCTCTTCCATCCGGGATTGAACTCTTGTCCATACACAGAGTTTCGCAAAAGCTTATGGCACATGAGAGTCGATAATCATACATCTTCCAAATATTCACTAAGTTTCTCCTTCAGTGTTTTCTCATATTCTTTTTCAACTTTCTCCATATCCCATCTCTCCTTCTCAAGGTAGCTTGGATTATCCTTTGCGGCTTCCTCGACCTTCCCGATAATATCTGGGCAGCCCGATTCCATATTGGGTTCAATCACATATGTACCATCCTTCAAATGAACAACAACCCAAGCATGCGGTATTTTTTCGTCATCGAGTTGCAACTCTCCTCTTGCCATCTCAACCATAAAACCTTTTTCTTTAAGGTACCTCATTAATACCGCGGGTTTCTCACCGCAAGGGATCTCTTTTGCGCCTTCTGGCCTATTCCTCCTTGAACCTTATGCGTCATTAACCAAACGCAAATACTGTGATCCCAAGAAAAGGTTAGCCAAGCTATAAAGAGCGATCAATACTACGCATAATCTCTATTTCACAGCTTTTTCCGGCAAGAATGGTGGGGAGAAACCTGAGAAATGCTTAAATAAATCATCTAGTTTGTTCTTTTCATTAAAATAAGTTGATTTTACATATGTAATTGAAAAAATACCAAATTTGATAGGTTATTTTCAGTTTAATTTTATAAAAAATAAATTTTTTGGGTTTTTATGCAAATATTTCATCGCTTAATTCTAATCTTTTTTAATCGAAACATTTATAAAAAATTCTTCCATATTTCTTGAAGATAAGGAGAATGTAGTACTGTATGCGGTGTCGGCGAACAAGCGTTCCATTAACAAGTCAGTTAAAAGAAACGGTGGATGTTCAATTTGGGCATCCATATCATTGCGGACTTCCTGGGGGTGGACCCTGGGAAGATTGCGAGAGTAGAAGATCTACGCGTCATTTTAGATAGAGTTATCTCTAAATCTGGTCTTCACGCTGTCTCCTCAATTTTCCATCAGTTTGAGCCTTATGGAGTCTCTGCTACTTATATTCTAAGCGAGTCTCACCTAAGTGTTCACACATGGCCTGAATGTGGTTATGTAGCTTTAGATATCTTCACCTGTGGTTCTGATGAATGCGCCGTTAAAGCATTTGATCTGTTAATTGAGGAGTTAAAACCTACAGCTGTGGAGAAGAAGATGTTAAGAAGGGAGTTTTATGAAAAAAGTAGAAACTCAAATGATCAAATGTCTCTTAAAATCTAAAATGAGCTTTTGGGAGATACTTGATCGAAATCAGTACACCGTAAAGGATTTTGTCATTGCAATGAATAAGCTTTTTAGTGAGGGATTAATAGGCGTAGATGGAGACAACATTTACTTAACAGAAAAGGGTCTAAAATATGCCAACAAAGTAATCCTGGAGTTTAAAGGAGAGATATGCGAGAAATGTGAAGGAAAAAGAATAATTTTTGATGGAAGGTTTAATGAGGTTTTGGAGAATTTTACGCAGGTCATTAAAGATAGGCCTCTACCAAATGTGAGGTTCTTTCAGGGGTACATGCGTGAACAAGACGTAATATCTAGGGTGGCGTTAATGCACCACTATGCCGATCTGGCCGATAAATCATTTGTGTTAATAGGTGATGATGACTTACTGAGCGTGGCTTTGGCGCTAACAGGTTTGCCCTCAAGGATACTTGTCCTAGATGTGGATGCGAAGCTTGGCGAATACATAAAAGAGATATGCTCAAAGTACGGAATGAAAATAGAATTTCGGCAATATGATGTTTCAAACCCCCTTCCAAAAGATTTGGTGGGCGGGTTCGATGTATTCTCCTCAGAGCCTCTGGAAACTATAAGCGGGCTTAAGGCCTTCATCTCTAGGGGTATTGCATGCTTAAAAGAGAATGGCGTCGGATACGTTGGGCTATCAACGGCAGAAGCATCGCATAGAAAATGGAGAGCCGTTGAAAGAATGCTTCTAGGAATGAACTGCGTAATAACTGACATAATCAAAGATTTCTCAAAGTATAAAACTCTCTATGAAACCGCAAACTATGAAATGTTTACGGCGAGATTGAAGTTCCCCGTTGGCGGGAATCCCGGAATCTACTGGTATAAATCCTCACTAATTAGGTTTGAAGTTTTAGGAAAGCCTAAACCGGCTGTGAAGCCTGAAAAACACTTGGCTATCAAGTATTTTGACCGCCAAGAAGATATAACCAATCCATTCCTTTATATTAAATCCTAAAAGAACTTTTAAATAAAAGTAAACTTAAAATAATTGAATGGATTGATTTTAATCAAGCCAAAGCGTGTAGACGCATATATGGAGGATAAAGAATGAGCAAGCCAGAAAAGCCACACTTGAACCTAATCGTAATCGGGCATGTTGACCATGGAAAATCAACGACAATGGGGCACTTCCTATATTTAACTGGCACAGTAGATGAGCGAACCATCAGAACATATGAAGAGGAAGCTAAAAAGCTAGGTAAGGAGTCATTTAAATTCGCTTGGATTCTCGATAACCTCAAAGAGGAGCGAGAGAGGGGCCTAACAATAGACTTGCGATACCTAAAATTTGAGACACCGAAGTTCTTCTTCACAATTATAGATGCGCCAGGACACAGAGACTTCGTGAAGAACATGATAACTGGAGCAAGTCAAGCGGACGCGGCGGTCCTCGTGATCTCAGCCAAAAGAGGTGAGTTTGAGGCAGGCATAGGCCCAGGCGGCCAAACGCGAGAGCACGCCTTCCTATCATTTACACTTGGAGTCAGACAGCTGATCGTTCTTGTTAATAAAATGGATGATCCAACAGTTAATTGGAGCGAGGAACGCTATAATGAGATCAAGAACGAAGTAAGCCGAATGCTAAGACTGGTCGGCTACAATGTTGCTAAAATACCATTCATCCCGGTGTCTGGATGGTTAGGCGACAACTTGGTTAAGCCAAGCCCGAATATGGCATGGTATAAGGGTCCAACACTCTATGAAGCCTTAGATTTATTTGAAATACCGCCTAAACCCGTTGAAAAGCCGCTTAGACTGCCAATTCAAGACGTTTACTCAATAACTGGTGTTGGAACAGTGCCGGTTGGGCGCGTCGAGACAGGCGTGCTGAAGGAAGGCGATAAAATTGTATTCATGCCATCAGGCAAAGTAGGCGAAGTTAAATCCATTGAAACCCACCATGTTAGAATACCGAGAGCCGAACCTGGAGACAACATTGGATTTAACGTTAGAGGCGTAGCAAAGACTGATATAAGGAGAGGTGACGTTGCTGGGCCTCCGGAGAATCCGCCAACCGTGGCTAGGGAGTTCATTGGACAAATAATCGTCATTTATCACCCAACAGCGATAGCTGCAGGATACACACCTGTTCTTCACATTCACACAGCGCAAGTTGCATGCAGATTTGCTGAGCTCATAAGAAAGATTGATCCAAGAACCGGTCAGACCGTCGAGGAGAAACCAGCGTTCCTCAAGACTGGTGACGCTGCCCTTGTTAGATTCGAACCGCTGAGACCTGTATGCTTAGAAGTCTATACTGAATTTCCAGCGTTGGGAAGATTCGCCATCCGCGATATGGGAACAACTATAGCCGCTGGCGTAGTGAAAGAAATAACTAAGAAAGCATAACCCTCGCAAAGTTTATGGAAGATCTAAAACTCTTCCGATCCCCTATTTTTTAACTATTTGAAACAGAAAAACTTTTTCTCTAAGAGGAGCCTTAAGATGCATATGAGTGAAGAAAAAGTCGAAATAATGTATTTTTACTCGGACATTTATGAAAGCAAGAGAAATCTATTGCCTATAGTACGAAAGATTCAAGGAAGAAGAAAGGATATACGCGTCCGCCTAGTTAACGTTGAAGATCCAGAAAATACAGAGCTAGCCGAAGTCTACAACGTTAGTAGAGTCCCCCTAGTTATATTTTTGACACCTAAAGGTGAGATAGCTTCTAGAAAGAGCATACCCCTATCGGATGAGAACACCATAAATGATATTGCAAACCAGATTATTAAGGGCGAATTACCTAAGCCCTATGTTAATGAACTTAGGAGAAAGATTTTGGAGTCATTCAAATCAGTCTCTAGGCGGAATGAACTGACGCAGTTAATGGTCGAGCAGATAGAAAGCGACATTCTTGAAGCCGATTCAGAGGCGGAAATTTATGATGCTATAAGCCTGCATATAAGTGCAATAAATCATACAATCAGCGACTTGGAAGAATACAAGAAGGTTTTACAGAAATATATGAGAAAACAGCAGAGCTTCATCGTTTAAATAATAAATTGCGAAAAACAAGATCATCCAATATAGGATATTTTCTCTTCCTCTACCCTCCGAACTTCTCTTTCGGCAACCCTGCGTTGCTCCTCTATTCTCCTCATCTCCTCCTCTATCTGCGCGATCCTAAAAATCTCCTTGTCTAAATCAGTTAAGTCAAGCTTTAGATTTAGCATCTTCATGAGGATTGTTAAAACACTCTTTGCAGCCTTAGGATCCGGTATGTAGCCCGGTGTCTCACCCAGTAAGCATATTCCATTTATGCCCTTAAATTTAGCAAGGCCCAATATAAGTCCAGCTGCTCCAACAATCGGACTCCCAGATGGACTGCTCAGCGACCCAGCTTCTAGAGCTTTTCTAAGAATTTCCGGGTTTGTGGCTGAAGCAAACACTTGCGGCGTGCTTACAACATCTCTTCTGTATCCACCAACCGTTATAATAATTTTAACATTCTTTTTCTTTGCGAACTCGAGTATTGCATCCGCTACATCATACTGTCCTTCAACAGTTTGAGCTTGGGTGTCGCCAGTTAAGAGTATTAAGTCATTCTCACCTTGCTCATTTATCCAGTAATAGAATTCATTTTTTAATAGGCTTATGCTACCTTCATCGCTTACAAGAACGTAATAGGCGAAGTGCGGTGAATATAGCTCAGCGAACTTTTTAGCCTTTAACTGCTTTATCAAGTATTTAACAGTTATTTTACCAACCATTCCAAGGCCTGGAAGGCCCTCAATAAGAACCGGACTCTTTAATTCAACTTCCTCTTTCTCTACTATTACTGTTTTCCTCATCTATTACTCCTCTTAATTCACTCTTATACGCTGCATACTTGTCGTCTGGTGAAAATTTCGCCGGATGTGGAACACGTACTTCTCCATTGCAGTAGGGGCATGAATCCCTCCTAAGCGTATACCTCCCGCATTTTACGCATTTTCTTAATAGTCCAACCATAACCTTCTATCAACTCTCAAATGAACCTTGCCCACCAAGCTTTGTTATAGTACCTATAGCCACATCCGCCACTCTCTTTAAAATAGCATTTGCCTCCTTATAGTCTTTAGCTGTAACTTCCACCTGATATTTAGGTGGTGCAACAACATATATGTTAACGCTTGATCCTTTTGCAATCCCGCTATCCTTAGCTTTTTGCAACGCCTCCTTTATTTTTAAAACACCATCGGGCTTTGTGCAAGTTAAACTTAATATCCCCTTAACTTTAACGGCTGAAACCCTAATTTTCTCTTTTGCGATCTCAGTTAAGGTCTCAGCTAATTCTCTTGATAAACCAGCCTTTATTAGGGCTTCGGCACCCTCTCTTGCAGCCGTTTCCAAACCTCCATAAATATCGCCAAAAGACTTCTCAAGAGGCTCAGCGATCTTGTTATATAACTCCTCTAAAGTTATCCCAAGTTTCTGAGATGCGCTCCTAAGTAGACTATCAGCTTTCCTACCTCTTTTCCAGAGCATAATTTTCTCTCGTTTTTCGCGTTGAGTAACTCTTCTAAGCGATAAATCTATTTGATTTCTGTTCGGGTCAACTCTCAAGACTTTTAAGACGACTTTCTCGCCCTCACGAATGTGATCGCGTATATTTCTTATCCAACCGGATGAGATTTCGGAAATGTGAAGAAAACCGTCCTTTCCGTACTCGTCTAGTCTCACATATGCTCCATAATCAGTTATCTCATTGATCGTTGAAATTACGAGTTCGCCAACTTCAGGCCATTCGTCACCTTTAGGTATGGGCATACTTCACCTCAACACCTATTACTCAAATTTAGCTACAATCTCGCCCCTAATATTTGCTTTCCCACCAGTCGGCTCGGCAAGAACTGCCCCACAAATATTACAGCGAACAATAGATGTCGCGTGACTGAAAGTTGCCTGTTCATTGCCGCAGTCAGGGCACTTGACTTGAATAAAATTACTTCTTGGTCTAGGTATAATTTTCTCCCAAATCTTCATCTTTGAGCGCCCCCGCAGAATCTACTTTACTGTAACCTTCTTTAGACGTATACCCTCCTTATGGAGGATATAACCACAATCTTTGCATTTAAGTTTAAATGTTTGCTTCTTTGTTGTTTTAGCCTTGCGTCTAAGCATTGGATACTTCTGTCCACCATAGCCCCTCCTTTCTCTTTCATGCGCACGTTCGCCCTTAGCGAGAGCTCTACGCCTGCCATCTTTATATATTGAAACGGTATGCGCTGTATGTTTATTACATTTTGGGCAGTATGTTCTTATTTCCTTAGGTATGTTCATTGATGATACGCCACACAGTAATCATTCAACTTGTATAAGAGCCTATGAGAGCATATTTAAATTTTTTGAAGGCTCCTGTAAGACTGAAAACCACGGTCGGGCCAAGTCCCCCTTCCTTATAATAGGGATATGCTCCCTCCCTCTTCCTAGGCGCTATTCTAGAGCCAATATAACCAGCTATTACCGCTGTCACTGGCGAAATCGAGTACATTAAGACATCAATGAACGTTGGTACATAATCTCCATAATACTGCTGGTAGTATGATACCAATGATTGATTATACGCGTAAAGCGTTCCAAGGAACATCCCGGTGATTATCGCATCAGTGAAAAGATAAATTGTCGCAGCAATTATAATCGCATCTCTAAGTCTCTTAGTTTTAGAGAGATATATTATAATTAATGCCGAGACAAACGACGGTACAAAATATAATTCTACTGGACCAGCAATAGTTAATATCGCTATCGATAGAAATGTGCCTAACATACCGAGCCTAAGAAGGCTTGCTACCGAATCTGAGGGAACAGCATACTCCTCAGCTTTCCTAACGGGAGCTCCACAGTTTGGGCAGAAAACTGCACCCTCTGGTAATCTAAAGCCGCATTTATTGCATGTAGCCATTTTCATATCACCTGCATACTCTCTAAAGAACTATTGCCCCTATAAAAGCTTCTTCGCATGTCTAATGCTGCATTCATCGATGTATTTATATTAATCTAATCCGATTCCTCTACTGTTGATGAATATGGCTAAGAGTATTGGATTACCGCGTCAACCAGAAGTAAATATTGGCACGATAGGACATGTAGACCACGGGAAGACAACTCTTGTTGAAGCCCTCACCGGGGTTTGGGCTGCGAGACATAGTGAGGAATTAAAGAGGGGCATCACTATAAAACTTGGATATGCTGATGCACCAATCTATAAATGTCCAACCTGCGAGCCACCCCGTAACTACTCGACAAGCGAGATCTGTCCTAAATGCGGATCTAAGGGCGAGTTTGTAAGAGCATTAAGTTTTGTGGACTCACCAGGACATGAAGCTTTAATGGCAACCATGCTTTCCGGAGCAGCCGTTATGGACGGCGTCATACTCGTCATAGCCGCTGACGAAACATGCCCACAACCTCAAACCCGCGAGCACCTTGCTGCGATAGAGATCGTGGGTGTCAAAAAAATAGTAATAGCTCAAACTAAGATAGATTTGGTTGATAAGAGGAGGGCGCTTGAAAGCTACAAGGAGATACTTGAGTTTACAAGGGGAACAGTGGCCGAGGGCGCTCCAATAATACCAATATCCGCTCTTCATTCAGTTAACATAGACCTGCTATTATATGCGATAGAGAAATATATTCCCACACCACCCAGAGATCCATTAAAACCGCCACGCATGTATATTGTACGATCCTTTGATGTAAACAAGCCTGGAACACCAGTTGAAAATCTCGTTGGAGGCGTTATAGGAGGATCCATACTTCACGGTAAATTTAGAGTTGGAGAAGAACTTGAAATAAGACCCGGAATAAGTGTTTCAGCAACCAGAGGTACCTATGAACAATTATTCACAAAAATAACGAGTTTACATGCAGGAGGCAGATACGTTGAGGAGGCCGTATGCGGCGGCCTAGTCGGCGTCGGCACGCTCCTTGATCCATCCTTGACAAAAGCTGATGGTCTATCTGGAAATGTTGCGGGTAAGCCGGGTTCACTACCACCCACAAAGTATGATTTGACCATGGAAGCACACCTCTTTGAGCGAGTCGTCGGAGCTAAAGAGCAGACTGAAGTCAAGCAGATAAGCGTTGGAGAGACTCTTCTACTCGATGTTGGAACAGCAATCACAACTGGAAGCGTTACACACATAAAAGGTGAGAATGTCGAGCTTAAACTTACACGTCCAGTTTGCACCGAAGAGAATTCAAGAGTTGCAATAAGCAGAAAAATGATGGGAAGATGGAGATTAATAGGCTACGGAATAGTAAAATAAATTCACATAACACTTTATGGAAGAGGACATAAATTTAAAATTCTTCCATGTTAGATTTCCCTTTTAGTTGCGTGATAACCTTGAACAAAAAGAGTGGAGTCTCAACTAAAAACTTTATTTTACGGATAACTAAGGAGGAATGGTTCAGACAGGTTTTCACAATAAGGAAATATTATCCGGGAATTGCTAGGCGCTGGGAGGTGGGCGGTCTAGTATTTCTAGCTAGGAAATCCGAGGTAGGCGACTCCTTTATCGGTTATGGTGTGGTGAAAAAGTTCGTTGAAAGAGATAACCTTAAAGATGATGAGAGACATGAATGTGAAAGAATGGGTTGGAGAGGAGCAATAATATTTAATAAGCTATACAGGTTTGAGCCACCGCTGCCAATTAAAGAGACGGTTTTAAGCGGCTTGAAAGCTAAAGGGCGATGCTGGCATGGATATCCATTGACAGATGATCAAGCAGCCGACATTCTGAAAGCAGCCGCAAATCTCTGTAATATTCGAGAAGTATTATAAACTTGTGCGAAATGCCATAAGAGGCTTCCAGCCGCAGTTAATTCCTTAGAAAGTTTCATAATGAACTATTTCTTTTAAGTTTCTTTTGCGAGGTGGACTAGGTTTTTCGGATGGATATCCTATAGGTATTATTGCCACAGGCCTTAAACCTCTGGGTATTCTTACGATTCGCCTAACCTCCTCCTCATTGAACGCTCCAACCCAACATGCTCCTAAGCCAAGAGCGCATACGGCTAATAGAATATTCTCTATTGCCGCGGCCGTATCCTGTATGCAGTAAAGAGTTGCCCCCCGGCTCCCGTATACTCGACTGGATCTAACTTCATCTGCGCACACTACTATGACTACTGGAGCCTCCTCTATGAAAGTCTGGTTTAAGGCTGCTCTGGCGATACCCCTCTTAGTCTCCAAGTTTCTGATCACAATAAACTCCCATGGCTGAATATTCCCGGCTGAGGGAGCCCATCTAGCAGCCTCGAGAATCTTCTCAACCTGCTCCTCACTAACATCTTCCGTAGTGAAAGAACGAATGCTCCTTCTGGTTTTAAAGAGATCGAATATATCCACTACTTAACCTCCCCACACTTTAAATTGTCAATACACAACTATTTATAGAGTTATCAGTTTTAAGCGGTGAGTTTATTTATTTTATCAAGTAGATGGGCTAATGTAGTGCTTATCTCTCTAAGCAATTTCTGCATTTCTTGTCTTTTCTTTATTTCCTCTTCCAGCGAGGCTTTCAGACATGAAGTCTCTTCTTGAGCAACAATTTCTGGTAATGTTATGCTTACTCCCTCTTTCGCTATCTTCTCATACGTTTCCCTAACTATTTGCCCAGCTTTAGTCTTCCCTTGAAGATGACTTCTTATTGTAGCTTCCGTTCTACCAAGTTCCTCAGCTATCTGGGACACCGACATCTTCGCTTTCTCTCTAGCCAATGCGGCGGCCGCGACAGCTAGACTATCAACCCACGTTAACCTTTCCTCCGGGGTTCTCAGCTCCTCTAGGACTTCCCGTCTTAGGATGCTGCTTACTAGCAACACTGTTTCAAGCTTATGAATCTGCTCTCTCCCAATTGGTGAAAGAGATATTTCATTCAAGCTGAATCTCCCTCCTCAAGGTTACCATAATAACCTCTTTAGGCTTAATAATGAGACCTTTATCTGTTATCTCAAATGGATGCCTCTTCATGGAATGAGATGTTCCACGCATCTTCCAAACGATAATGCTACGCTTAAGCTCACCATTTATCTCATCCAGATCAAGCCTAATTATTCCGTCGGCTGCATGCTCAACGCCCGGGCCGCCAAAACCTCTCTCAGTCACGCTTACCTGCGAGATAAGTATTGAGGTGCACCCTAAACCTGATAAAACCTTCTTGAGCTGTAGAACCATGCTCCTGGCCATTACAGGCTTAGTTATATAAAGCGTTGTTACCGAATCAACAACAACTCTTTCAGCATTAACATCCCTAATAGCCGATCTAAGGGCATCTACAAGCATCTGGAAGTCGTCAGGCGCCCTAACAACATACTTCTCTCTCCTTGCGGCTTCTCCTATTCCAGCTGTGAATGCGTCAACCATAGCAAATTTGCCCTTTTCTTCATAGGATGAGATATCCCAGCCAAATTGCGCCATAGAAAGCCTTATCTGAACTGGATGCTCCTCAAGCGCTACAAGCACCCCGGGCTGGTTCCTTGTTAATCCATTAAATAAATATTGGTAGCCAAAAATGGATTTGCCAGTTCCGGGACCACCTGCTAATAGGACTACATTACGCTTTGGTATTCCACCATTTAATATCTCATCAAATCCCGGAATGCCCGTTGGCACCCTTTCAATGGCCATTGTTATCCTCCCATAAACGTTACGTCGCTTATATTTAACAATATAATAAGCAGAATATGCTGTGTGCAAATATATTCGTATCGTTTTATATATTCCCACATATTAGAAACTCTATTATTATTTTTATGCTGCCGAAATTATTGGATGGTGGAATATTGACAAATTTCCCTAAGAAATGGGAAAGCGGAGCAGATGGTATAAAAGGTGCGGTTCGACCAGTAAAACCCCTAAAAATTCAAGTTAATGAGGCTATAAAGCGTATTGAATCACAGTTAGGTAGAATAAATGGCTATATAGATCAATATACTAAACGCGACAGAGAATTAACTGAGAAAATTATTCAGGCTTATGAAAAGCATGATGAAAATCGAGCAAAAATACTCGCCAATGAACTCGCAGAGATACGTAAACATAAGGATTTACTCGTAAATTCAAAGATGTCTCTGGATAAGGCTGCGTTGAGGCTTCGCACAATTTATGAATTTGGGAACTTTACATCAGCGGTTTCTTTGGCAAAGGGAGCGGTAGGAGAGGTACGCGCGAGTTTATCGAATTTCATTCCGGAAATTAACCTAGAGCTTAATCAAGTTGAGAAAATGCTTGACGACGTGATGGTTGAGGTTGGTCAAGGAGTAGGTGAAAACCTAAACTTAGACGTAGAGAGCATGGATGCTCAGAAGATTCTTGAGGAAGCGGCTCTTGTAGCAGAGAGCAAGATAAGGCTTCCGGATCTTCCTAAAAGCAAATCAGATAGTAAATCTTGATGGAAGATGTTTAATGCTCCGCTAAAATAGGGGCTTTTTTAAAGTCAATTTAAAAATTTATTATATTTTTATATTGTTGCTTCGAGCTCGCTTATGCTTTGTGGATCCAATTTATACAAATTCTCTATTTCATAAACGTTATCGTTCACGTCAGTTATGACGATTCTGCTCCCCATTTGTATAACGCTCATGCGGCCTCTAGTCCTAAAGCTTCTAGGCCCTTTGTCTGTTAAAACCTCCCAAAGGAACTCGTCTCCACTCGTCTCAATTCTTATAATCTTTAGAACTCTTGGAATGAAATATATTTTATCTAAAACCTTTTGAAGGTTCATCCTAGATTCTTCATCAAGTTCTCTATAGTTTTTAAGTATGCAGACATCAGTACCATAACTGTCTCTGAATATTATGAATTCTGGATACGTTATTGGGAATGGTCTAGCTGGCATAAGCCCTGATAAAACTTTTCCATCCGTGATCACTTTAAGTGTGCCATCTAGCTCTTCAAGTAACACTTTTATCTTCTTTGGATCTAGGATATTTAGGCTCTTCAAAAAATCGGATAGGGGCATTGTTTTCACCTTTGAATAATGCTTGCAACCTGCGCTTCAGCGAATTGTGCTCTATAAAGTTGGCTATAAAGTCCACCAGTTTTCATCAATTCATCATGCGTGCCAACCTCTACTATTCTACCCTTGTCCATAACAACTATTCTATCAACGCTCTGGAGCGTTGAAAGCCTATGTGCAATTATGATAGTTGTTCTCCCTTTCGCAAGATTTTCCATGGCTTCTTGAATCTTCTTCTCAGTTAACGTGTCTACTGACGATGTTGCTTCGTCAAGTATCAGTATCTTAGGTTCGGTTATTATAGCTCTTGCTATGGCCACACGTTGTCTCTCACCTCCAGAAAGTCTCCATCCCCTGTCGCCAACATTTGTGTCGTAAGCCAAAGGTTGGTTCATTGCGAACTCATGGACGTTTGCGGCCTTTGCAGCAGCAATTATCTCCTCTGGGGTGGCATCCTGTTTACCGTAAGATATGTTATAGGCTATTGAACCATAGAAGAGTAGTGGGTCTTGCAGAACTAAGCCTATCTGAGATCTTAAACATCGAACTTTTATTTTCCTTAAATCTACGCAGTCAATAAATATGGATCCCTCTGTTGGGTCATAAAAGCGCAAGAGTAGCTTAGTCAATGTTGTTTTACCGGACCCGCTTGGTCCAACCACGCCTATCTTCTCACCGGGTTTTATTTCTAAGTTTATGCCGCTTAATACTGGAATATACGGGTTATATCCAAAACTAACATTCCTAAAGGTTATTGATCCTTTAAAATTAAATTCTACAGCGTCAGGGGCGTCTTTAATCTCCGGTTCAATCTGCATAATTTCTAAAATTCTTTCGCTTGATGTAAGCGATGATTGAAGAGGCTCGAACAAGTTGCTTATTGTTTGTATCGGGCCATAAAACATGCCCATGTAGCTTACGAAAGCCACTAATGAGCCGAATGTTATCTCTCCTTCTAACACTTCTTGTCCACCGATCCACCAAACGATTGCTGTACCAGTTGAGATTGAGAAGCCTAGGAGTGGAAAGAATTTTATGTGGAGTAATGTAACTCTTAGATTTGCTTTAACAAGGTTACTCATCCTCTCAATCAGCCGTCTCAGCTCAAATTTTTCTTGCGTAAATGTTTTCACAACAACTATTCCGGGGATCGTATCCCAAAGAAGCGAGCTCACGTCAGCCCATCTGCGCCACGTCTTATGGTATGCTTTATGCGCCCTTTTTCTAAATAGTGGTATGCCAATTATAATTACTGGTATTGGTAATAGCGCAAAGAGAGCTAAATGTAAGTCCATTGAGAATATTATTACACCTATTCCTATTATCTGGAGGAGACTTGTTATCAGCGTCTGTGTTCCCCACGTGAGAAACCATTGCACCCGTCCAACATCATCAGTAACCCTAGTCATTATTCGGCCAGAACTCATCTTGTCATAAAAGCCGATGGAAAGGCTCTGGAGGTGCTCATATACCTTTACTCGAATATTATAAATTATTTTTTGACCGAGGTATGAAAGCGTATAGTTTTGGGCAGCCCCTAGGATTGCGTTGAACGCGTAAACTGATATAAAAGCGATAACAACGTAAATCAATATTTCTACATTTCTTTTTGCAAAAACTTCATCGAGCAAGATCTTCATTAAGTATGGTGGCGTAAGACTTAGGGCTGTAATGGAAAGCGATAATATAACAGCTAGAATAACATAATGAATATGTGGTCTTAAGAAACCCATGAGCCAAATGAAAGCCTGCGTCTTCTTGACATTACTCTTTCTATGCAGAAACGTTTCAAGAGTTTCTAAATCTATATTCTCCGGTTTAAGTTCTCCTTTAGCGATTTTATCTACAAGTTTAGCTAAATTATAGAATTCATCTAGGCGCTCACGCGAGAAGCGTAATACACTTTTTAACCCATTTGTTGTTTCAAAAAATAGTTCAGAATTACCTAGGTAATCTTTAATGAATGACGCGCGTATATCGCTTAAGGGAAATTGGTTGATGTTTTTTGTAACAGGATTTATAATAATAACTCTTTTAGTTGTTAGAAATAGCCATATTTCACCGAAATTCCCATTTTCATCAATATCCGCTGAAACGTTGTAGATTACTCCCTCCCCCTCTAAAAGAAGCGAACTAAGTAATCTTCTCGTATTTTCGGGAATCTGTGTCTCCATCTCCTTCAAACTCTAGCTGATTCCCCCTAATTCATGGCTTTCATGTAGAATTTAATTATTTAATAAACCTTTCTCAATGTCAATCGCATTTATAAAATTTAGGAAAGAGAAATCTCTCTAAAATTCTTATATTTTATGTAACCTAATACTGGAACGAGGTGTTCAAGTGTGAAGAGATTAAATGTTGGCTTTATTGGTTGCGGCGGAATAGCATTGGCGCATGCTGAGCGCCTTAAGACTCTAGAAGAAGTATGCATGGTATCCTTTTCGGACACGATTGAAGATAAAGCGAAGTTAATGGCTGCTAAATACGGAGGAAGACATTACAAAGATTGGCATGAAATGATGAATAGGGAGAGGCTAGACGTAGTGTACATTTGTCTGCCACCGTTTGCTCATACAGACGAGGTTATGATCGCAGCGGAGAAGGGTATTCATATATTTATTGAAAAACCTATTGCACTAGATATGGGTCTTGCAGGGCAAATGGCGAAGGCAATTGAGAAGAGCGGCGTGAAGAGTCAGGTTGGTTATAACTGTAGGTTTGGATATGCTATTGAGGAGGCAAAAAGACTCGTAGAAAGCGGAGAGGCTGGTGAAATTGGTCTTGCCATGGGAATGTATTGGTGCCACTTTATTAGAGAAGACTGGTGGATAGATAAAAGTAAAAGCGGTGGGCAGTTAGTTGAGCAATCAACTCATCTTTTTGACGCACTCCGATATATTTGTGGCGATGTAGAAATAGTTTATGGGCAAATGAATCGTAAATTCTGGACTAACGTACCAAACATGACAATAGAGGACGTGAGTGGCACCGTGTTTAAATTTAAGTCTGGGGCTATCGGCACCGTTACCGCGACAACTTGGGGCGCGAACGCTCAATGGTGGTTTAAATGGTGGATGGCGGCTAAAAATTATACATTTGAATCTAGGGACGTAAACACCTTAACATTATACTCCACGAAATCTCCAACGAAAGTCACGACGATCTTTGAGGAAAGAGATACCTATCTTCTTGAGGCGAAGGATCTGGTTAAAGCAATTTTGGAGGACAAAAAAACTAGGGTGCCTATAGAAGAGGGGGTGAAAACGTTAGAGTTTACTTTGGCAGCTGTAAAGTCTGCGGAAACCGGAAAACCAATTACCTTACCATACCATTAGAGTAATTTAGAAGGCGATGAAAATGAAAAAAGGAGTTAACGCCTGGGCTTATCCTTCCAGCTTTAAAATTGACGATATTTTACAATCTTCAAAGAGTATTGGATTCGATGGAGTAGAACTGAATTTAAACGAAGAAATGCTTAGAATGAGCAAAAGTGAAAGAGTAACAATACTGAATAAAGCTAAATCTCTGGGTCTGGAGCTACCGAGCCTTTGCACAGCACTATTCTGGAAATATAATCTTGCCAGCCCAGATCCGAATGTAAGGAGAAGTGGTGTTGAATTAATAAAGCAAGGATGCGAGTTTGCCTCAGACATTAATGCCTCAGTTTTTCTGGTTGTTCCAGGTGTCGCTACAAGAGATGTTTCCTATAAAGATATGTGGAAGAACTCAATGGAGAGCATTATTGAAGCAGCGCAGTTCGCTGAAGATTATGGGGTTACTATTGGCATTGAAAACGTATGGAATAAGTTTCTTTATAGCCCGCTTGAGTTTCGAAGTTTCATCGAGGATATTAATCACCCAAACGTTAAAGTTTACTTCGATGTTGGAAACGTTTATCTTTTAGGGTTCCCAGAGCAGTGGATAAGACACTTAGCTGATTTGATAGTTTGCATTCACGTCAAAGACTTCCATATGTCAACAATGCAATTTAAACCTCTCTTTGAGGGAGATATCCAATGGCAAAATGTTGTGAAAGTACTTAAGGAAATAGACTACAATGGCTTCTTAAATGTGGAGATAGGCCCATATCCAGGACACCCACTAAAGGCCGCTATAGATTCAAAGACAGCGTTAGACATAATGCTTAACATGGCATAGCTCCATTAACGAGACAATATATTCTAGGCTTTCATAATGATTTAACACCGTAAGATATTTATTTGGTTACAGCACATTAGTGCATGAAATTGACCAGGGAGTGAGGCGGTAGACTTGCCAGAAAGTAGCTCTGTGCTAATAGGACGCAAGCCGATAATGAACTATGTGCTAGCTTGCATAACACTATTTCACGGCGGAGCAAAAGAAGTAAACATTAAAGCTAGGGGACGAGCAATAAGCAGAGCAGTAGACGTTGTCGAGATCGTTAGACGTAGGTTCCTGCCAGACGTTAAAGTAGGAAACATTAATATCGGAACAGAGCAGGTACAAACCAGTAACAGAAACAGTCCAGCAAACGTTAGCATAATTGAGATAACCTTGGTGCGTTGAGCCTCGTTGAAACAATGCTCCGCCGCCCCTCCTTTATTTTTGGAGGGATTGGAGGAAGGTGAAAGCTGAGCTATGCCAGTTCTGCTTAAAGAGCGGAATATTATGCTCAAAATGTAGAGCGAAGATTGAGAGGGGAGAGGTAACACCCCGAGATTTAGAGATCGCGCGTTTACTTGTTTCTATCGAGGGTGAATACCCTCTGCTTCAAGATGTATATTTTCGTGGGGTTGTTGAAGCTGATAATATTTTAGCCATTCTTGTTAAAAAGGGTGATATGAGCAAAATATTGAGTTATGGTGGGAAGATTATTAGATTTCTGGAGAACAAGACTGGTAAGAGTATTCGCATATTAGAATATAACACAAACGAGAGGAAGTTCCTTGAAGATCTATTTGCTCCTCTAACTATACTTACTATAAACAGAATTTGGCTGCCGGACGGCTCTGTTGAAACGCGAGTTATACTTAAAGGGAGGGAGAAAAGAAGGGGTTCCATAAACGTAAATGCTATGAAGGAGATTGCTAGGAAAGTTAAGGGAATGACGCTTCGAGTTGAATTCGCAGATTAATGGTGGCGCGGAATTATGAGTAGTGGCGCTTCAACCTCCTTGCATAATTGGAAGAGAACACATTACACACTAGAGATTACACCTAGCCTTGACGGGAAAGAGGTAACTCTTACCGGCTGGATAAAGGAGATTAGAGATTTAGGAGGCATAAAATTTCTTATACTTAGAGATAAGGAGGGAACAATTCAGGTAACAGTTCCAAAAGATGAATCTGATGAGCATTTAATTAGGCAGATAGAAAACTTACAGCGGCAGGATTGTGTAAGCATTAAAGGGATTGTTAGGAGAATGGAGAAAGCTCCAAGGGGCGTTGAAGTTATACCTCGAAACGTAGTTATTCTTAATGCTGCAAAGCAGCCGCTTCCTTTGGATATTACTGGTCGAACACCTGCGGATATAGATGTGAGGTTGGATGCTAGAGTATTAGATCTTATTAGAGATGAGGGCCAAGCGATCTTTAGAGTTCGACATGTAGCGTTAGAGGCTATCAGAGAGTTCTTCTCCAAAAACGGCTTTATTGAGATTCACACACCTAAAATAATTGCGACTGCAACAGAAGGTGGCGCCAACCTCTTTCCAGTAGCATATTTTGAGCGTGAGGCCTTCTTAGCGCAGAGCCCACAACTATACAAGGAGCAACTTGTAATAGATTTTGAGAGAGTCTATGAAATCGGTCCAACATTTAGGGCTGAGAAATCACATACTAGGCGCCACCTAACGGAGTTTATTTCAATCGACATTGAGGAGGCCTTTGCGACAGCTGAGGATGTCATGGAGGTTGCTGAGAACCTCCTGCAGCATGTATGTAAGGTAGTTAGTGAGAGATGTCGTAGAGAGCTTGAGATACTTAAGTATAGCGTTGAAGTTCCAAGTTTACCGTTTAAGCGGGTATCATATAATGATGTGATTAATGAGCTAAGAGATGCCGGGCTAAAAATAAGCTGGGGTGAGGATATACCGACAATTGCTTATAGAACCCTTGGCAAGCTACATCCCTACTTCTATTTTATAGTCGATTGGCCCACAAACCTAAAACCATTTTATATTAAGCCTAGAGATGATAAGCCTGAAATAAGCGAAGGTTTTGATTTAATGTGGCATTGGATCGAGATTGCCTCGGGTGGAACACGTATACATGACAAAGAGCTCTTAATTAAGCGGCTGAGAGAGCAGAATTTAAACCCTGAATCTTTTAAGCATCATATTCAAGTCTTTGATTATGGTATGCCGCCGCATGCTGGATGGGCAATAGGTCTTGAGCGCTTAGTTATGATGCTAACCGGAGTGAGAAACATTAGAGAGGTCGTCCTGTTTCCGAGGGATAGATTTAGGCTAACACCTTAAAGAAATATCTAACTTAACGGTGGTCTAAAACCCAATTCAACCTCTAAAATCATTCTCCTGTTCTCTCTAATTATAGTCAACTCAATCCTTTGTCCTGGCGAGGTATACTCCTCCAAATAGGATGAGAGATCATCTATACCAGTAATTTTTTGGCCATTTATAGCAATTATTATATCGCCGCCGATCATTATCCGCTCACCCGCTACGTATGCAACCTTTGTTCCCCCTCTTAAGCCAGCTTTATCAGAGGGTCCACCGCTCACAACCTGCGTTATTAACCAACCGTAAGTTACATTAGTACCCATTGCCTTTGCAATCTCATAGGTCATATCAACTCCAGAAGCCCCTAGCCAAGGGTGTTTATTATATGACCCCTCCTTTATCAGGGATTCTATCTCACGCAGTATAGTGTTTGACGGTATGGCGAAGCTCACGCCTTGAGAACCGCTTACAATAGCGGTTGTTATGCCAACAACTTGACCTTTAGAATTCAGTAGTGGACCGCCCGAATTTCCGGGATTTAATGGCGCTGTTGTTTGTATAACATTAGCTATCGGGTACCCGCTAGTCATATCCTCAGTTATTGTCCTGCCTAAAGCGCTTACTATACCTACACTCATTGAACCAGCCAAACCATATGGGTTGCCAACGGTTATAACTACATCGCCAACTCTAAGTGTTGATGAGCTCACTATCTCTAGGGGGCAATATTCGCTTTCCGGCGCATCTGACGAAAGTACCGCTAGGTCAGCATATGGGTCGTAACCGAGCACATATGCCATATATCCATTTCCGCTAGCAAACGTCACGGTGATATTCACTGTATTATGAATCACATGGTAATTTGTTATTATCGCCATTTGACCCGAGGAGTTATAAATAAATCCTGAGCCTTGAACTTGCTCATAGTAAAATCCAAATGGACTGGAGTATCGCAGTAATCCCCTAATCGTAACAATGGAATTTTTAACTTTCTCATAAATCTGCGGAAGTGAAATATTTCCACTTAGTAATATGTTGTAGTAAGTGACCTCTCGAGTTGTACTATTTATGGATGACTGTAAATCTTGGATTTGGTTCCGTAGACTATTGATTTCTTCCAGGGCCGCCTTATAACCCATTGTATAGCCGAGGAAACCGGCGACGGAAAGGCTTGCTACCAGCAATATGAGTATTATAAATAGCACTGATGTCTTTCCAGTTTTATGCTCTTCAGGAATGAGCATGATAGGTTCACTCTCCCTAAGCTGCTAGTCTACTAGCGCAATTATAGCGGAGCTATTAAAGGATTTTTCAGAATTAAATCAGAATCTCATCTCTCTCAATTAACTGAATGGAAATAAATTCAAATTCTAAGAGGAACAAAGAGTATTTGTTCAGCCGCATCTGATAATAAGATTTAACGAGCCTTCGGAGTTAAATGAATGAGCTACAAAACTCGCCAACTAAAATATGTGCTCGGCTGGCTTATTGCTGGGACTCGGGGGGGAGCTACGCGTGCTCAAATAATTTTAGCGCTGAAGGATTCTCCGAGAAACGCGAATCAGCTGGCGAATCTACTTGGCGTTGATTATAGGACTATAAGGCATCATCTTGAAATTCTTGAAAAGAACAGGATAGTTGTTTCCGCTGGAGACAAGTATGGCGTCACATACTTTTTGTCTTCTGAGATGGAGGAGAACTACTCAGTGTTTGAAGAGATTTGGGAGAAATTTGGGAAAAAAGAGAAAAGGAGGTAAGTGAAAATGAATGGAGAGATGAATAGCAGAGATAGAAAAGTGGCGCTTGTAATAGTGGTTCTCTTAGCGGTAGCGTTCTTCGCAGTTATATGCAGCCTAAGCATTACAGGGGCGTCTCTGGAGCATCAAATTAGAGGGCGCTGGGGTCTTACTGAAGGCCAGATGAGGGAGATCAAACAGCTCGTTGAGAGATATAGGCGTGGCGAGATCAGCTTGGCAAAGCTTGAGTCTGACATGCTGGCGAATTTCAGGAATTGGGGTATTGTTCCGCCGCCAGGTATCTTCATACCGGACATGGAGCTTTTTTATACCGTTAAAGCTGTCATCTCAACTGTTAATGTTGCGCTTGTATTAATGCTGCTTTTTATTTACGTGGATGTTTACAGGAAGACTAAGGCTCAATTCTCGATTGGCCTAACTATATTCTCATTGGTGCTTCTATTTTATACGCTTTCGTCCAACCCTTTTATGCAGATGCTCTTTGGCTTTAGGGCCTTTGGACTTGGGCCCTTTGCTATGCTACCAGATATTTTTGCATTCGCTGCGCTGACAGTTCTATTATATCTTAGTCTTAAATGAGATTTTTAAGAGAATTGTCGTGTTATCTTAATTTTAAATAAATTGTGATACAATTCTGAAAAACCCTTTTATACGGCCCGCATTCCATGAATGGGTGGTGGAATGAATTGAGGAAAACCATGCTTCTGGCGGTTTTAGGCTTAGCCGCATTAGGTGCTGTAGTTACATCAGTGTACGGCGTTTTAGCATGGTATAGCGGCTATCCTGGGATAACCCGATCGATTGAACGAAGATCATCTTTAGTTCAAATCGAATCTCCATGCATCAGCGTTTCCCAGAATTTTACATGGAATTTTAGGCGCGGCTGGAGATGGGCGCTAGGAGACGAATGTGGTAGATGGAAAGTAATTGCTAAAGGGAATTTTGGATGGACTAAGTTAGAGTTAAGCGAAGAGTTTAAGGAGAAGGTTTTGAAGATAGCGAACAGCGATGAGGATGTGCAGAAACTCTTTAGCGATGGCTATAATGTCAGCTGTATCAGGCCAGTTCGCATGAAACTTGTAGTTCAAGAGAATGGACAGGCTACTATTGAAGTTGATGAAGTTCTTCTTATATTGACTGGGGATAATTGTAGCAGAGCCCTTGTAGAAATAGACTTTAAAGCTGAAAGAGTTACAAAGATAACTATAGTAAGCGTAACTGTGATTGACAAGAGTACACCAACCTAATTTCTTTTTCTGTTTACTTGTATAATAGAAGCGTGGGAATATGTTTGCTTGGAGTTTAGCTGCTAGGAATTTAAGGAGGCGGAGGCTAAGGACCGCTTTAACGGCTTCTGGCATAGTTGTCGGTGTCAGTATGATGTTTATTCTTTTGTCTCTGGTTTCTGGAATGGAAACACAAGCGAGGAGCATGGTTCGAGCTTTAGGTGGAGCTGACATAACAGTTTCTAATTCCACCTCATTTAGGGATAGGATGAGTGGTGGATTTTTTGGCGCACTACCTAGCCCAAGCACATTGAACGCGTCAATAGCGGAGTCTATAATTGGGATTCCAGGAGTATATGCTATTTCACCACAATTCTCATTCAGCGGTTTCATTAATGGCAGAAGAGTTACAGTATACGGTGTTGAACCATCACTGTATGAGTTGGTTACTGGCGGACTGAACATCGTCGAGGGCAATTTTCTTTCAAAGAACAGTGATGGAGAAATAGTTCTGGGAAGAGCGCTGATGGGTTTTCTAAATCTTACGTTAGGTCAAACAGTTAGCCTTAGCGCAAGCCAAGAAGAGGAAGGACGAGCATTTAGAATAGTTGGCGTATTCGAGACTGGTATGATTTTTCAAGAGTATGCTGGCTACATTACATTAACTGATGCGCAGAATATTACTGGCGAATATGGATTGGTAACTCAGATACTGGTAAAATGCGAAGATCCGTCCATAGTTAGCGACGTAGCATCTCTTATATCTTCAACGGTGCCAGGTGTTAGGGTTATAACGCCTGCATCGTCCATTCAGCAAGCGACTCAGATGCTGAACACTTTAACGATGTTTTTTGCTACAATTGGTTTAGTGGCTTTATTCGCCGGTAGCTTCGGCGTAGTCAACACTATGATAATGTCTGTGGCTGAGAGAACCCATGAGATTGGTGTCCTAAAGGCTATAGGCGCAAGAAGCAGCGATATAATGAAGATTTTTCTCGTAGAATCACTGCTAATCGGAATTATAGGCGGAGGAGTTGGTGTAGCCGCGGGATGCATACTCGCATATGTATTTCCCACGTTAACCTCTAGTTTATTCGCATCTGGGGCTTCCCCATTCGGCATGAGAAATCCGTTCTCTAATCTTGGTCCAGGATCACCGGGAAGGGGTGGCGGAGAGATGTCAATCATGCTAGCAAGACCAGCGATAACACCTATGAACATTGCAGTATGCTTCTCTTTAGGGGCGTTAGTTGGAATCTTAGCCGGGCTTTATCCAGCTTGGCGTGCTTCAAGAATGAAACCTGTTGAGGCGCTTAGGCATGTCTAGGCTAATTGTTAGAACAATTGAATTAAGTAAAATTTATAGGCGTGGTAAAGTCAATGTTTTAGCCCTGAATAATGTTAACTTTCAAGTATCTTCAGGCGAGATAGTTGGCATAATGGGTCCCTCAGGTTCTGGCAAAACAACTCTTCTAAATCTTATAGGAGGCTTAGATAAACCAACACAGGGCAAGGTTTTCGTTGATGGCATGGATATAACGACCCTAGGCGAAAAGGAGCTGGCGGACTACAGACTTAGAAAAGTCGGGTTTATATTCCAATTTTATAACTTAATATCAACATTAACAGCCCTAGAGAACGTCGAGATACCGTTAGCGTTGGCGGGCACTCCCAAAAGTGAGAGGCGAAAGCGAGCGCTTGATCTTCTCAAAGCGGTCGGCTTAGAGAGCAGAGCCGATCACAGACCGGATGAGCTGAGTGGTGGAGAGCAGCAGCGCGTAGCGATAGCAAGAGCCCTTGCGAATACTCCATCAATAGTTTTAGCCGATGAGCCGACTGGAGATTTAGATTCTAAGTCAGCGCTTGCATTAATGAATCTAATAAAAGACTTAAACAGGAAGAATGGACAAACATTTATTATAGTGACTCACGACCCCATAGTTGCCGAGAAATGTACAAAAACCTACATGATAAGGGATGGAAGGGTAGAATAGTATAGAGCGATCTAAACTTCTCCACGGATCTTTGGCAGCAGATACGAGAGTATAAAACCCAATGTAAGGAGCGCAAATATTAGCACAGCAACAATCATGAGCAGTGGCGAACTGCTTACCAAATATCCATAAACTATTACCCCCAGAGATGCCACTGCAAAAGCGGCTTCTAGATAGCGCTTAATTTTTGAGTCGCTTATCACTCGGGTCATTAAGAAGAGGCTAATTACACCAAATACCATTGCCACTCCAAAGATTATGAAAACAATATCGTTGAATGCGAGTCCATACACTAGCCATAAAAAACCAAGAGAAAGGAAAGCCACTAATTGAACCCAAAAACGCTTACTTTCGCTCATAAACCACACAAAAATACCTCAAAATAGTTCGTAATAAAATTTTTGGAAGATCAAACGCTCACTTTTCACATTATATTTTAAGTGAATAAATGCGATTCTTACGGAGGGGCTAGGAATGAAGATGAGCCCCTAAAGTCTCTCGCGTGGATGGAATTTTCTGGTTTAGAGAGGGTTTAATTCGCCTAATCTAGAAACCACTATTTATTAGCTGCCTATCTGTTGTAGGTTTAATGTACTCTCTTAAGAGGATTGTGGCATAGGTCCCCTTGTGAAGAATAAATCTAAATTTGACGGATTTTCCTGAATAAGCGTTACCTGTCACGATATTTACCTCAAAGTTCATGGCTCTTTCTAATGCAACTCTTAGGCCACCCATCATATTAACTCCAATTACTTTTGTTCTCTGGAAATCTTCTATCGCTATTCCCTCCACCTCCAGGATTTCTCTCTCAACTTCGCCCTGTAGGCCCCCTGATAAGGGCTGCTTTAACCCAACAAGCGGTATTGTTAACACCATCTTCCCCCTCTTAATTTCTTCATTGAGAAACGCTATATTGCTGTTCTCAGCCATAATAAAGGAACCCTGTGGTAATCCAAGACTATCTAACCTCATCATATAGTCGCCAACTTGTGCTTCTTTGAGGGGTATTCCACGCTTTATTCTTTCGCTCAAGAATCTATTAAATAAATATGCCTGATAGGATTGCACAAAGAGTTTACGTAGGTTTAATGGAAGCTTATGGAGGGCGCCAAGGTAATCATGTGGGTTCTTTGATAAATGCTTGAGAAGGAGTCTTTCATAAACTAATCTCTTTGGGAACCTTTTAAGCGACGTCTTAAAATCCATGCTTTCATTTAATTCCCTCCTTATTTCCCTCAATTTAGCACTTTCAAAAGGGCTCTCATAAGATAAGAATGTTATAACCGCTTTTTCAAAATCACCTTTAATTACGTGTTTGCCAACCACGTGCGTTATTGGCCTAATAGTTCCGAACCGTTGATGCCCAAAGAAATTAGGTATGCCGCCGAAATCTGCTAGTTCACCGTTAATCTTCTCGATTCTTTTGCGAATATTTTTCTCTTCGAGTTTTATTGACCGAACAACTATCGTGAAACTATTTCCGAATAATTTTTTAGGCGATATCTCTTCGTTAGAGAAGCCTAGCGGTTTAATCAATAGACCTGTAATGTTCATATGCTGAATTTTACTGATTGGTACACCCCCTATACTTATGAATTGAGATGTTAGAGCGTTCGCATCCTTTATTCCAGCAAATCCTATTCTTCCAGGGTCTATTCCTATAATTTTTGACATCTCTTCAATAGCCAGGAGAGTATCCCAGCCTCTCTTAATTAAAACGCATATAAGATAACGGCCACGATCAGTGAGCGAGTTTACTAAATTATTATTATCTTCTAATTTAACGGATGCCTTAGAGCCATTGGTTAAAATCTCCTCTACAATGAAATCCTCTGGAGAACACTTAATAACTCCACCTATACCTCGGGTTTTCGAGGCATAGACCTCTATTCCAATATTAGTCTCTAAACTTGGCACTTTAAGCATTATTAAATCCTCAATAAAGTGGTAAGCTTCCAGTAACTTTATCTATGATGTTTGAGGGGGCAGGCCCTATTCCCAGAGCAGTTATTGTACCGGGTTCAAGTTCAGTTAACCCCATATCGGAGATTAGAGCTGTCGGGAGACCTAGATCCTTGGCTTTCCTCTCTAGGTTCAGGAGTTCAGTTTCAGAATTAACTTTTAAGGCGATCTTACACTGTCCACTTTTAATCCACTCCCTCCACCATGAGGGATGTTTCTTTCTGGCCTCCTCAGCCGATGTGACAGCGGCATGGCTTGCTTGGACGGCGGCTTTTCCGGCGCTCATCTTTAAGTCAGATCTGAGCACAATAACCTGTTTGAATTTAAAGTTAGAGTTCAAGTCGCCCATTTTCGTGCATCTCTGATGAAATAAGCCAAGTAGTATATTTAAAAAGTTACGAATTTACCTTCATCTAAATTGCAAATATTATTTTTAGTCTTGCTGATAATTGTACCCTAAACTATTAATTCTTTATGCATATATAGATTGGCATATTAGAAATGGATATTTATTTATTAGTGTGACATGTTGCTAAATGAGGGGATGTTATGTTATTGCTTAATTTTAGCTCCTTTGGCGCGATTCTTGTAGTAACAGACATTTATAATGTTTTCTTCAGCGATAAACTTATGACTAGTTTACTCTTATCTCGTTTGCGAGGTATTTGCGATGAATTGGGAGGTGCGTTGGAAAATTTTGGCTGATGTAATTACCGAACTCTATAGGGTTGGTGAGACTGTGCCACCTAACATATTAAATGACTTGCGCTCCGCGAAGGTCATGATAGAGGTCCTTAAAGTTGATAGATCCCATCCTGACAATTTAACCCGATTGGAGGAGTACTTGAATAATGTTGAGAGTTATGTTCTCTCAGCCGCGGGAAGAAGGTTTGGGGAGAAATATGCGAATGATATTTTAAGGAAACTTGAAATTGAAACTGGAGAATTTGGGACTGAAACTCAAATAAGGTTTTATCCAAGCTTGCCAAAGGGGGAGAAGTGGATTAGGGTTCAAGTTACTAATGAAGCCCCTCTTGAGGTTATTGAAAGACTCGCTAGAGAATCCGGTTTAAAAATCAGGGTTGAAAGGGACGGATATGTGCTTGTATATGGTGGGGAAAATGAGATAAAAGTTTTCGTTAGCAAGTTGACTGAAGTTTTTCATAAATCTAGAAAAGAATAACTAGTTTAAGTTACGGTTACTTAAGCTTTAACTTTAAAGCAGGTAGGTGGTTGCACTCAAGAAATAAACAAATAATGCTTTCGGGAGAACGTTGAGGGATGCCGTACATTAAACGTATGGAGATAAACGGCTTTAAAACATTTGGCTTAAAAACAACGCTAATGTTCGATAGGGGTTTCACTGTAATAACCGGGCCTAATGGTAGTGGTAAAACTAACATACTTGATGCGGTTCTTTTCTGTCTGGGTGAATTGAGTGCTAAAAGGCTTAGGGCGGAAAACTTCTCAAATTTAATATTCAATGGTGGTGAGAAATCTAGCATAAAAAAGAATGAAGCGAAGGTGGTCATACAGTTTGATAATTCTGATGGGCGCCTGCCTGTTGAGACGACAACAGTAACGATATCGCGTGAAATAGATCGGAATGGAGAGAGCGTTTATAGGATAAACGGCAGGAAGGTTCCAAGGGCTCATCTGCTTGAGGTTCTGTCTATTGCTGGTATAAGCCCCTATGGGCATAACATAGTTCTTCAGGGTACTCTCACACGTATGGCTGAGGTATCGACGCTGGAACGGAGAAAGATAATTGAGGATATGCTTGGGATAGCTCAGTATGACGCTGAGAAAGCTGAGGCTGAAGCAAAGCTTAAGGAAGCCGACATATCGATAAAAACGGCTCTGGGACAAATAAGCGAGGTTCAGAAGAGAGTGGAAGATTTAGAAAGGGAGTTGAATAACCTTCTACGCCACAACTTCATTAGGAGAGAGATAGCTCGCCTAGAATCAATAAAGATCTCTGGGGAAATAAAGAGTCTTGAGGCTGAGGCAAACAAAATATTGAGTGAAATAATTAAAGTTGAAGATAAAAATAAGCAATTATTTGAGCAAAGAGAAACCCTACGGCTTAAGCGCCGGGACATAGAAAACGAACTGCGCAAATTAGGTTTTGATGAAGTCGAGAAAAAGCGTGGCCGCTTGATTGAAATTCAAGTAAACATTAGAAGCCTAAAGTCTAGGCTTAATGAGATTATCCTTAAAATTAATAACGGGAGATCTAACCTGACGAAATTAGAAGGATATAGAGAAAATCTTCAACAACAGTCTAAATTGATAAGTAGGGAGATTGAGAGTTGTGAGGATAAAATAAGGCAACTGACAGTTCTACTTGAGCAGATAAGTAGAGAAATTGGGGATAAACAAACTCTTTACGACGCAATATCTGGTGAAGTCTCCAAGGTAAGATCCGCATTTGAAGAGAGAGCTAAAAAAGCAAGCGATCTAGAAGAGCAGTTGAATCAAGTTCACAAAGAGAAAGTTAGTATTGAGAGCGAATATGCGAAAATCCATTCTAGAATAGGTGTATACTTACAGAGACTTGATGATCTCAAGGCAAAGAGAGACGAATTAAAAGTATCTTATGAGAAACTTCAGGAATCGCTGACCAAACTAGAGAGCATTGTTAATGACCAAGTGGAGCAGATGAGGACTCTTCAGTCAGCATTAGAGAGACGCAATAGGCAGAGGGCTCTTATAGAAAAAGAAGTTAAGGAAGCTGAGAGGGTCGCTGAACTAGCTAGGGAAGCTCTTATAGAGTTTGAGGCACAGAAGAACATTGTGAAAAAGATCAGGTCCGAAGAGGTCGCGCTGAAAAGCATTGAGGAATTAGGTGCAATGGGCGTTATAAGTGGCATACATGGTAGACTTAAGAATTTAATAAAGATTGAAAGAGGTTACGAAAGAGCTGTTGAGGCTGCGGCTTCAGGGTGGCTTGACTCTCTGGTTGTAGAAGACTTGAACGTTGCCTTTACGTGCATAGAGACACTTAAGCGTATGAAGCTCGGAAGGATTAAGATAATTCCATTAAATGGTTTATCGGCAAATAATAATTTAGCTAAAATGAACAATACCAGCGGCGTTAGTGAGAGGGTTTCCTCATTCGTTAAATTTGATAAACGCTATGAACCCGCTATAAACTTTGTCTTAGGCGATACTTTACTGGCCTTGAGTGAGGATGCGGCTATAAGGGCTTCAAAAGAGGGGCTTCGAGTGGTCACATTAAATGGCGATTTATACGAGGCTGGTGGAGGCGTTGAGAGCGGCTTCTACAGAGCTCATATTGATCTTTCCTCATTTGTTCCAAGCGACGAAGCCCTTAAGAGTTTAGACCGAGCCGTTAAGACATTGAAAGGTTATCTTGATAACAGAGAGAATATAATCGCGGAATTAGAAAGTGAAATATCCAAAACACAAGATGATGTCGCGAAGTTATCCGAGTCTTTAGGTAAGCTTAAAGGAGAGGTTGAACGCGTTAAAAAGAGCATAGCTCAAACTGAATTGCAGATTAAGCGTATTGAGGAGAATATGGTAGTTTTGTCATCTCAGATAGAAGAAGATAAGGCGCATTTAAGCTCGCTCGAAACTAAACTTAATGAAATGAGTGAGAGGGAGGAAGTTTTAAAGAATGATCTTGAGCGTATAAGAAGCGAGATAAATCTGCTGAAGATACATGACACTGACGCAAAACGTGAGACCATCGCCCAAGAGATTATTCTTTTAAAACAAAAATACAATGGCACAGAGTCTGAAATATCAACTATAAAATCAAGGATAGAAGATGTTCTAAAAAGAAACTTGGAAAATCTGGCAACACGGATAGAAGATGTATCAATTCAGATCGCAGCACTAAAAAAGGAGATCGAGGACGCACTTAAAGAAGAAGCTGAAACGCGTAATAGAATTGAGGAGCTTGAAAGAATAGAGAGCGAATTATCAAAAGAGATTACAAGTGCTAGAGAGAGAGTTAATGAGTTCACATCACAAATTGATGCTATAGACAGCGAGTTGACAAGACTTGATAGGGAGTATGAAGGTGGAATTAAAACGCTTAATGATCTGAGACTGAAGATGCAAACCATGAATCTTCAAGTGAATCAGCTTAAAGAGCAGTTGAAAGCATTAGGCTATGATAGGCCTCTTGAAACCTCGCAAGATATGCCTTTAGGCGGAGACATTGACTCTCAACTAAGGTTAATGAGAGACGAGCTTAGGCGCATAGGGGCCGTCAACCAGCTAGCTGAATCACAATATGCCGAGCAGATCTCAAGATACAAAGAGTTATCTGTTAGACTCAACGAGCTTGAGCGGGAAAAATTAGCGATTCTAAAGTTTATTGAGGAGATTGAGCAGAAGAAGATTAAAATCTTCATGGAAGCATTCAACAAGATAAATGAGCGAATAAATGACTACTTCTTTAAGCTGACAGGGGGAGGAAGCGCATCGCTCAAGCTTGAGAACCCAGATAATCCGTTTGCAGGAGGAGTCGATATGATGGTCCAGTTCCCCGGTAAGCCACCTATACTGGTGAGCGGTGCGAGCAGCGGTGAGAGATCCGTTTCAGCGGTTGCATTCTTATTTGCTTTGCAAGAGTTTTCACCAGCATCATTTTATTTGTTTGATGAGATAGATGCTCACCTTGATGCTTTTCATGTTGAAAGGTTAGGCGAACTCCTAACTGAAGAGGCATCTAAGATGCAGCTGCAGTTCATAGTCATAACATTGAAACCTGAGATGATAAGTAAGGCTGATAGAATATACGGCGTTTACGGGCAGAATGGAGTATCACATGTTGTTTCAATGACATTTAAGGGGGCGGCATAGCGAATGGATAGGAATAACCGACCTTTTTATCTTCAGCCGCCTTGGGATATATTATTTGACATACAGCGACTGCAAAAGGTTAACCCATGGAGTGTGAACATAGCTTTTCTACTTCTCTCTTTTCTTGAGGAGATGGAGCGAAGAATGGGTGTTGATTTTAGGGCATCCGGTATAGCCTTAGATTCATCAGCATCCATATATCTCCTTAAATCCAATTTACTCCTAAAACTTGAGGAGCCGCCATCCATTACGCCGAAGCCGAGTGTTGACTTTATACCTCCACCGCTAACTTTGCCACTACGCTATGAGCTAACTACAACAACAATACAAAATCTTTTAGAGGCCTTAGACGAAGCGCTAAGGGATGAGAAAATTTTATCTCTTAAAGCGCCTCAGAAACCCGTTCTTCCACCGCCAGAAATTATCCCGACTATAAGCGCGTATTTAATGGAGATTGAGAATAGAATTGATGAGCTAGCCAGAAAAATGCGGCTGATGGCCGAGAAAGGAGAGATTATAACGTTTTCGAGACTGACGATGGGTTTAGATAGAATTGAGATGATAAGAATCTTTGTAATACTCTTATTCATGGCGCAGAAAGGTAAAGTAACCTTGTGGCAACATGAAGAATTTGGCGAAATATATGTAACATTAAATGGGGAGAGGGGAGTGTAGATGGCAACGTTAGTTGCTAACTTAACTTCGATGGGTAATAACCAGATGGTACAAGGGGAGAAAAGAAAAAGGATGAAAGAGGATATTGAGGCGAAAATTAGGCTTATTGAGGCAGCGCTTTATGTGGCCGGAAGACCCTTGGATTTAAAGACTCTATGCAGCATCGTAAATTCGCGTTCTGAGAAAAAAGTTCAGAAGCTCGCTAGGATTTTAATGGAGGAGTATAAGCGGCGTAATACAGCCTTAGAAATACTTGAGTTTGAGGATGGGAGGTTCGTTATGCAACTTAAAAACGAATGCTCAGATAAGGTTAAGCGGTTAGCTATAAGACCCCTTCTGACAGCGGGGCCGCTAAGAACGCTATCCTATATAGCCTACAAGCAGCCAATAACGCAGAAGAAAGTTATTGAGGTGCGGGGTAGACATGCATATGCCCACATAAAGGAGCTCGCTGAAATGGGGTTGATTACGCGAGAAAGGGATAGCAAGGATATTATTTTAAGAACTACGGATTACTTTGCTGATTACTTTGGTTTAAGCAGAAACTTACAGGTTATGAGGCGACAGCTAAAAAGAATCTTCGAAAGACGCGGCGAAGAGATGTTGCCAGCGTCTCTCGGAAAGGAAGAGAGAGAAGAGATGGCGAAAATAGAAAAGCAGCGATCAGAACCTGACAGTGAGTGACAGCAAATTTTATGTGTATCTGAGGGCTATCCAATCTTTGTGAAAGTTCTATGGAGAAAGCGATAGCGGTTTTTGATATAGGTAAATCAAATAAAAAATTTATCATATTCTCCGATGATTTGAAACCAATTTACTCGGATTCAATTAAGATTGGCGAAGTGGAAATAGATGGGATACTGTGCGATGATACCAACTCCATTATTTCTTGGATGAAGGATAAGATTTTTGATGCATCTAAAAAGTGGCGGATAGGAGCATTAGCGGTAACAACTTTCGGTGCGACAATAGCAAACCTTAAAAAGGGAACTTTAAGAATGCCGGTGGTGTCTTACAACCATGAGATTGACGAGCAAATTAAGAAAAAGTTTTATGATGAGTTTGGAAGCCCACTTGAGCTCTATATGCAAACTGGAACCCCCCCATATGGGCAGCTTCTAAATGCTGGAATACAAGTCTACTGGATAAAAGAGAAGTTCCCTGGAATCTTTAATGATTTGGATGAAGTTCTCTTTCTGCCGCAATACCTCACGTATATGCTTACGGGCTTTAGAGCCAGTGAAATCACAAATATAGGCTGCCACACATATTTGTATAATATTGCTGAAAAAGGATGGAGTAATGTCGCTAGGAGTCTTATGGTTGACGTTAGGTCCCCTAAAATGTTTGATGTTTGGAGCCCGTTAGGCGACTTTAAGATTGGAAATTTGAATTTGCTTGTAACCCCGGGAATACATGACTCGAATGCCTGTTTACTACCATACATTATTAGAGGTGGGAATTTTCTGCTGGCGTCGACAGGTACATGGTGCGTATTCATGCATCCTGGAGAATTATTTAATCCTAGGAGCGACGACTTATATATGGATGTTCTGTATTACGTTGATGCCTATGGCAGACCTGTTAGATCATCAAGGTTTAAGGGTGGTTATGAATATGATTACTATACCGCGATTATAAGGAGTAAGTTTTCGGCGGATACCGAGAGAATATCTTTTGACGTAAATCTTTTAAATGGTATACTGCGAAGGGAGGAGGATTTCATAGCGCCAGGTTTAGTTGAAGGTTCGGGTCAGTTTCAGCGTTCTAGAGTAACTGGTGCAAGAATAGTTGGTAGCTCATTTAATAAAAGTGCCAAAGAAGCCTATCACCTGCTAAACTTATATTTGGCAATAGAGTCCTACGTGGCGATAAACCTGATAACCAACGGGAAAAATGTTGACATAATGGTTCAGGGAGGCTTTGCGAGGAATAACATTTATTTGAGCATTTTGTCAGCGTTGTTCCCAAAGAATAGGGTCTTAAAGGCCACTTTCCCAGAGGCAACTGGTTTGGGAGCTGCAATTTGTGCTAAATGCGCTCTGGAAGATATGAAGCCGCATGAAATGAGTGCTGATGTATTAAATATGGGTGAGATGGAAATTCCAAA
Organism: Bathyarchaeia archaeon; assembly: GCA_038859955.1. Lineage (GTDB taxonomy): Archaea > Thermoproteota > Bathyarchaeia > Bathyarchaeales > DTEX01 > DTEX01. Next base: position 7,690 of record JAWCEH010000014.1, on the reverse strand, counting down.
ACCACCGGTAGATTTTGAGAAACTTCAAAGTTATTTAGATGCATTTATGAAAAGATTTTCTATCGAGAGTAGCCGTTAAACTTATATTGGCCTGAGCTGTCTCTTAAATTCTCAAGAAGCTTAAGAAGATAGGAGTAACCTGAATGTCTGTTTGGCATGGAGACTTACATAAAAGGAAGCCTACTGGGGGAAAGCGAAAACCCTATAGGGGAAAGCGGAAGTATGAGACTGGGTCATTCCCAACGGAGACAATACTGGGTGAGCAAGAAACTAAGGTAGACCGAAGAAGGGGTGGTAATATAAAAATTAGGTTGGTAAGCGCCAACTGGGCGAATGTTTCAGATCCAGAAACAGGGGAGACTAAGAAAGTTGAAATTATTAGGGTAATAAAGAACCCGGCCAACATAGATTATGACAGAAGAGGGGTTATGACCAGGGGTTGCCTAATAGAGACACCCCTAGGAACGGCTAAAGTGACCTCGCGACCGGGACAGAATGGTGTTCTCAACGCGGTACTAATTGACAAGAAAAAGTAAAATTTATTCCTGGTGGAGGCAGAATTCTGTTACAGAATTGCTTAGGAGTTTTGAGATGCAAAGAAAAGACGCAATAATTTTATGGCCTATATATTTCGACTCATTAAGAACCAGGCGTGAGGGGAGGCGATTAGCAAAAAAACTTTGTGTTCCCTCGCCAAGCGTTGCTATACTTGAGAAAGCCGTTAAAAATCTCGGCTTAAATTATGAAATCTCCCCGGAGGCGGCTCATCCCCGCTTTCCGTGGATTAAAATGGGCTTTATTATTTTAGGAAAAGATAGGAAACGAAAGGGTCAGATCCTAAGGGAGATCGCGTCCGAAATAGTTAAACTCTCCGCATAGGCTGACCCTAGAAATGTTTAAATAATTGGTTGAGTTCATCTTTTTATCCATCCTTTCTAAGCGGGGTAGTGACTTGAAGAAGATTGGTGAAGTTCTCCACGTAGGCCCTGGTAATAGGGCCATAGTTAAGGCTGAAGTCCTCCCAAAGATCGGCGCAACAGTTTTCGACATAAAAAAGAAGCCGATTGGCATCGTCCATGATATCTTTGGCCCTGTAAAATCACCCTACATTGAGGTAGAGGTTAAAAATCAGGATCCAAGGAAGATCGTTAATTCTCCTATCTATATTATGCATAAAACTAAACATTTGAAGGGGAAGAGGTAAAATGAGTGAGGATGAAGAGAGCGGCTCTCTTCCCCCGATATTTCGAGATATTCAGCGCTGCCCAGAATGTGGTAGCACAAGGCTAATGCGAGATTATGAGTCTGCCGAAGTAGTTTGCATGGAATGCGGTTATGTGGTGGATATGAAGATTGCGGATCAAGGTCCTGAATGGCGGGCTTTTGATAATGAACAGAGGGATAAGAGGGCCAGAGCTGGTGCACCAGTAACATTCACCATTCATGATAAAGGTTTATCTACCATGATCGACTGGCATGATAGAGACTTTTTTGGTAAAAAGTTTGATGCTAATCAGAGGGCACAAATGTATAGGCTCAGGAAATGGCAAAGGAGAATAAGAGTTTCTGATGCTATAGAGAGAAATCTCGCATTCGCTTTATCTGAGATTACAAAGATTGCAAATGTTCTATCTTTACCCAAGAGCATTTTTGAAACTAGCTCTGTAATTTATAGAAAGGCTGTTAAAGAGCACCTTATACGTGGAAGGTCAATACAGGGAATAAGCGCAGCAGCTGTTTATATAGCTTGTAGACAATGCGGTCTTCCAAGAACGTTGGATGAGATAGCTAACGCGGCAAGTATAAGCAAGAGGGAAGTTGGGCGGAGCTATCGTTTCCTTGTTAAGGAACTTAATCTCGCCATACCGCCTTTAAGGGCAAGCCACTATATATCTAAATTCTCAAATCAGCTTACGATGCAAGGGAAGGTCGAGGAGATCGCTAACAAAATTCTTTCAATTGCATCGGAGCTTAAACTTACCTCTGGTAGGGGTCCAACAGGCATAGCGGCTGCCGCAAGCTACATAGCCTCAGTCCTGGTTGGCGAGAAGCGGACGCAAAGAGAGATAGCTGAAATAGCAAAGGTTACTGAGGTAACGATAAGAAATAGATACAAGGAGCTTATAGAAAGGCTAATGTTTATTGTAACGCTCTAAACTACCACTCCTCCTAAAACTCTTAATAAAGAGTTGTAGTCAATTAGTATGAAACTAATTTAACTTGACGGCATGAGTAGTTTCAAGAATGCTTTTTGGTAAGGTTATTAGGTGGTTTTTAAAGGGTTAAACAGAATAGCCTTTAGGAGAATAATTCATGATTTTGGACGGCTTAAACGATCTAGTGAGCCTTGTTAGAAAACTTGAAAACAGTGAGGTTAAGGATCTAGTTAACGCTAGGATAAAGGAATTTAAAGAGAATAGATATAAGCCTATTAATGAAATCTTCAAGGAGCTTTGCTTTTGTATATTAACAGCGAATTTCAGTGCAGAAAAGACTTTAAGGATCCAAATGGAAATTGATGAAGGTTTTATAAATCTCTCTGAGCGTGATTTGGCGGATAAACTCAGGGTTCTAGGCCATCGCCATCCAGATTTAAGGGCTAAATATATTGTTGAGGCGAGAAAAATAATTCATCAGTTGGAGCGGACCCTAAGATCACAGGTTGAGGAGAGGTCCTTGAGAGAATGGCTTGTGAAAAATGTTAAGGGGCTAGGTTATAAGGAGGCAAGCCACTTCCTTAGAAATATAGGCTTCATGAACCTTGCCATAATAGATTTTCATATAATTAACCTCTTATCAAAGTACGGCCTAATTAATAAACCAAAAACTTTAACTAAGCGTAAATACATGGAGATTGAAAGAATTCTTAGCAAAATATCTCTGGAAACCGGGCTCAGTTTAGGTGAACTAGACCTATATTTGTGGTTCATAGAGACTGGAAAAGTCCTAAAATAGAGTAATTGAATCACATAAGAATTATTTAAGTATCATAGAAGAACAATTTTTATCAGCATATTGCGGCAGATTCTGCAAGAAATAATTTTCATTAATATCTTTCTGAAAAATAGTTTTAAAAATCATCTTTCTTTTGTTAAGGAGGATTTTTATGGCATATTTTTATAGAATTTTTTAATGCATTTCTTTAGCTTTTTTGGCAAACATTTATTTGATTCCCATTATCCGATCATCTTGGATGGTGAGCTGAAATGTCAAAGAGGAAGACTCCGCCAAAAGAGGAGGAAGAAGAGGAAGAAGAGTGGGAAGACTGGGGTGAAGAGGAAGAAGAGTGGGAAGAGGAAGAGTGGGAAGAAGAGGAAGAAGAGTGGTAAACCCCGGTCAGCCCATACCACACATAGACTAATTAAATTCCATTCTATATTTTTGAGTTTATTTTTTGAGATTAATTTCGCTGTTTAAAGGGGTTGTATTCGCTTTTCGATGTTTGAAGTTTTCTTATTGCTGAGTAAACTCTCATCATATCCTTTGCAAAGTCTACTCTTAACCATCTCTCATAAAAGATAGCTATTCTCCTTAGGGATGCAAACTCGCTGTAAAGTTTTTTCTCCTCCTCAATTAAGCGTCTTTTTTCTATCTCCCCATCAAAGATCGTTTGGATGAGGTTTTTATAACCATCAAGTATCTTTTCCGCTTTATTCGCAACTCTTAACTTAACCCTCTCGATTAGTATTTCAGTGGCTTCGGCGCCATTCATAATTATCATTCTAGGAAGAATTTTTGAGCTTTCATCATTCTCTTTTATAAGCGTGAAGAGCTGGTTCATGTTAACGATTTTTCCCCTCTTATTACTATATAGGTTGTCATTCTGAGAGAAGGCATAAACTGAGCGGCATAACCTTATATAGGGTGTCTTTGCAAGTAATCCCCTAATTCTGCCGCTTTCATCTCTATCAGTATTATATGTGACAATAATAAGACTTCCAAAGTCAACTAAGTTACCTTCACCATCATATTCCGGTTTCCTGATGTCTCGGGTTCTCTTCAAGAGTATCGGCTGATTTCCACTTACAACCTTTAAAGCTTCATCTATTTTTCGCTCATTAACTTCCCAAAAAGAGTTGCATATGCGTTTGCAGCCTAAGGTTTCAAGCCGCTTAGGTATTAATCCCCTATTTTTATGCTCTTTTGAAGCCCTATAGACAATGTAGAAAACCATTGAATATCCTTTCCTCGATTTATACTTCAATCCAAATGTAAGATTTCCAGAAAGCCTTTTCTCCTCCTCGCTATTTTATTGCTGAAGAGTAAGGTTTATCTACCCCCTATTGGATGATCGGGCATAAATCTTTATCGGTTCTCCAGCCATTTACGATCTCTCACTACTTTTATCATTCCTTTCAAATTCGCCGTATAGTATCTTGATTATTTTAACGATTTTCTCCGGAGGGATCCTTTCGGTATTTATGGCTATGTCAAATGGAGGCAGCTTCGATATATCTGCTCCAAATAGCTGGCGTGTTAATTTCGCTATTTTTCTATCTTCCTCCTCAATCTTCCTGAGCATTACAAAGTCTGGTCCGCCGTGCTCTTTTACCTCTCTTCTAACTCTCTCCTCTTTTGGTGCAACCAGCAAGATTATTAGACCCTTATCCTCATTTTTGGCGGCAAATATTGCTGGCTCGCCCTCTATAACTACAGCCTTATCCGTTCTGGCAAGAATGGCGTTTAATTTTTCTTCAATCTCTTTCTCATCATTGCCGTTGAGGAATGGTATTGGAATTAAGTGGTTCTCCCTCTCCTCCTCGCTCTCCTCCTTAAAGGCGCTTTCATCAATCACTTTAAGGGATAGCTCTCTTTGGACTAAGCGTGCAATAGATGTCTTACCTGCGCCTGGCAGCCCATAAAGAATTATGTGAGGACCAGTTGGATGATGATGTCCATGAACTATTAAGGTTTCTGGTATCTTGTATATTAAGATTGGAAGCCTGATTAAGCCATCAACAGCTAGAGCCATAACGAATGGTAGCCTTGGATCAATATCCCACAATAGACCTCCAACAAGCACGGCTGGTATGGACATACTCCTCCATAAGAAATCTCTTGTGGCCTCCCACTCGCTTTGAAGCTCTTCTGGTATAACCTCCGTTGAAGCAGCAGTCCATGAAGGTCCTGAAGCATCACCTATGGCTCTAAATATCCATGCAATTATTGGGATGAATGGTGCAAGAATCCATTCTTTAAATGTTCCGCTAAATAATAAAAGAATTAGAGAGATGTATAAAAATGGACGGGCGAATAAAATTACTTTCTTTCTTCCTCTCTTATCAGAGATCTCGGCAAATGGAAGCATAAGTATGGCTGCTGTGAGGCTATATGCTGATGGCAGAAAACCCAGAACCATAATTGGTGAGCCACATACTTCAGCGGCATATATAACCCAGAAGGGTGCAACCGCCTCCCAAGCCCAGGGTCCGGTTAGAGATAGAAAAAGCCATGGTGTGGCTTTCCTCTCCCTTGAAATTTTATATATCTTGGCTATTTGTCCAAATATGTCTTTAACCGCGTCGGTTAATCTTCTTGGTGTTTTTCTGCTTATTGTAGGTTTATCCTCAAGTTTCTTCCATGTATAGGCTAAAACTATAACTGTAAGGAAGAATTGGGCTAGAAATATGTTCCTAATCCAGTTTAGGTTTCCACTCCCTAATATTTGGATTAGTGTGGCTCCTACCGGTGGAACAATAATGTTGGCTACGCTATTTATTGTATTCATTATGGCTATTGTTCTACTTCGCGTCTTCTGCTCAGAGTACGAGAACAGAAGTGCTACATATGCTGGTGCAACAAGCGCTGTGCCAACAGCGCCGAGAAAGTTGGCTATTACCGTTATCCGCCAATCCGGGGCGAAAGCAAAGATTAGAGGGTTTGGTAAAGTTAGTGCCATGCCAGTAATTAGCATCTTTTTGCGGCTATATTGATCAGATATCCATCCGCCTATAAGGATAAATGCTAGAAAAACTGCGGACCATATTGATGCGAGCATACTTAAGATTATGGCGTCGGCTCCGAGAACCTCCTTGACAAAAAGCACGTCGAGTCCACCGCTTAAGCCAGCTATAACAGTGAGAATGAGATCCCTTGTTATCAGTACTCTAATGTTTCCCTTAACTGTGGACTTTAGTGTCGAAGCGATATTTGTTAACTGTTTCTGCATCATAGTTAAGCTGAAGATCGAATAAAAGGGTCTTTAATAAACTCTCTCTTGGAATATAAGAAAGTATATACTCAGGTATTATTCAATGGGTTAAACGTTGATAGTAGCGGGGCTCTCTTAAATGCTTAAGATTGGCATATTATTTAACTCGCCGATGAAGCCTCAAAAAGGCGAAGAAATTGATTATTTGGCTGAAGCAGAGGTTTTAGATCAGGTAAACGCTGTTAAAGATGCCTTGGTGAAGCTGGGCTTCCAATATCAATTATTCCAATTGAAGGATAGCATAGAGGAGATTATTAGGGCTCTGAAGCTCCATAAACCTGATGTTGTTGTGAACCTTTGCGAAGGTTTTATGGGTGATAGCAGCCTTGAAATGCATGTTCCCTCTATACTTGAAATCCTTGGGATACCTTACACTGGATCAAATCCATTAACACTTGGGCTATGTCAAGATAAAGGTTTAGCTAAAGCAATTTTAAAGGCTAACGATATACCGACCCCAAAGTATCAGATAATGAGGCATTTTGAAAGTTTAAAGTGCGAATTAAATTTTCCATTATTCGTTAAACCAATGAAGGAGGATGCTAGCATTGGGATATCACGGCGCAGTTTCGTTAGAAATATCGAGGAGCTCAAAAGTCAAGTGGAGTATGTGAACTCGATTTATGGACAGCCAGCGCTTATTGAGGAGTACATCCGTGGGAGAGAGTTTAATGTATCAATAGTAGGTAATGATGAGCCCGTTGTTCTACCCATATCGGAAATAATCTTTGATTTTCGGGATGAACCGAAAATAGTTGATTATGCAGCTAAATGGCTTAAAGAAAGCGAAGAATACGTTAAAACTAAACCTGTATGCCCTGCTGAATTGGACGAAGAAACAAGAGTAAAGATCGAGGGAGTTGCTTTGAAAGCCTATAAAGCGCTGAGATGCAGAGATTACGCGAGGGTTGATATGCGCTTAGAAAATTTAACGAAAACTCCCTATGTTCTTGAAGTCAACCCAAACCCGGATATATCTCCAGAGGCGGGTTTCACGCGATCGTTAAGGGCTGCGGGAATACCGTTTGAGGTTTTCATCAGGCAGCTAATACTCTTCGCTTTAAAGAGGGCTGGTAAAAGTCTTCCATAGCGCAACATAAATAAAAATATCTTACAGTATTTTCACTAGGGATTTACCCTTAAAGAGATGTTGAAGCCTATACCTTTTTAGCGCTTGCCATAATATTGTGCAGATTAACTGCTCATATGTGAAGCCTGCCGCTCTAGCGGCTTCAGGTAGACAGGAGTGTGCTTTTGGATCTGGTATTAGGCCTGGTAGGGGATTGACCTCTAGAACCCTTGGTTTCCCCTCGTCATCTAACCGCATATCTATGCGACATACGTCTCTACAGTTTAAGATCTTAAATATTTTAATTGCTATCTCCCTTATCTCGTTTTCAAGATCTAATGGAATATCTGCCGGACACCTGAATATGTCTAGTGGGTTATCTGGTGTGTCCCAGATCCATTTTGCTTCAT
>JAWCEH010000013.1:0-43620 GCA_038859955.1 Bathyarchaeia archaeon | reverse complement strand
GTTTGCAACAAATAGTCCTTTCGCAGTGGCGGCCTCAAGGTCTATGTTATCAACGCCAACGCCATAGCGGACTACCACTCTAGCCCTTTGAAGATTCTCAATAACTCTCCTAGTTATTGGCGCATACTGATTTAACAGCGCATCAGCGTCGCTGCAGTATTTAATAACTTCCTCTTCTGTTTTGCATTGAAACTTAATTAGTCTAGCACCTACACGAGATAGAATCGCTTCTTCAATGTCATGAGAGGGATAATCTGAGTCAGTTATAACAACTTTATACTTCTCCAAGGTGGTCACCAACGCTAAAAAATAATTCTCTAGATGATAAAAACCCTTTTTTATAATGCCCTTTACAGTGGTCACCTTACTTTTCGGTTTCTAATTCAAGAATTATCTATTAACGTTATGTAGGTTGCCAGAAAGAACTAACAGGGAAAGATTATTATTTCTTGTTAGCCTGCGCTCAGGCTCCATATTTTCTCGAACTCTCTCTCGTATATTTCAGCAATTTGGGTGCTCTTTATAATTATAAGGTTCTCATTATTCCTGTTTTCGGCAGCGTCAGACCAGTTGAAGCTTCCGGTTAAAACAATTATGCTATCTATGATCATGACTTTATGGTGCATTAGACTAGGGTTTGTGTCGTTGCGAACCTCTATTCCCGCGGCCCTCAGCTTCTCGTGTTCACTGTACTGGGATAATTGCTCCTTCTCGAAGATGACCTTGACCTTAACGCCCCTATTATAAGCGTTTATTAAGGCTTCGCCTATCGAGTCCAACGTAAAACTATAAATGAGGATGTGAATTGTTTTGTTCGCTCTATTTATCCAGTTTATAACCTGTCCTGCGCAACCTCCTTTCGGAGAGAAATAAACCCCCAGAATCTCAACCTCCAGTTGCCGCTTAAGGTTTGACACCAGCGTCTCATAGTATGTCATGTTTCCAAGCAACCAATTATCAAGCCGACTATTTTGCTCCGCAAGTGTTTGAACTTGAGTCTGCAATAATTCAACTTGACTCTGGAGGGCTTCAACTCGGCTGTTAGCATACGCTAGCCTAGCGCTGTTTAGGACGTAGCCAACTATAAAGCCAGTGATAAAGACAAGAACAACAATGACCCCATAAATGATCCTTGATTTTCCCATATCTTTCATCCATACTTATCTTATTTTAGGATGATTAAAAATGATAGCCTAGTTGTAAAACATCACGGGCATAAACGTTTGAAAAACACACTATGATGCGCTTTAAAGCCTTGAACATGTAGAATTTCGGCTTTTGAATCCAGGTATATCTCCATTATTTATTTTACTACTCTATAGGTTCTTTCCATACCTTCAAGTGATAGTAAATCGATGTTCAGAAGAGAATATTTAGCTATCTTAAATGACCCCTGCCGAATCTTGGTCTAATAATCTCCTAGAATAGTGATTATAGTAAAATGAAGAAAAGAGCGAAATTAACTATGTTAGTCCCCTGACCGTGCGATGGCTAGCTCTTCTCTTCTTCTATTGATTTTGTCGATATTTCTTTTATGAGCGGCTCCTGCTTTCCGCCTTCGATCTCTATTTTTGCTCCGGGGTACTGCTGCTCAAGCCTCTTTCTCAACGCGTTTGCGTCGACGTCTTTTCCAACTTTGGCCTTAACCTTAGTTCCCTCCGGCGTCTGAATAACGCTTATTGAATATCCGCTGGCATGCTCGCCGCTGGAAAACTCGCTGAACAGGCTCTCAAACTCATCGAACATGGAGCCGCCGAAAAACTCGTCTAAAAGACTTTTCCTACGCTTCTTCTGGTGGGACATAAAGCTGAATCCCCTCCTCAGAAATTTAGAATGATAAAGGATGCTTAAAAGTTTAGTTGATCATTTCTAAGCATTCTCAGTGGTTCAGTATGCACCATGAATATTAGGATTAATCTTATGGTCATGAGTATTGTAGCAGCAAACCTTCCTTAACAAGAGCGTTAGTAAGCCTCCTCACGATGTCGCCAGCAGCCAGCATTGTATTAACTGTCTCTCAATTTATTCTTTAGCGGCTTTTTGCACGAGGGGCATCTAGCATCCTCTATATATGGCCTCAGTCAATCCACGCCTGCAGTAGGGGCACCTGGCGGCAGTCTCGATGTGCCTGCGAAAGAAACGATAATGCCAAGGATCGCCAAGAAACGCTAATGCCAAGCGTGGCCTTATGCGCTTACGCCTCTATTAATAGTCCTCGCCTTAGTATGCTTCACAGCATATTGGATTCAGAGGTATTACAACTCCATCTATTTTGCGCTTAATCGTGATGAGGTTGTTGTTGAGAGAGGCGTATGGTGGAAGATGAGACACACCGTGCCATATTCGCGCATAATGTCTGTAGACATTATTCAAGGGCCGATCTCGAGGATGTTCAACGTGGGCTCAGTCCACATACATACAGCCGGCTATACCGGGCCATTTGGTGGAAGCGCTGGCCCTGGAGTGCGTGGGGCTGAAGCAGTAATATGGGGAGTCCAAAATTTCAATGAAGTGAGGGAGATGGTGCTCAGTATGGCTAGGGGTAGGCCACTCTTCGCGGAAGCCGCACCGGACATAAGCCAAGAAATCCTAACCGAACTGAGAAGAATAAGAGAGGCTTTAGAGAAGGGGATCAATTGAAGTTCTTAACCTACGAAAGAGATGAAATCGGTCCTTTAGTTGCCTTGATTGTATAGAAAAATTCTTTTCTATCTTGAGTATTTTTGTTGTTTTAGGAATTTTACTTCATGTAAATTCATTCTAGTGCTTGAAATTTTCTTCTTTTTATTATTAATTGATGAACTATTCTCTGATCTACTGTTGGTTCATCTGGCTTGGTGACGGCGATTACTTCAACATGATTTTCAAGTGGACTATCCATAATCTTTTTGCCTAAGGTTTCTTGAATTTGAAAAATCCCTGCACTATTATTCATATATATCAGTATGCGTATTGGCACATCCTTACCTTGCGTAATTTCAACTTTTTCAATACTTAGAGCTGAAACCGTATGGATATTCACATTACCTTTATCAAACGCTAATCTACCACGCCCCTTTGTCATGTCAGTTCCATCTGCAATCCCAACTAAACATGCTTCTTCGGTTAAGTCGCGTATCTCAAATTCGTGAGAGTAGATACAATTTAGTATGTGCCCGCGAATTTCATACATTATTTCCGTCTCCCCATAAATTTTTGGCAGCAACCTATTCAACAACGGAATAGCAAGATAAGCGCCAGAAATATGATGGTTTTCACGGTGAACTTGATTGCCAATATCATGAAGCAAGGCCGCAGCTAGAACTACCAGATAAGCATCATCTTCATCTCCAGCTCTCTCTTTAACCACGCTTGTTAAGATTCCATTATCAAGGAGAAGATTAAGCATTTTTAATGCATTTGCCGCCACAATTTTTGCGTGTACCTCGCCATGATCATTATACTTCAGTTTTGCAACAGCAACGTAATTCGCCATATCCCAATCTGCATTCACCTCAGGATCATCTTTCAATAGCTCCCACATTTTTCTTGCCTTTGGTTGGTTTGCCACCAATTCCGTGATAGCTCTTTCAGCTTCTTCCATCATCGTTGAATAAGATGAAGGAATCTCTAATTCAAATCCCTTTCCAGTTGAAACTTTTGACAAAATTATCACTCATATAACAAGGTTTACAAAACATATTTGGACTTCAATATTTATAAGCTTTAAGATCCCATCATATAAGAGAATACTTAGATTTTTTAATAAAATTAAAAAGAGGGAGTTGCGATATCGCCAGCTAGTTGGGGGGTCAAATCCCTTCTCCGTCTACTAACCTTAATCCCTTTACAGTAAACTCATCGGTCCCCTGAATTCTTTAGGCTTTCTCTGGAAGAAGGTATAAAGGTTCATGCGCCAGTGGGTTGCGTGGCCTTCAGAGGAGACAACGTCTGCACTCTTAAGCTAGAATGCATCGCCAAAATCTTAAAAAATTAGAAGCGCCATTTTAAGGGCTAAGAGGCGTCGTCTTTATGAAGGTTATGGATTCTATACCTATGCGGCTAAGCTTAGAAGAATTTATGCGAATTTCGACCGTGAGAAAGCTAAGGGAAGTAGACGTAGCGCCGCTGATAGAGGTGTGCCACCAGTTAATCAAACCTAAAGCGGTTTATACCTTTCTGAAAGTTGTCTCCATCAATGGAGACGAAGTTCTGCTGAGCAGCGGCCACACCCTTAAAAGCATAATCTTGTCAGACATGTTAAAACCAGAGCAGACTGTTGTTCCATACGTAGTAACGATCGGGCCTAAACTTGAGAACTACATATCGAAGAACGCTAAAGAGAGCATCCTGCAAGCCTGGATCATGGAGAGAATAGGGGATTATGCCCTAGAAAAAGCCGCCGCACACGTCAGATCCCTCATAGAAAAAGATTTAAGAAGCCCCGCCACCAATTTCGGTCCTGGAACCGGAACAGGTAAACTCTTTGGAATCGAGCAGCAAGAGATAATTTTTAGAATTCTTGACCCGCCCAAAAACATAGGAGTCCACCTAACACCCAGCTACCTCATGGTGCCGAGAAAATCAGTCTCAGGAGTTTTAGCTACCACAGAAAAGGAATACATAGCCTGCAAATACTGTCCAAGAGAAAGATGCGAGAACAGACGAAAACCATTCAGCGGAGAATATTTCGTCATCAAATGCGAAGCCAGAGATTCATAAGAAATAACACTAAATAATGCAGACAATAAACTACAAAATAAAATTACAAATTCAATATCAATTAATTACCAACATAATTTAGCCAGCCTGAAAACTTACATTTGAAGTTCAAATCACTCATGATATCTTCGACCTGAATTGTGAGTTGATTAAAAAATTTAAATGCGCTATCTTGCTATAAGATATGGGAATGAAACTCGTATTTTGATCTAATTATTGCTTTCTTTATTTCTTTTTCCATCCGTATCATTTATGTAAGGTTTAAATATGTAGACGTAGTTTTAAATCGTATACGGAGGTTGCATCTTGTCTGAAGTGGTATCAGCTAGGTTGCCGAGGGAAAAGGTGAGACTTATTGAGGAGATAGCAAGGGAAGAGAAGGTAGATAAGTCAACTATTTTAGAGAGGGCTTTAGAGCATTATATGCGAGAGTGGAAGCTCAGAAGGGCTGTGGAATTATATAGGGATGAATTGGTTACGCTTTCAAGGGCTGCTGAGATCGCTGGGATATCGGTTTGGGAGATGATTGATGTGTTGGCTCGGAAGAAAATTACGCTTCAATACAGCGTTGAGGATTTGGAAGAGGATCTGAGGGTGCTTGAGCGCGGATAAACCCGTTGTCGCAGTTTCAAACTCTACACCCCTCATCTATCTAGCGAAGATTGGCAGGCTAGATGTGCTAAGATCAATCTTCGGAAAAATCTTTATTCCCGAGGCAGTCTTCGAGGAGACTGTAACTAGAGGGAAGGCGCTTAACATTAGTGATGCATTCATCATCGAAAGGGCTGTTGGAACATCGATTGTCAAAGAGAGGATAAAACCGGAAGTAGACGCTGAATATCAGTTTTTAGACACCAACATGAGACTCGGCTTAGGAGAGAAGGAAGCCATCAAACTATGCAAGCAACTAAACGCAAAATACCTAATAACAGACGATAAAGAAGCAAGGAGAGTGGCAAAAATACTTAATGTAACGCCCATCGGAACCTGCAGCATAATAATCCAAGCCCACAAACAGAGAGCTATAACAAAAGATGAGGCAATCCAAATCTTAGATGAACTTTTAAAAGCTGGACTTAGAATCGACACAGAATTATATCGTAGAATCCTTCGTGAGCTAGAAACATAGCAATGAACAGAGCATCTAATTTTAGCCAGTTCCCTGCGGAAAATTTATCTGACATGTTAAATAATTACGAAAATTTTATGAAGATAGTTAGGAGATAGGCATGCGTGTTTGGAGGGCAATTAGTTTGAGGGCTGCGTATATAGAGAGACCTTATTCCATAAGAGTGATAGAGGCTGAAAAGCCAACCCCTGGTTTAAACGAGATTTTAGTTAAGGTTGAGGCATGTGGTGTATGCGGCACAGACATACATATCTATGAGGGGGAAGCGGGAATAGCCAAATACCCGCTCATCCCTGGACACGAGTTTTCTGGGAGAGTTGTGGAAGCGGGCGCCGATGCATCGAAATACGTTTCTGTAGGCGAGCGAGTGGCAGTCGACCCAACAGTAACATGCGGCCACTGCACTTTCTGCAGGTCTGGTAGGAAACACTTTTGTAGGGAATGGTCTCCCATAGGGGTTGTCAGAGATGGTGCCTTCGCCGAATATGTTAAGGTGCCAGCACAACTTGCCCATAAAATCCCAAGTAACATATCCTTTGAGGCGGCGGCCTTAACAGAGCCATTAAGCTGCTGCATACATGGGTGGGAAAGGATCTCGCCCAATCCGGGCTTCACAACGGTAATACTGGGAGCTGGCCCAATAGGTCTTATGCATCTTCAGCTAGCTAAAGTTTTAGGTGCCTCGCTTACTATAATTTCTGAACCGATGGAATTTAGGAGGAAACTTGCTGAGAAATTTGGAGCTGATATCGTGGTGAACCCTCTAGGAGAGAATCTTCAAAAGGTGGTCTACGAAGTGACTTCAGGCTTAGGCGCTGATGTGGTTATAGAGGCCGTTGGCGGATCTAAATATTTAGAGGAGGCCTTAAGAATAGCTGGTCCAGGAGGAAAAATACTCGTGTTCGGAGTTGCCCCTGAAAGAGATTTAGCGCCCATTAGCCCCTACACAGTATATAGAAGGGAACTAACAATACTAGGGAGCTTTATAAACCCCTATTCGATGGATAAGGCTGTATCCCTAATAGCGTCAGGAAGAATAGACGTAAAAAGCCTAATATCGCACACGATATCTCTGGAAAACCTTGAAAAAGCATTGAAAAGAGAGATCGAAAAACCGATCAAAATTATAGTTAAACCGTAACCCGATCACTCATCAAAACTTATTGTGAAACCAGTCAAATTCATCTGATATTATTCATTGCGCCTGAGAAAGTTGCCTAATAAAAGTATTTATCAATAAGTTAAGAGTATAGATTAAGTGGTGTTCGACTGTCCTTCATTTTCGTCATCTTTACAGCATGGTTTATTAATTAGGTTTAAGGCTGCAAACATTCCAGCTTTAACCACTAAATCTGAGGTGATCGTTTCATATACCTTTTCTTCCACTTCGATTGTTCTACACTCATGAGGACTGCAATTATCACAGCATGGGCTTTGCCCCGTATTTCCGTTAAGCCACTCTTCTATCGGCCGCCCTTCGATCCAAATCCTATTAGATTCTAAAGGGTTTTCATAGAATTCGCTTAGAGAGAACTCATCCTTCTCTAGTATAACTTCTATTCCAAGCGGTGTGAGAGTTTGCTTAAGGATGGAGACGGCCTTCTCGATTTCCTCACCCGTTGACATGCATCTCGGACATGTCTGCCCATTATGTATAAGTCTTTGCCACTTAATTCTCAGCCCCTTCAAACCTTCATATCTTTACCTCTTCATCCATAAATCTCCTATAAGGAGATTGAACCTTCCATTTTTCGCACTTAAGAAAGTTTTGGATGAGAAATGCGATTATTTAAAGTCCACCTAGCTTTATTTGGCCTCAATTCTTGGTGCAATAGGCAAGTCAACTATCGTTCCGCTAAGCGCAAATGCCAAGGATTAAATCTAATAGGCAGAATAGTGACTATTCAAGAAAACCATTAGAATCTAGAAAAGCAAAGCGATAAAGTAACCACCCTATAGTTCGCGCGGGTCAATCCTTTTTATTCCCGGTATATTGTCAAAGATGGTATCTGTTGAGATTATTGTGTGGTCTGGAACTTGATTTAGAACTGTAGCAGCATAATAGGCATCAAAAATTGAACTAATGTTATACTGCTTCATCAACGCTAAGGATAAGAGATCGATTTCATAGGTTGTTTCTAGGAAAACAAGGTTTTTTATGGCGGTTAAAGCCGCAAACCTAGCAATAAGCTCATCGGTAGAAATACCCTCCGCCCTTGAGACATAATATATTTCATGAAGACTTTCTCGTGAAGCATAAACTGTGCCTAAATCCCCCTTTATAATTTTTAATATAATTTTCTTAGCCGTAGGCTTTAGCCAATCCTCCTTCTTAATGTAAGCGTAAAGAACATCAGTCTCAATCATCAAAGTTGTCTCCTCCTCTTCGCCCGTTTAACAGCGTCTTCACTAGCCATTCTTTCTGCCAAAATTTTCAGCTCTTTTCTACCCTTTTCAGTGACTAACCATCCTTCAGCTTCTTCACAAGGTATTTTTGGAAGCGGAATTATAACAAAAAAGGATCCCGCTGGCATAATTATAGTTTTAGTCTTCCTAATACCAAACTCCTTTGGAATCGTTATTCTTCCTCTCTCATCAACCTTAACTATAGCCACAATTATCCCAAAAAGAATATATAAACCCACAAATATAAAATTTACCCAAATTTTAAAAATATTCCCACTTATTTGATAAAAAAATTATTCTCGCAATCTTTCAATTTAATTAATGACTTTCTTCCTTTAGCTTGAATCCATCACAAGAATGGAATTATGATGCATGTAGGTAAAGTAGATAAAGTTAATAGTATTGATGCGTTCATCTTGACCTATTTGGTTAAGCTGCGTATCTTAATCATCTTGTCCCTTAACATTATGGCTAATCACAGGCATATACACGCTCAAATTTGCTATAGGCTTATAATCCCATTTTTACTTGTGGTTTATGACCTGTGTCCATCCTTAAATAGCCTTTAATAAATAAATTATGCAGTGAATAGCGAGTGAGAGTATATGGGTATAACGTATGTAGAGGGTAGAGTAAAAGGACCGTTGGGTGAGAGGGTTGTTCGCTTACTAGTGGATAGTGGAGCAACCTATACTGTTCTACCGGAGGATGTTTGGAAAAGCATTGGACTTAGCCCCCTAAGAGAGCATGAATTCACTTTAGCTGATGGCACAGTGATTAAGAGGAAGGTTTCAGAATGCTACATTTCCCTACCACAGGGTGAGGGACATACGCCGGTCGTGCTTGGGGAAGCAAACGACCACGCCCTGCTAGGAATCGTAACATTAGAGATCCTAGGCCTAGTTTTTAATCCCTTTAAGCGCACGCTACAGCCAATGCGGATGCTGCTAGTCTAAACAAGAGGAGAAAAATGAATCTAGTGGATGTTCTAAAGATTATTGCTACGCTTTAAGGATGCAGCCATAGGAAATTTTCTTCCCCACCCATAATCATTCAACCTAAGTTATCATAACACCCTCCTTATAGCAGGAGCACGCCCAATACTGAAGTAGGGCTCCTGTTTGAATACACAGCTGCATGCCTTCTACATAGCCTAGGTGAAGCCGCCGATACCTATCGTAGGCAGCATGCAGCTTACATAAGCGCGCTTAGGGAGAAGGTCAGCTACGAACCAAAATTTCCTCAAATTCTTGTAAAGGGTAGGGGGGAGGGGTAGGTCTGAAAAAAGCCGAAAAATACCATTTAAAAAATGAGTTCAAATAAAGAATTTTAAAAATAATTAAATCCTATGATAAAAGTGCGATTTCAAAAGGTTAACTCGCTGGAAAAATTTTCGTAAAGTAACAACTGCAGTAACGGCCCATATAGGGGGTAGATTTTGGAAGCCTCGAAGGAATCCCGTCAAAAAGCAGGATAAAGAACCTAATCAAGATTGATTCGATGGAGAACATGGAGAAGAACAGTCTACATTTTTCCTTTAATTTTATAAACTGGTTGATGCAGCCATGTGACTTTCAGGAACATTTAAGAATAAGCCTTCAGCCTCAAAGCACCATTAAACTAAAATATTTCTTGAGAATTTCTATTTTTCTATACGGGTGAATGATACGTTGAGTCGATTTGATTTGACTTACAATGTTTTCCAGATTCTTCACGCATTTTACTGGGTTATGGTGGATATCTTAGGCACTCTCAAAGATGCTGCGGGCAAGGTGAACGGAGGAGTAAAGCTCCATCTAATACTTGCGAGCAAGCGGGTTAATTTAATAGTCGAGCAACTCATGATAGCCCTCGAACAAGCTGGGATAAAGATAGATGAGAGAATGAGCGAGGAGGAAATAAGAAAGAGGATCGGGGCATTATCGCTTGAAACCCTCGAGAGCATAAGGGAAACCCTCAAGAGACTTATTGACGAGCTGGCGGCTCCTGGAGAGAGAAACGCCTCATGGGTTTCTAATAAGCTCAAGGAGATTGCAGACGTAATATGCATCGCATCAGGACTATTAAAGGCATACTCCAACAGCCTAAAAGAGAGTCAGGACGAGAGCGTCTGGAGGACCTGCCTCATCCTCCAGACGGTAGCCCAAGACCTAGAAGTTATTGTGAACGCAAACCGCTACCTCGCATCTAATCCTGAGATGCTAGCTAGAGACCTAAAATTAAATCTATAATTATAGATTTTAAAGATGATTCAGGCTTTAGATACGTATATACATACTTCAAGTTTGGAACATGATAAAAGACGGGATCAAGCCAGCGATCTTTTTCTATAAAGAATGTTATAGCAGCAACTCGCGTCAGTAAAAATCTCCTTGAATCGGAAATGCTCCAAAGCGCTAAGTTCACGATTAAAGTATCCGCTAACCCCATCAATTATTAGGTTATATGCGTTTATGGCCTCCTCAAACCTAAGCCCGCTTACAAGCATGAACCTACTAAACAGGCTTAGGCCGTGAACCTTGGAGACCACCCCAACCCAATCCAGAATATCATCCCCATTCTTTCCAGTTATCCTCCTAATAATCAGCTCATCGGAACATTTACCCCACTTGAAACCATAATTCTTAACAAGCTCCCTGAAACGCTCATGAACCCCAATAAACTTAGCTAATGCGCTAAGAGCCTTCAGGGCATGAAGCCTCTTAGACTCACTTAAACCTAAAAGGGGCCTTAAATCGCCCGTAAGTAGGCAGAAGCCAAACCTCCTCGCATAACTAAAGACATCAACAGCAGTCTTCCTCCCATAAACACCCGAAAGCCAAACCTTAAACTCACCCCAATCAAACTCTATAGGACCGTCCCGAGACGGGCCCAAACCAATAAAGTATGAGGCTGCCAACTGAGCCGTTTTCAATCCCTGTTCACAAGAAAAAGCCTGAATTTTTGGCGGGCCCGGGGGGAGTTGAACCCCCGACCCTCGGCTTAGGAGGCCGATGCCCTATCCTGGCTAGGCCACGGGCCCCTTGAATATTTTGGAAAACGGGACTTAAAAAATGTTTTTCTGCTCCAAGGGGGTTTGTGTATCTTTGTGTATCTAATTTACCTATATAACACCATTTAATCTTGTCATCTATATGATGCTCAACATACCAATATTCATAGGTTATCCCTTTAGTTACTGTTTGCTTTTTAGTTAAGCTTCCTTGTTCTCCACATTTTGGACAAACAACTTTCATAATACATTTATAAAATTTATTAAGGTAGATTTGAACATGCTTCAAACCTTATTTCTGCAATATTCATAAACCTTAATGGAATAGGGTTTAAATGGAACTAATCTGAGGGATAAAATAATTTTTACCTTTTTTGTTTATACGTTTCTGTTTTTATGTTTGTAGAATCCTTTTTCCAGCCATATTTTACGCATTATACTTATTTTTTCAGGCGGATATTTCAGCGTGTGTCCTGGCGCAAGAATTATTCCGCCTGTTCTTCCGAGTTGGCAGCATTCTTCCGTCTCTTTGGCGACATCTTCCAGGCTTCCTATGTCAAGGGTTCTGGCGCTTACCCCACCCCACAATGATATTTGTTCACTGTACTCCCGAATTATTCTCCGCCAATCGTTGCATTCTCTCTGAATGTTTAGTATGTCAACGCCGATCTCTATTAAGTCCGGTATTAAATCCTCCACTCTTCCGTCACTGTGTTGGAGAACCAGAACCCCATGCTTCTTGGCTGCATGGTATAATCGCGCTTGATATGGCTTTATGAGTTCTCTCCACATTTCTCGCGAAATTAAGAGGCGATCCTCCATCCCCCAGTCGTCTCCATACCACACTATATCCACGCCAATCTTTCTGATCATCTCTTCAGTTATGGCGATCTTTACTTCAGCAATGCGCTCTATAAGCCTTTTAAGCGCATCCTTATACTTGAAGGCCCAAACAAAGAATCTGGTCATACCTAGAAGCAGCCAAGCTCTTTCAAAGAGACCCCAACCATTATCTCCCAAAAGTATGATACTTCCCCGATTAACCTTTGAAACATCCTCCACCGCTTTCTTAATTACACTGGGCTCATGCGGTGAGGGCATCGGATACTCTTCAACCATATCCGGAGACTTTAACGGATGCTCTACTGGAAAACTATCTGAACGCTGATCCTTCAATTCCCATCTCACACCCCACGAGTCAAACCCAGCGTCGCATCTCTCAACCAAGCCATGCTGAATAGTGGCTACTGAGCCGTCGAAAAGCGGGCATGGAAGCCAGTAGGGCTCCTCATGATTAACAGCTAAAAGGAAGTTTTCACGCGGGCTAATTGTAAACATGAATACATCATACACCAATATTTTCATCTTACTAAATAAAAATACATCGCCCAGTCTGGGATAAGAATAAATTATCCAAAGTCTCCTTACTTCTTAAGCGAAGAAAGTGATCAAGTTGGCACTTAGAGATGATTTCGGTAGACCAGTTGAGAATCTTCGCGTGTCCGTGACGCAGAAATGCAATTTTAAGTGCATTTACTGCCATCAAGAGGGACAGCCGCCCAACTTTGGCGTTGAAATGTCAGTTGATGAGATAGAGCGAATAGTTAGGGTTGCGGCTTCACTAGGTGTTTACGGAGTTAAGTTAACTGGTGGAGAACCGCTTCTACGCAGCGACATCATTGATATAGTGCACAGAATAAGTAGCATTAAAGGCATAAAGGATATTTCTATAACAACTAACGGATTTCTTCTTGAAAAATACGCCAAGCAGTTAAAGGATGCAGGTCTATCAAGAGTTAATGTTAGCATGGATACGTTAAGCGCTGATAGATTCAGGATGATTACCAGCGTGGATGCGCATGAAAGGGTTCTAAAGGGGATAATTGAGGCGGTAAATGTTGGCTTAAACCCGGTGAAAGTTAACATGGTCCTACTCAAAGACATAAACGAGGACGAAGTTGATGACATGATTAAGTTTGCTGAAGAGAATGGCCTTATACTACAGATAATTGAGCTTGAGCAACCTAACGAGAATACCTTTTACATAAAATACCACGCAGACTTAGAGGGTATCGAAAGAAAACTTAAAGAAAGAGCCTCAAGAATAATTGTTAGGCCGATGCACCATAGAAGAAAGTATATTCTTAGCGGCGGAGCGGAGGTTGAGGTTGTTAGACCAATGCATAACACTGAATTCTGCCTACACTGTAATAGAATTCGCTTAACATCAGATGGAAAACTTAAGCCATGTCTCTTCAGAAACAATAACCTCGTAGACCTACTCACGCCCATAAGAGGCGGGGCTAACGACGAGTACATAAAGAGACTCTTTATCGAGGCCGTGAAAAAAAGAAGACCCTTCTTTACATAACATAATTATAAAATTTTTATAATCAAAGAAAAGCATAGGATTGATAAGCGACTCATTTAAACGGTGACTAATAGTGGGCAAGATTAGATTTGGCATTATTGGAACAGGCATTGGAGCGAACTTCTGCGCCAATGGATTGGCGTTAATAGCTACTGAGGGACTAACCGAGTTAACTGCCGTTGCAAGCCAGAGAATGGAGAGAGCGAAGGAGTTCGCAGACAAATGGGGCTTAAAATATTGGTACACAGATTACAGGAGAATGCTGCGAGAAGCACCAGTAGACGCGGTTATAATAAATACGCCACACCACCAGCATTATCCAATGGCCCTAGACGCCATAGACTCTGAAAAGCATGTTTTAATAGATAAGCCGATGGCCATAAATCTCAAGGAAGCCGATGAAATAATAACTGAAGCTAGAAGAAGAAATGTGAAGCTAGGAGTGAATTTGCAGTCACGTTTTGATCCAACGGTAAGGAAGGTTAAAGATGCGGCTGACAATGGGTTCTTCGGGCGTCTAATTCTCGGTGAAGCAGTAGTTGAATGGTTTAGGACACAAGAGTATTATGATGAGAGTTCATGGAGAGGTCGTTGGGCAACAGAGGGTGGAGGGGCGCTGATAAACCAGGCTATACACACGATTGATCTCCTGGTATGGATCATGGGTCGACCAAAATATTTATGGGCTCAGATGGGCACCTTCGCGCATAGAATAGAGGTTGAGGACCTAGCTGTTGCAGCAATAAGATTTGAGAGCGGAGCTATAGGATTAATTCAAGGAAGCACGGCCATATACCCGGGGCTGCCAACCAGACTTGAGATACATGGAACGCGTGGAACCGCTATAATAGAGGGCGAATCCCTAAAAAGATGGGCTGTAGTAGGCGGTGAAGATATAGTTTCGGAGGCAACAAAAGAGGGATTGAAGTCCTGGACTAGACCCGAACTCGTCCCAGCAACAAATCACGCCTCCCTCATCAGAGATTTCGCAATGGCTATACTTGAAGATAGAGAGCCCACTGTAAATGGGGTTGAGGGTAGAAAATCTCTTGAGGTAATAATGGCCATATATGAATCCGCTAGAAATAATAGTATTATAAAGTTCCCACTATAATTTGGGGAGAGAGTTCGTGAAAGGCAAGGTTGTAATATTGATGGGCTCAAAGAGCGATATGGACTTCTCACGTAGCATAGCAAAATATCTAGATGCTTTAGGCGTGGAATACGAGTTTAGAGTTGCATCCGCACATAAAACCCCCGAGAAAGTCCTTGAAATATTGAGGGAATATGAGGGAAACAATGTTGTTTACATAACGGTTGCAGGTAGATCCAATGCGTTGAGTGCTTTTGTCGATGCAAACACCCTAAAGCCTGTGATAGCATGCCCCCCATACTCAGAAAAGTTTAGCGGTGCAGACATTTACTCCTCTCTCAGAGTCCCAAGCGGAATAGGCTCGTTGGTAACGATTGAGCCTGAGGGAGCCGCAATAGCAGCCGCTAAAATCCTAGCCTTAGAGGATCCGGTTCTAGCGGAAAAGATACGTAAATACCAATCTTCTAAAAAGGCGGAGATTGAAGAGGCTGATAGAGAGCTCAGACTTAAAAAAGATGGAGAGTAAACAATTAGGTTACATAAAAGACTTGAAGGGCATACACCATAATAAAATGCTAAGTCCTTGAGTGCCCTAAAACAACTGAAAATATAAAAAAAGATGTAAAGATGCAACGGGTGTTAGGAGCAGAAATTGAGCTAGCATAAGAAGAGAGAAAGACCTTGAAGTTACCTCTAGAATATTTCAGAAGACTCCTCTTTAGTCTCTTCCTCAGATGATTCTTCAGTCTCTTCTTCGGTCTCTTCCTCCTCACATTCCTCTTTACATTCAGCTACTTCAGACGGCTTTGATTCAAACTTTTCTAAAATGCTTTTTATCTCGTTTACCTCGTTTCTCATGGATTCTAAACCAAGGTATAGTGCTTTACTCTGCTTTTCATATGTTTCCTCATCTATCTCTCCAGTAGCATGAAGAATTTCAACATTGGCCAGGAATATCTCTAGGATGCTCACCTGCTTCTCTAGGTCTGCCATTCTATTTTTCATTTTAAGGATTACTGATTCTAAGTATTTCTCTACGTCCGCTAGGGCTTCGCTTATCTCCTTATTTATGTGCTCATATGTTGGCTGGGAAATCTTCTTGGAAGATAGTAGATCATCTAATGCCTGCTTCTTCTTCTTCAGTAACTCTAGGTCTTTAGACACCAGCTCGAAAGTATATCTCCATAAACTCAACACTGAACACCTGGAAAACCTACATGAGAAATGAATAGATAATTTTTGTTATCATGCACGTGTATACTAAAATGTTAAAGCTAAGGCGTAAGGAAAAATTATTCAGCAAATAAATCTAAAAATTAATTTCAACAACGTCAAAAGAAAATGGGACTTATCGGTAAATGTTAAATTTACGGTGTCAAAAATAATTGAGAGAAGCATTTAATGAATTGACTGAATTAATAAACATTTAAATATAAATACTACCTTAGGATAATTCAAGTAGAGAGTTGGGAGAGAGTTCTTGATGGAGAAGGAAGTCCCCGCAGTTAAAGTTGTTGACGTCCATAAAGAATATTATTTAAGGGGAGAGGTTGTTCACGCCCTACGTGGTATAACCCTTGAAGTCCCCCGTGGGGAGTACTTGTCAGTTATGGGTCCTTCGGGTTCTGGTAAGACAACGCTGTTTAATATGGTTGGCGGCATAGACAGGCCGACAAAAGGCGACATTTTCATCGACGGAATAGACTTGTCTAAGATACCGTCAAAGTCAATGGCTTGGCTTAGGTGTCGTAAGATTGGGTATATCTTCCAGACTTTCAATTTAATACCAGTCCTAACAGCTAAGGAGAATGTTGCTTTGCCAATGACATTCCTCGGCGTTCCAAAAGAGGAGAGGGAGAAAAGGGCTGTTGAGCTTCTGACAACAGTTGGGTTAGGCGATAGAGTTGATCACAGACCCACAGAGCTTAGTGGTGGTCAGCAGCAGCGTGTTGCGATTGCCAGGGCTCTCGCAAATGATCCAGCAATTATTCTTGCTGATGAGCCTACCGGCAACCTCGACCTCAATACTGGTTTCGCCATAGTTCAGCTACTATATCGCTTGAAGGCTGAGAGGGGCACAACAATCATATGCGCTACCCACGATCTAAAGATGATCGACATAAGTGACAGAGTAGTCTTCCTTAGAGACGGAGCCATAGAGAACATTGAAGAGAGAAGGGGACTCACATTAACAGCGGAAGAATACTTTGCTGAATAATAAACGGAGGTGTGAATGTTGTCCGCTGAAAAGGAAGTAATTCAATGCCCGTGTGGCAGAATAATAAATAGCCCAGAGGAATACAAGGTGCTTTATTTAAAGCATGAGCTGAGAGAAATCGATATTCTCTGCCCAAATGATTCATGCTACTTAAGGGAGCTCGGATATATAAAATTCGATGTTAAGGATGGAAAGGCTGTTTTTAGGGAAGCTTCCTTTTATCCACCGTTCGTAACATGGAATTCCGGGCGCTTAGGATTCGAGAGAGCTGAGAAGATATTAAAGGATCATCTTCGAGCCGTCGCTAAAAAGGTTGATTGGGTTAGGTTAAGTGTACCAAGCTCGAGCCAACCAGGCTGAAAAATAGAGTCTAACCGCTACTTCTCTTTTAACCTAGATACTCTGCAATATACTCGTAAGTCCAACCTATACCCAGCTCCTCCAACCTAGCTCTAGTTGGAATACCATTCTTATTCCAGCCCATCATCTCATAGTATAATTCTATTGCGCTCTCAAAGACATTAGGGTTTAGTGAGGTATTTGAGAGAGGCCCGTTCCTCTTCGGCCCAAAGAATCTCTCAGGAAGCCAGTCATCTCTCTTCATGAAGCCCTCTCTAATATTGAAGATCCGTGCCATTGTCGTAATTCTTTCACCAGTTTTCATCAGCTCCCATGCCGATGTATTCCAGCCCGTGACAGCTTTAACAATCTCTGTTTTCTGATTAAAGTCCCATGGTAGAAAATCGCATATTAATAAACAGTTGTCAAGGACACGCCAGTCAACATAGTATATGAATGCTCTAACCTTTCTAGGTCCAAGATCCTCGAGGGGGATCGGCTCAAGAATCCCTAAACTTGAAAGAGAGTCAAGCATGGGACCGGCGCTAACCAACCCTGTATCATGCATATTATGCATGTGATCGGCGCCAGTTGGTGATACAGCATAGCCTAGGCCTAAAGCTCTCTTAAGCCTAGGCTCGTGCATCGGTATCTCTAAACCTTTCACATGCATAGCGTACTTCTCAGATCCCTTCCCTATGATTTGGGATGCGCGTCTCACGCCCTCAGCTAATATATTGCCTAACCCTCTGCGGTACGCTATATTTTCCACCATTTTAACTAGGGCATCAGCATTACCGAATATCAGCTCTAATCCACCCGTATCTTCACTACTTAAAATACCATACTCATAGCATTCCATTGCAAAGGCTATTGTAACGCCAGTTGATATCGCATCCAGCGAATATCTATTGCATAACTCGTTTGCTTTCACAACAGCTTCTAGGTTGTCTATTCCACAGTTTGAGCCCAAAGCCGCCAAGGCCTCATACTCCGGCCCGCCATATGCGGGATCAATATTCCATGGTTCACCAACCTTAACAATCTTCTTGCACCTAACTGAGCAAGCATAGCAACCATCCATGCCAACGCTTATAGTTTTTCTTATTGTTCTCGCATCAATCTTATCCGGATTAGGGAAGGAACCATCCCTAAAGTTTCGGATCGGAAGATTTCCTGATGAAACACCAGCATCAATGTTTACTCCAGTTCCATAATTATGGAGGTCGTTTACGAAGCGGAAACGAGCCATATTCTGATTTAGCCATCTAGATAGCTCCTTAAGTTTCTCTGGGTGAAAAACTTCTATGCGCCTCCTTCCCCTAACGGCTACAGCTTTAAGATTTTTTGAACCCATAACAGCGCCCATACCTGTTCTTCCAGCTGCATCGTGAAGATCAACTATGACGCAGGCGAAGCGGACAAGGTTTTCGCCACCCGGACCGATTGAAGCAACACGAATAAGATTATCACCCAACTCTTCACGTATAATAGCCTGCGTTTCACCAGTCTCCTTACCCCATAAATGTCCCGCATCCCTTATTTCAGCTTCGCTATCATGAATCCAGAGATAAACTGGATTAGCAGCCTTACCTTCAACTATCACCGCATCGAAGCCAGCGCGTTTAAGCTCAGCACCCCACATGCCGCCAACTTCAGACTCTCCAAAGCCTCCGGTTAACGGAGATTTCGCACCAATACTGTTCCTGCCACAGCCGGGTATAGGTGCACCTGTTAATGGGCCCGCCGCAAATATCAGTTTATTCTCCGGCCCCAATGGGTCTATGCCGGGCTTAACCTCTTTAAGCAGAAAGTACGCGACAAAACCTTCGCCGCCCAGATACATTCGATAAAATTTTTCATCCGGCTGGTCAATTAATATTTGTTCATTAGAGAGGTTAACCCTTAAAATTTTGCCATTATATCCAAACGGCATATAAGCTTCGCTTCCCTTATTTTTGTTTCTATCAAAAAAATACCATTCAACTTAAAAATTTTTCCCGAACAGGCATAATACACTTAACATCTCATGATGCTACAAAAACTATACGCGTTATAGATGGATTTTTCATCTTTCCATACCCCATACTAAAATAACAAATTTTTATAGAAATATGTAAGTTCCCAAGCGCCCATATTTTGAGAGTCACAGTTAAGTTTTATTGAGGCAACAACTTATAAAAAGAAGAAGATTTGAAGATTTCAGTAATAGACTTATGCTCTTATCACTCTGAAACTCTTACGTATACCTCTGCTCTCGTTTCATACCTGTCTATTCGTCCATCACGTAAGTAAATTATTCTATCACTAACATCGATCATTTTAAGATCGTGAGTTGCAGCAATAACCGTAACCCCTCTCTCTTTATTCATTTCTCTTAGAAGCGTTATTATCTCAAGTCCAGTATGCAGGTCGAGGTTGCCGGTCGGCTCATCAGCAAGAATAATTACAGGGTTATTTGCGAGAGCCCTGGCAATCGCAACACGCTGCTGCTGACCACCACTAAGCTCAGCTGGCTTGTGATTAAGCCTTTCACCTAAACCGACCATCTCAAGGATTTCTCTAGCCCTCCTGAAGCGTTCCTCTCGTTCTACACCAGCGAAGATCATTGGTAGCATAACATTTTCTATAGCTGTTAGGACTGGTATTAAATTGAAAGTCTGGAAGATATACCCAATCTTACGACACCTAAGCCAAGCAAGCTCATAAGCATCCAGCTTAGCGATGTCAACCCCATCAATATACACTCTCCCCCTAGTCGGCCTGTCTATGCCGCCAACCATATTAAACAGCGTTGTCTTACCAGAACCCGAAGGACCCATAATAGATATATATTCACCACGCTTAATCCTCAAATCCACGCCATCTAAGGCTTTAACTGTTACAGGACCCATCTGATAATATTTGGCGAGATCCTCCGTTTCAACAACATATTCAAAGCTAATACGACATTCCTCCCAAATACACTAGGCTACTAATAATCATAATGATTGCGGACTATCTTATAAAATTAATTCCAAATTCATCCAATTTCTAGAAAAATTTTTAAGATTTCTCGGCGTCTGGATTGACGTTGGAGGCGTGCTCTTTGGAGAGAGTTAAGGTTGGAGTTATAGGTTCCGGCGGAATATTTCAAGGTGCTCATTTACCAGCTTATCCAGATATAGCGGAAGCTCGGTTGGCGGCTATATGCGATGTGTCAGAGGTTGTCTTGAAAGCTGCCGAAAGGAGAGTTAGAAGCCTCTATAATGAGAGGATACAGAAAGCCAGAGAAGAAGGCAATGTGGAGTTAGCTGAAAGGCTGAAGGAGGACGTGGAGGGATTAAAAACCTACTTAAGCTTCTCAGAGATGCTTTCAAAAGAGGAACTTGACTTAGTTGACGTATGCACCCCAACAAAACTTCATAATCCAGTAGCGATTGAAGCGTTAAGAAGCGGGGTAAATGTAATGTGTGAGAAGCCGATGGCTAGAACGTATCTTGAGTGCTTGGATGTCATCGAGGCAGTTGAGGATTCAAAGAAGTTCTATCAGCATAACGAGAACTGGCTTTACCATCCACTCTGGTATAATGTTAGGAAAATTATAGAAAGCGGGGTTATAGGTGAGCCGCAACTGATAATCTTAGCTACAGCTCACGGCGGACCAGAGTGGGCATCATGGTTCTGGAACTTGGATATAGCGGGCGGCGGCTCACTCCTAGATAATGGTGTACACGCAATCACATGCTCATGGTTCCTAGGCGGCTTTGAGAAGAAACCCATAGTTGTCAAGGCTGCTGAACCTCACGGCATATGCATACGCATGAAAACAAGGATTATTCAGGGAATGTTCAGGCCTTTTGAGGTTGAGGATGACGCTCACGTTCTAATACGCTTTGAGGATGAAGAAGGCAGGTGGACAACAGCACATGTTGAGGGTTCATGGTCCCATAGGGATTCAATGGACACGGCTATAATTGGAACTAGCGGCGGAATTAAACCTGAGTCAAAGGGTGAAGAAACCTTACTAGTTATAAATGACGCCACTGGCGGAAGAAGAGAATTTAATCTCGGAAAAATCTCCTGGGTTCAAAGTTTCGCCGGCGAAATAAGAAACATGTGCAATTGCATTCTAAATAATGTTCGACCAATATGCGATGAGAAGATCGGGGCTGAGACAACAGCAATAGTTCAAGCAGCATACCTATCGCAGAAAAGGGGCAAGAAACCGGTAACCATTGATGAATTCAAGAAATACGCCATGAAAGTAAGGAATAGAGAGGGAGATAAAGCTCCAGAAATTCTGTTAAAAGAATTACTTAAGGGTGTAGGAAAAGTATAAAACGACAAGTAGTTTGCATGTAATGCTTTCTCTTTCTTATTTCTAAATTAACCTCAAGTATTTTGTGATCTTTTCCTGACGCAACTCATCCTTAAGGAGTACACTGGTCTTTATCCACTCCTCAACAGGGATCGAAAACTTTGTTCCAATGTGTTCGAGGGCCTCATTAATCGTATTAAACCTCTCATATCCATGTTTGAAAGCTTCTCGTACACATTCCCTGTTGATCCAAACGCCTAGTGGCGTAATAAAACTTGGGTGAATCTCCCTCATAGCTACTACACCGGCTTGTTTACCTTCCCTTGATAGAAACTCAGCAGCCGCCAGCCTAACGGCATAATAACACCCGCCCAGAGACGCGTATGTTGTTCTCCCATGGTAGCCCTCCCAGTCGCTTCCCATGGAAATACTATCACCCCGCGGATTCCAGAGCGTCCCTGGATACCACGCTTCTATCCACTCGTACCTCCACCTTGATGGCGTCAAAAGAATAACAAATCTATTTCCCAGATAGCTAAAACTATAAACTCTGTATTCGCTTATTTCAGGCTTACCTTTAACTTCATCCTCAATCAGGCGCCTTGAGATTGATGAGTCAACAGCCGTAATGCTCCATCTCGTTGGCACCATTCTCCGCTGTTTTTTGACGCCGAAGGCACCTACACTAAAGGCCCTTTGGATCCTTGATACTGGAACATCATTTAAGTAAAGGTTAAGTATCGCATCCTCAGCCTTCAGATCAGTGTCTCCAAACGCCTTCTCAATCCTATGATCTATCTTCGCGTTCTCGATCTCGATTTTAAGCAAGGGAGCTGAGGGCCCCATAGGCTGGATTTCTTCATCAAAAAGGAAGCGACCGGAAGGCTTCCTCTTGAAGATCGCTTCTGTGTTAACCGGTTCTTTCGATAAGGCTATTTCCATGGTTCTACTCAGAAATTGCTCATTATCAAACGGCTTTTTAACATTAGCTCTAAAATTTCCTCGAATCAAACCGGTTCTGAAATGTACTATTTCATCAATAGTTCTTCCAATCCACATCTCAGGCATGTCGTAAAGTGAAGTATCACCTAAAATAGGGGGGATGAGCGGGCCAGCGTAAACATATGGGTACCCTATTCGACCAACGAAGACCCCTGGAGGGGAAGAACCGAAAATTCTTTCAGCATCTATTAAATTCTTAACTCTTAGGAAGGAATAGAGTTTAACCATTGCTGGACATCTGGTTTTTCCACAAAGCATTCTGCTACCTCTACAGAAGAGACAGAGGCTTCCTTCCCTAAAACGAAATTCAAGTCTAGGTTCTGAAGGGTTTAGATCCCCAGCAACCTTCTCATCACTTATTATATGCTCTAACCAAGGAACCTCTCGTTGAACCTTCCTCAGGATTTTTCTACCCAATATCTTCAATATTAATCATCCTTAAACTAGAAGATTTTTCTAATTGTGCTCAAAATAGTATAAGAAAAAAATAGCGTGTATAAAAATTTTGGAAATAGATTTGACTGGAAAATGGCGTTTCACTCTATTCTTATCGGTTCTCCTTTCGGGGCCTCACCCTTCTTTTTTGGGAGAGTAACTTCTAATACGCCGTTCTTGTATGTTGATTTAGCCTGCTTTGGATCAACTTTCTCCGGTAACTCTACTTCCTTATAGTATTTGCGCTGAGGCGTATCAACGCTAATAGTTAGCATTGTCTCTGTTCCATGGAGTTTTATGTCCTCTTTTTCAACGCCGGGTATTTCGGCAATAACCTTTATCTCGCCATCAGTGTTGATTATGTCAACGAGCGGCTCTCGTTCCTCTCTAATAGATATCGAGGGTCTACCCAGCCTCTTCTCACCAGGTTTTATGTTACCGAACTCCCTAAT
Organism: Bathyarchaeia archaeon; assembly: GCA_038859955.1. Classification (GTDB taxonomy): domain Archaea; phylum Thermoproteota; class Bathyarchaeia; order Bathyarchaeales; family DTEX01; genus DTEX01. Next base: position 20,182 of record JAWCEH010000013.1, on the reverse strand, counting down.
CTCTGGTTTCCCGTCGGGACCAATAGTTATGCTGTATCCGTATACGAAGGGACCCCATTCCTGAACCTTTGTTCCATCCGGTAGAACCCTTTCGCGCACTAGGTCTTTTGGAGCCCTTCTTGAAAGCTCTTCAAACTCTCTTTGAAACATTCGCTCCATTTCTCTGAACATTTCGTCTATATCCTCAAAGAAACTTGAGAATGGCCATCGTCGCCTCCTAAACCATCTATCCCAAAACTCATCAATATTCGACATGAAACTTCACCAGAATAATATTGCGCAAGGATATTTTAAAACGTATCTATTTCTCCAAGAAACTTTAGTATGAGCATTAGCATTTTAACGTCTTCTCTCCGAACCCTAAACTCGTTTTTATGCGGACATATATCATCTAAAATAGTTTCACGTTTATTCCGGTTGTAAACCAGCGGGTATAAGCGGCAACCATATGGCCTATACTTATATATTCTGCACCTTCCTTCCTCATTAAGAAAGAAGCATTTTCCATTGATATTCCTCAGTCTCCATCCATGATCAACTTTTTCAGCAAAATCGCTCATTGAATAGCCTAACTTAGCTATTCTGTTAATGTCCAACCGTGTTAAAGGCATTTTAGTATCGTGGCAACATAATGCGCAACCGTATCTCAGGCATGGTTCTCCGCTTTCCAGGCGGTTTACACCCATTAGAATACTCCAACCTGTAAATTTAAAGTACTTCTGTAAATAATTTTTACCGGAGATAATTTATATACGGTTCCTCCTAATTTTGCTGATGTCAATTCACGCGAGGTTGGTCTCAGCATGCATGAGGCTTTCGGTGTTATAATTAAGGCGCGCACTATTGCGGAAGCCTGGGAAGAAGCTGTGCTAAAATGCTGGAGTGATGGCATTGATGTCCCAACAGAGTATGGCGAGAGATCCAAGGAGATTTTAGGCTTACTCGTTGTTGTTAAGGAACCATTTAGTGAACCGAGAGTTCATAGGGGCGATATACACGTCGCCATAAAGGACTCGCTGCAAAAGTATGTGGATGAAGTCTTGGATGGAACCCTTGATTGGGCCGTTAGCGAGGGAAAGATTCATTACACATATCATGAGCGATTATTCAATTACCCTCCTAAGAGGATTGACCAGATAGGTTACATAGTTGAGAAGCTGAGCAAAGTTGGATTCTCAAGAAGGGCACAAGCAATAACATGGATTCCGGAGAGAGATATGTGGGTTGAGTCGCCACCATGCTTGCAGAGAGTATGGTGCACAGTTAGGAACGGTAAACTAGTTATGCATACGTCTTGGAGGAGCAGGGATATTTTTAGAGCCATGCACATGAATATGCTCGCCATGACCGAACTTCAAAAGAGAATCGCCGATAAACTTGGCGTTGAAGTTGGCGCATACCTAGATTTCTCTAACAGCGCCCATATATACGAAAAGATTTATGGAGATGTCGAACGCTTCATAAGTGTTCTTGAAAGAAAGAAGATGGGCGGGCGCATCTGAAGACGCCTCACTCACCAATTATATGCGCTTGAACAGTGCGCGTCTGCGGTCCATCCATTTCAATAAATAAAATCGACTGCCAAGTGCCCAGCAATAATCGTCCATCATCTACCGGGATTGTAACGCTGGGCTTAATTAAACAATTCAGTATATGCGCGTGAGCATTCTGCTCGCTTGGCACCCAACCGTATTTAGCATTGTGGTGGTAATCTCCTCTAATAGGCACTAGTCTCTCCAAAGTTGTAAGGATATCTTCCCATAGATCGGGGTCGTGCTCATTTACTGCTATCGCAGCAGTTGTATGAGGAACCCATAAATTAACGAGACCGTTTTTTATTCCACTACGCTCAACTATTCCGCTCACCCTACTAGTTATATTTATAATCTCCATTCTCTTTTTACTTTGAACGGAAAACTCTGCAGAGTGAAATTTCAATCAGCATCCCTTCACAAATCATCCTGCTTAGGCTTATCTCAGATCGGTGGGACATCACGGAAATAAAGGTTTTGTTAACGGCGCGGTTTCCGGCAAATTACCGTATAATCATGTGCGGCTTAAGTCCTCTGCCGCTCAAAAGATCCCTCATGGTTAACTTTAAATACTCCGTCGATTTCCTCATTAATTAGCGTGGTGAACGCCTTTGGAATGGCACTAAGATTGGATTATTTATCTTCCTTAGAAATGTTTAAGTTGCCACGCAACCTTTTAGCATGCTTATCAGAATACGGGAGGGTTCAGTAAACGTGCCTAACAAAAAGAATAATGGCGGATCCCTGCTAGATCCCTTTGGAACAACTCTTATCGAAGATTACGAGAGACTTTATACGGAGTTTGGTATACAACCCTTTAGACCTCTATTACCCCAGATACCAAGTCCATCCGCAGCAATGCGTAGGGGCGTCGTTTTTGGGCATAGAGATTTTGAGCGTATACTTGAAGCCATGAAGATGGGGAGAGAATTTGCTGTCATGAGCGGCATAAAACCTACTGGTGAATTTCACCTTGGAACATTGATGACTGCCCGTGAAATCATATACTTTCAGCAGCAGGGTGCTATGGCCTTCTACTGCATCGCGGATGTGGAAGCCTACGAAGATAATGGGATACCTTTTGAGGATAGTGAAAAGATAGCTGTCAACAACGTCGCCGATCTTTTGGCTTTAGGTTTTGATCCAAAGAGAGGATGCATTTACCGTCAGTCAAAAGAAGAAAGAGTTAAGGACTTAGCCATAATATTCAGTAGAGGCGCGACGCTGGCTACTATGAAGGCAATTTATGGCGAGAGACATATGGGCCTATACTTATCAGCCCTCATACAGGCCGGAGACATTCTGATGCCGCAACTCGAGGATTTCGGCGGGCCTAAACCGACAATTGTACCTGTTGGCGTTGACCAAGATCCACATATTCGCTTCACTAGGGATTTAGCTGACCGATTCTATAATAGATTCAAGTTTATTCCACCTTCCTCAACCTATCACAAGCTGATTAAGGCTTTGGATGGAAGCTACAAGATGAGTAAACGTGATCCAATGAGCTACTTTACGCTTGATGAGGAACCTGAATCTATAGCTAAGAAGATATTTTATGCCTTCACCGGGGGCCAGCCGACGGCTGAGGAACAACGGAAGCTTGGGGGCAACCCTGATGTATGCCCGATTTTCGATCTATATTTATTCCACTTCTCTGAGAGCGACGAGGATGTCGTTAACCTTTATAACGACTGCAAATGCGGGAATATTTTATGTGGCGAAGATAAAGTGCGCCTAACAAAAATTGTCACGGAGTTCGTTAAGGAGCATCAACATAGGAAGCGCCAGTGCATTGATAAAGCAAGGGAAATCCTAGAGGTAGAGTGAGTGAAGCGAAATTTAAAAGCCCCATTACATCTAATTTTCCGTTCTTATTTCCCGTGTATTAATGGTGGCTTAGGGCATGAGTAATAGAAGTGTTGAGAGAAAAAACTTTACCGTTGCGATCTTTGGTTCAGCAAGAATAGAGCGTGGCAGCACAATGTACTGTGAAATCTATGAACTTGCAAAAATGATCTCCGAGGCAGGCATGGATATAGTTACCGGTGGAGGGCCGGGTCTAATGGATGCGGCCAGTCGAGGGCATCTTGATGGGCGAAGGAGCAATGAGGCTAGAGCAATAGGATTAAAGATTAAGTTGCCCTTTGAGGAGGGGGAGTCAAGTCACTTAGATATTAAGAGGGAGTTTGACAGGTTTTCTCAGCGCCTTGATGAATTTATGAGCATTTCAAATGCTGTTGTGGTTGCTCCTGGAGGTGTTGGTACACTGCTTGAACTTGCGTATGCTTGGCAGCTCTTGCAGGTTAGGCATGTATCAAATATACCAGTTATATTATTGGGCGAAATGTGGTTTGATTTCATCGAGTGGGTTAAGAAATGGCCCTTAAAATTCCGCCTATTGGATCCAGAGGATGTAGCCTTACTATTCCCAGCTAGAAATATTTATGAAGCATTTGAGATAATCATGGAAGCATATGAAGAGTATAAGAAGACTAGATAAAATTAGTAACTTGATTTTAGCCCTCTGCTCGGCTATTTTGGGCTGCTATGATAAAAGACTGCTCTCTATTTTTGATCCTCTCGTGAAAATACCTTGGCGGATAAATAGCTGAGGAATATGAGGATGGAGCCGAGGATAATCGCGAGGAATGGTCCTATATTCGCTTCGTAGGTGATGTATGCGGGGTGAACTGGTTCTATTCTGGTGATTTCAACTCCATATATCCAGGATACCGCTGAAATAATGCTCAATAATCCCGAACTCGATGAGCGAAAGAGTATAATTTTTCTTCTTATGTGCAAGCGGCCTATTTCTATTTCGATGGGAACGAAAATGATGAAGAGTGCCAGGGCATATGCTGTCACGGTTATAGAAATGATTTGGTTGGACGGGAAGGGATACGAATCTTGAATCTTAAAGCTGAAGTACTTGGAAAGACTCGTATGTGCGCTAGATTCCTTCACTATCTTCGCGTACTCACTTATCCACGGTAGACCAGCTGAGATTAAGAGCGTGATTGCGCATGTGCCTATAACTATTTCTGAGAGAAACTCCATGTTAATTCCGTAGACTATTTTTTGGAAGATGGGTAGCTCCGCAACTATCAGGGCGATTAAAATTGGTAATCCACCCAGTAAAAGCGCGTAGGGAAGTGGAGGCAATAAACTGATAATGGACCTATGCACGGTTCTATATATTGTAACCGCTCTTAAAAATACTATAGAGTATTCTACACTACTTACTTCCGCATCTTCGGGAGCATATTTAACTATAACTCCGAGAGTCTTTTCTTCACCTGCAGGGAGATCATGCCCATATTGTGGGTATGTCTCATGTGGATAATTGCCATAGCTGCTAACATTTTGCAACATGGGGATTGGAATTATCTCCCAGATTCTTTCCCTTGTACGAATTGTGATCTCAAATATGATAATTCCAGGTGTCGGATTCGTCCAGGAGACGGATAAAATTTCAAAAGGTAATGATTCGTGCTCCATCCTAAATGAATAGAAAGTTTCGTATTCCCATGCTCCGTAAGGCATATTCACATAAAGGGTGGGTATTAGCAGTGTGGCTAAAGCTATGATGGCAAGTACCACTAGAAATGAGCGTATACGTGATATTCCCCCCAATTAAATCACCATTAAAGCGAATTAAAAAGACTATACTTAAGAAAACATAGAGACGCAATTAAACTTTTCTTTGAAGTAAATCAAATATATCCATGGAGATGCTTGCCTATTTTGCGTCTTAGAAATGGAAATGCTTTTTATGTTTATGCTCCAAAATATTTGTTTGGTGTTTGAGATGTCTAGAAAAACCCTTAGGGTTTCAAAGATTAGAGATGGCACTGTTATTGATCATATAACTAGAGGGCATGCTCTCAATGTAATTAAGATTTTGGGGATTAATGGACGCGGTAACGGCGTGGTTACAATAGCTATGAATGTCCCGAGTCAGAAGCTCGGTGTTAAGGATATCGTGAAGATTGAGGGGCGTGAATTAAATCCTGAGGAGGTTGATAAAATCGCGCTTATAGCCCCACATGCAACAATAAATATAGTTAGAAATTATAAGGTTGTTGAGAAGCAGAGGGTTAAACTTCCATCATTAATATATGGGATTATTAAATGCACAAATCCTCCATGCATATCAAACAGCGAGAGTGAACCCGTTAAGCCAATCTTTTACGTTGAGAGCGAGGAGCCTCTAAAGCTTAGATGCCACTACTGCGGTCACATAATGGGTAAAGAGGACGTGCTAGAACAGTTTTAGGCCTAGGTGACATGCCCAGCATTTAGAAGTCTCGGATGGACTTTAATGGATAAGCAACATATATTTTTAACAGGTCCACCTAGGATAGGTAAAACAACGGTTGTACTAAAGGTGATAGATGATTTAAAACGTAAAGGCATTAAAGTCGGCGGCATGGTAAGCAGAGAGATCCTTGAGAGCGGCATAAGAACTGGCTTCAAAATAGTAGATTTAGATAGCGGCTTTGAGGGCATATTGGCACATGTGAAACAAAAGAACGGACCTCAGTTGGGTAAATATAAGGTGTGTCTAGAAGATTTAGAGAATGTAGGTGCCAGGGCGATATTGAATGCTTGTGAGACAGCGGACCTAATAGTCGTTGACGAGGTTGGCCCGATGGAACTCTACTCTGAGGGCTTTAAAAATGCTGTTTTAAGGGCCTTGAATGGCGGCAAAATTCTCTTAGGAACGATACATTATAGAGCTAGGAATCCTTTCACTGAAATGATAAGAAGCAGAGAAGATGTGGAGATAATTGAAGTTACATATGAAAATAGAGGTAGGCTCCCAAAAATAGTAGCTGAAAAAATCTTAAGGAGAATGCGTAAGTTGGTGATTGATTAATGCTTATTTGCGGGATTGATGACGCCGGTCGAGGCCCGGTTATAGGTCCACTTGTTATAGCTGGAATCTTGGTTAATGAGGATGGGCTGCAAAACCTTATTCATTTAGGTGTTAGGGATTCTAAGATCCTAACGCCTAGAAGAAGGGAGCATTTAGCTGGCGAAATACTTAGGGTCGTTAAAGATTACAGGGTTATTAAGGTTTCGCCCTCCGAAATAGACCGCGTTGTTGAGGCGGGTAGAAGGCTTAATCGATTAAATAGGCTTGAAGCGCGCGTTATGGCATACATCATTAGGGAGCTTAAGCCAGACGTGGTTTATGTGGATGCGTCAGACATATTGCCTGAAAGATTTAAGCAGCATATTCTCGAGGAGGTGCCCTTTCAAGTCGAGGTTATATCTGAGCATAAAGCTGATAAAACGTATCCCGTTGTCTCAGCTGCATCGATAATAGCGAAGGTTGAGCGGGATAGGGAAATAGAGGAGCTTAAGCGCAAGTATGGTGACTTTGGATCCGGTTACGCAGCTGATCCAAGAACTGTGTGTTTTCTGAAGAGCTGGATTGAAAGCCATAGTTCGTATCCAGATTTTGTGAGAAAATCGTGGAAAACTGTGAAGGCTATACTGAAGGATATAGGCGCTCAGCATCAAAAGAAACTTTTCGATACACAAAGGAATAGAGACAAAGCTAAAGAGAAACGTTGACACTAGTATGTTTGGTATTGGTGTTTGAGAAATGGCGGAGGAGAGAGACTTAATCAAGTTTTTAATGGAGCATGGCGAGGCAACCATAGAGGAAATTTCAATAGCCCTGAATATGCCAAAGTATGGCCCTAACTCAGTATACGCAATGCTATACTCACTTAAATCAAGAAATATTGTCGAGAGGAGAGGCAGCAGATGGGCCCTAGTGGAGCATGAGACCATTCCTGTAGAAGCAACCAAACCAGCGGTAATAGAGACATCGCCGAGCATTGAAAAAGTCGAGAGGGAAAAGAAAGCCGTTAGCGAAACGGCCATAAGCCGTGGAGCTCAATCCGAGGGAGTTGCAGCGGCAATTGAGGCAAAAGCTGAGGTTACTGAAGCACGTTATATAAAGCCGGATAGGCTGCATGGGACGCAAAAATCCCTCAGTAGCGTTAAAACAGGGACCCTTCTAGATACCCTCTTCTATCGATTTGATGATAAACCTTTAGATGGAATCCCAGCCTCTGGACAGTTTATGGTAATAGGGCCTTTAGGCGCTGGAAAAAGCCTACTTGTTAGTGAGATCGCGCTTAAGGCGGCATCTTTTGGACGCAGAGTTCTTTATGTCATCTTCAATGATGTTTGGGTTTCTGAATCTCAAATGTTCGACCTTCAGTCTCGCATGAAGGTTAGGGCGTCATCTCTGGGGTTAGATTGGGACGATATTATTGGGAACCTTTTAGTATTAAATCCGCATGAGGTTAACGAGGAACTTTTGGAGGAGTATAACAGAATTATTACCAGTGAAGAAATAGAACTCGCAGTATTAGACCCCTTAAACAGTCTTGAAAAACTCGGCGAGATAAAAGAAGGTGCCCAAATTCTAACCGGTATACTCAATGTTAATAGGTCTCATGGTGTTACAGGTTTCTTCACGCTACATACAAGTTTAGGGCTTAACGAGACGACGCGTCTCTCAACGCTCGATCAATTTGTATACCTCATGGACTGTATTATTTCATTACTTCCAGCTCATTTGATGGCTTCAGGGATTGAGGTCAGCGTTAGGGGCATTGAGCAGATAAGGATTTTACAAATCATTAACTGTCGATTATGCAGTTTTGAAAGTAGGGGGATATTGGTTAACATAACGCGTAACGGTTTAATTCAACCCATTTCTTTATAACGCAAACTCGAAATAGAGGAGCTAGAAAAAAATATTAAGATGATTTAGGTTTCAAGTACTCGATCCTTGTTTGTATTTTGGCTTTCTCCTCGCTATATCCTCTTATTTTCCTCTCGATCTCATTTTTTCTGGATTCGATCTCCCTTCTGCGCCTAGACACACTGTTAAACCTAATTTCAAGCTGAGTGTATTTATATTGGTCTCTACAGCGCCTCATCTCTTCAATTACCTTATTTTCTTCATTTAGGGCAGCTGAGTACTCTTCGTCAACCGCTCTCTTCTCGGCTTCTAATTGAGCCAGTGCTTCCTCGACTTTCCTGAGTTCTTCCTTAAGTTTTTCCAGTATTGTTGTCTGTGACATACACGAAAAATTTGCGGCAACCTAAATAAATCTGTCGGAAAAATTAGTTGGCTATTTTCTCGAACCATGATTGGAAAGTCTCTCAAACCATTCTAAGTCTTCATCTTCAATCTTCCTATACTCGCTAATCATTCTTTCAACGACTTCTACCTCTTCCTCGAATATTTGCTTCAGCTCTTCTTCGAATTTTGCGGGATACTTATATGGCTCCTGAATTGTAACGTATAATAGGCCGGAGATTATTCTGCCAACTATTGAAATAATATACATAATCGTCATAGATTCATGGAATCCAAAGCCTAAACCCATTAGTGAATCCAGAGCATAGCCTCCCACGGTTGAGCCAAGGAAAGTGAATGAGCCGGCCACAGCATTATATAAGCTTGTATATGAGCCCCTCATGCTTCTAGGCGATATATCCAGCAGGTAGGCTGATAGAGCGACATCTGAGGCTGCCATTAAAATGCCTACAACGAAATTTACTAGTATTAGCTCGTAGATTGATTTCGCTAATGCGTATATTAACGGAATGAGAAATAAACCCATTCTACCTAAAACTATCAGCGGTTTCCTACCCGTTCTATCAGCCAATCTGCCAGTGAACCTTCGGACGATTATCGCCGTTGAAGCGCTCACAACGCTTAAAAGCGATATTTGGAACATATCGGCTTTAACTACTTTTACGATTGTTAGCGTAAAGAGGGGCCAGGCTAAACCCATTGAGAAGCCTTGGAATATCGAGAGTAAACAGAATCTCTTGAAATATGGGTTTGTCTTTAAAGCTTTTGCCCATCCACTAATTGAGAAGGCTTCTCCAAACGGTGGCTCTTCCCCAATTTTTAAGACAACTAATGCAGCGGCAATATTGAACATGAAGCATATAATTATGGGTATCCTATACATTTCCTCAACGGTTCCACCAACCCTATAAATTAAGTATCCAGATAGAACTGTAGCCGGCATGCTTCCAAAGGACGCCATAGCATTAAGTTTAGCTATAGTCTTTCCTCTACCAGATCTGCTTGAGTATTCGCCTATTAGAGAGTTTATGGCCGGAACAGCCATCGCCGATAAAGTATAAGCCAAAAGGACGATCGTGATGAACTCTATTATTCCGCTTGTAAAGAGCAGAAGGAGGAGCATGACTGCGTATAGGAGGCTGCCTAAGGCTATGAACGGTATTCTCCGCTTAACCTTATCGACAACAAAACCCCATGGTATTTGGGCTATGCTTGGTGAAACAGAGTTTATTGCTTGAACTAACCCTATCTCTGTGGATGAAGCCCCAAGTTGCGTTGCATATATCGGTATAAATGGGCTTATCATCCCGGATCCAAAAGATGATAGAAGAGTTCTTCTAGACAGTATCTTTAAACCTTGTTCCTCTGATCCCTCTGAGCGCTGCTCGACCATAGCACTTCTTTAAATGAAGCTTATTGCTCCCCTATAAATTTATGGAATAAAGTAAATATATCACCCTAAAACCAATCTATACATAAATTTTAAAATTGTGATGCATTAAGGGGCTGTGTTGCAGTGAGAGAAGAAGTTGAGAAGAGAGTTCTAAGGGTTCTAATAAATACGGGTTTAATATTCATAATAGGTTTAGCGCTAGGCTTCTTAAACATTAGCTTCTCCTCGATATTAGCCGTTATACCAGTAGGCGGATTCTCGTTAACGATGGCTCTCGCATTGATCGCTGTTATAGTGCTGTTCTTCATGGCTTTAAGGGTCGTGCTGGATCTAATAAGGCTAATAGATTTTGCATCTGAAACTCTTCTAAAGCATATACCAGGCTTTAACCCTGAGAAAAGCCCCTCCGTAGTTAGAGCACTAAAAGAGCTACTTGTTGTATTCGTTGTAACAATAATGGTTTCGGTCGCCTCGCCGCTGATATCTTCTGTTCCAAACATTGGCGGATGGCTTAGCCTAGCAATATCAATAGCCGCATTCGCCTTCTCAGTCATATTAATGTATGACGCTGGAAGAACAATATACGCTGCTTTTGAATCATCAATACAGGCATTAATTGACAGGATAGTCGCCCATAACCATAATAGTAGTGAGAGGGAGAAAAAGAGGGAAGAGGCATACCAAGCCACGGATTAACATCAACCAAAAAGAACTGAGTTTAACTATACTTCAGTATTGTCAGCTAGCAACTTGAAGCAGCATAACGTTTGCCTCTTCAATCACCAATAAGATTCCACGCTAACTTTATTCCCTCCAAGGAAGCGGCTTAAACTTTAAAGCTTATTCTTAAATAAAAGCTCTTGAGAAATTGATGTTAGTCTCAGCGGTTAGTAGCAAGATGTTTTCGATTTTACCAAGGTGCCTTTCTGTACTGCTGAACATATTCATTGTAGTATTTTGCTAGTTTATATGCGTCGTAGATTTGCCAAATGAAGATGGCGAGGGTTATTAGGGCCCAAATTGCCAAGGTTATTACTCCCACAAAAAGAACCCTCGTTAGTTCAGGTACTCCATATTGATAACCTCTGAATATTCCGCCGAACACCATTCCAAAAAATACAAAAAAGCCTAAACCCCATTCAAGTATAATGCCCAATATAAGTAGGGCCAGTCCTCTCCCTATTTTCCCAACATAGATGTGTCCAACGCCCCATAATCCAAAGATGCCGAGTATTAGAGCCAAAACTGCCGCCAAACCCGTATTTTTCGTTTCCAAACCTGCTTGAGTTTGAGGCACTGGAGAGATCTGGTCTGCACCACAGTAGGGGCAGAATCTTGCATCCTGCGCTATCTCTTTTCCACATCGCTTACAAAATGGCATTTTAAGCCACCATCTTTTTGTTTTATTAAAATACTTAAAAAAAGTTTTTGTTTAAGTATTTTAAGAAAAAGTTTTTGTTTAATATGAAACTGTACTAAGAGTTGGATAGTGTAGGTATTGCGGCTCTGGTGTTAATTTTCAAGTAATAGAAATGTCACTCGATGTATATTGCCGGCTTGTATGGTTTGGCTTGCTGCGCTTTTCCCTTTGGATCATGTTTCTGTGGATCATCTTCTCTGTAAACTGTTACTTCGGCATTAAACTCTCTTCCCAAAAAAGTTTTCGCTCCCTCGATCTCGCTCAGCTCATTTACCACACCAATATTTAGTAGCCTACGTTTTCTTTCCTCCGGAAGCGTATTTAACTCCTCTAGTAATCGGCTAACGAGTGGCGCTAGGTTCTTCGCTACGCTCCTTAACTCCGGATCTTCCATAAGTAGTCTCATCGCTTCTCTCATCTCAATTCTTTTTGACGCTGACGCTTCTAAGAGCTTTATATAAGCCTTCCACTTCCAATCGGCTGCTACGTAATAGTAAATTTTCTTTGGCGTTACCTTTGTGACCCTTAGAATATTTAGCGTATCATTAATTAGGTTTTTAATCAGAGACTCTGTTTCCTCGGCTTTAACGTCGATCTTTGATTCATCGTATTCCGGCCAATCTGCAACCGATATGAAGCCCTCATTTCCCAGAATGCTCCATAATTCTTCGCATATAAATGGCGCGAACGGTGTTAAAAGCCTAATCCAGATGTTAGCAGCCTCCTTAAGTACTTTGGGGTTCGGGTTCTCTCTCCGCCTAAGATACCAGCGTATGTCATTCCAAACCTCATATAATGCTATTTCAGCAGCAGTTCTAGTTTTAAGGTTCTCTATGGCCTCTGTTACCGAACGTATTCTATTCTGCAGCGCTGAGAGCAGCCATCTGTCAATGCTCTTAACCTCATCATCGCCAGATAGGCTGGCAACTTGACTTATGAAGGCGTGCAGCGACCTTAATCTCGCATCTATGCTTTTAGCGTTCTCCTCACGCCAGTCGGGATCATCCATGTCCTCCGCCCCAAGTGCAAGCGTTAATCTAACCACGTCTGCGCTGAAACGGTCTACAACATCTCTTAGGGTTAGGAAGTTTCCTTTCGACTTGGACATCTTCTGCCCTTCTATTGTCAGCACTCCATTCACGCCTATACCTTTAGGCCAAAGCTCTCTTGGGAAGAGGGCGACATGCTGGAATACGAAGAACGATAGGTGGTTAGGAACAAGCTCTTTAGCTGAAACTCTTAAATCAACTGGATACCAGTATAAGAATTCACTGCGCATTTCATGAAGGATTTCCGGAGGTATACCTGAAGATTTAGATGCGGTTTCTAAATCTCCTCTTCCTAGAAATATGTAGTCGAACACTTCTTTAGTTAGCTGCTCAGGTCCGATGTTATATAGTCTAATGTGTTTGGCTATTGTATAGAAAGCCATGTAGATTGTTGAGTCACTTAAAGTTTCAACTATCCATTCTGGGCTCCACGGTAACGGTGTTCCCAAACCCGTTCTCCTCGCGCACGCCCAATCCCTAAGCCAGTCAATTTTATCATGGAAGTAGACTCTTGCACTCTCTGGGAATATTTCAGCTGAGTCTATTGCCTCATGTGCTAGACGCTTCCACTCGGGGTCGGAGTATCTTAGAAACCACTGGTCTGAGAGGATCTTCACTACGCATCTTGTTGTGCATCGGCATACAACCCTCTGCGGTAGATCAAACATTGAGTCGGCAATGTTCATTCTTTTAAAGTCCTCTATTATCCGAGCTTTAACGTCTCTCACTATTTTCCCGGCGTATTTGCCGCATATCGGTTTTAAGATGCCTGTATGGAATTCCTTTCGATATACTGTTGAGGTTGCTTCGTCAAGTTTCGGATCAAATTGGTCTTTAACGCCCATCTGCTCAACTATCTCTATGGCCGGATACTCTCCGAAACCCTCGACGCTTATCAGTGATATGGGTTTAATCTCTCTGACAACATCAACTGGAATGCCGAATTTCTCCAGAGCTTCTGGTTTATCCACTAGGTCTTTTAAGGCGATCCAGTCTGCTGGGGCATGTGCTGGAACGCTGTAGACGACGCCCGTCGCTGAGTCTGGGTCAACAAACCACCCTGGAAGTATTAGAAGCTCCCTACCGCCTATTGGCTCCTTAAAACGTTTGCCAATAATCTCTGAACCTCTAAACTCCCTTAGGACCTCAACTTTCTTTAATTGCTCTGAGAGCTTGAAGGCAGCGCTTTTACTGATAATCCATTTTTCGCCATCCACCCTAGCCTCAACGTACGTTGCATCAGGGTTTATGAACATGTTTGTTACGCCAAAAATCGTTTCAGGCCTAAATGTTGCAGCTGGCAGGTAGCAGTCTCCAAAAATAAATTTTATAAGCGTATACTCCTCTGGGAAAACTCCCTCACCCTCAAGCCTATCATGGTCTCCAGTTGGACTCTGGCAGTGAGGACACCAGACAACAGGGTGCGTGCCCCTAGTAACGTAACCCTTCTCCCTAAGCGTCTCATACTGCCATTCTATAAACTTGCTGTATGTCGGCTCATAGCTCGTTGTATGGAACTCTCTTCGCCAATCGACAGAGAACCCCATTCTCTTAACGATCTCTTTGCTCTCGCGTGTATAGTAGCTAGCCATGTAGACTGGGTCAACGAACTTCTCCAGCTCCTCGTCTGGAACCCTATCTATCTCTTTAAGCGCCCTTATTAGATCCTTATCGCCCATCTTAAGCCTTAATGATGCGCCAACTATCGGCTCGCCAGTCCAGTGCCAAGCCCAAGGAAAAAGCGTGTTGTACCCTTTCATCCTCATGAATCTTGCGTATATGTCGACTCTCGTCGCTGTGAAGCCGTGTCCAACATGGAGCGGCCCATTCATGTACGGGTATGGGAATGTAACAAAGCATTTCCTGCGTTTAGGATCAGGGTCTACCTCAAATAAGCGTGCTTCCTCCCACTTTCTTCTCCATTTCTCCTCAACGGATCTCCAATCAACTGGCTGGGATGCCATCGCTCATTCCCCAAAGACAACCTTATATATAATTGACTCAGCCTCTTCTAAAGCTTTGGGTGCATCGTTGATTCTGATGCCGCCGGCCTGCGCGAAATCAGGTTTCCCGCTCCCGCCTCCCCCAAGTACTTGACCTATTCTCTTTGCTACCTCAGCAGCGTTAACGCCGGCGTTAAGAGCTTCCGCCCCAACCCTCACGATCGCTCTGGCATCTTTATTAACGCATACGAAGACTGCAATGGCGCTCGAGTTTAACTTAACAATCTCATTTGAGACTTTAATGAGCAAGTCTACATCCGCGTCACGTGAGCTGACTAATTGCGATATAATCTTTAGGCCGTAAACCTCTTTAGCATCTGAAACGTATTTCTCAGCCATTGTTCTGGCGACTTTTTCCATTAGACGTTCCCTTTCGCGCCGCAGATCCCTCCATTCGCTGGTAACCCTCTCCAGAGTTGCATCAACCTTTTCGACTGGAACCTCTAGCAGCTCAGCGGCCTTGGCGATTCTCGTCTCAGTCTCCTGAATTCTTTTGAGGGCTGGTAACCCGGCGCTAAAGATTATTCTCTCAACGCCATCCTGGATTCTCTCAGTTCGCACTATTTTTATTAAGCCAACCTCACCTGTTGACTTACAGTGTGTTCCACCGCACGCCTCAACCTCCCAATCGCCAGTCTTAACAACTCTGATCTCTCTGCCTGGCACAACCCCACCCTGATATAATCTGAAGCCATATGTTCGCTCGGCCTCCTCCCTAGGCATCCAGAACACCTCAACAGGCATATTCCGCATAACAGCATCGTTGGCCAGCTCCTCTATGCGGTTTATCTCCTCCCTAGTGAGCCGTTTTGGATGCGTTATATCAAGCCTTGATTGCTCAACATCTTTTTGGGCGCCAGCCTGCCACACGTGCTCGCCTAGAATTCTTCTGGCTGCGCCCATAACTAGGTGTGTGGCTGTGTGGTGGCGCATTAGGCTCACGCGTCTATCCCAATCTATCATGCCCTTTACTTCGCAACCCTCTTTTGGAGTAGCTCCCTCAACTAAGTGAACTATTACGTTTCCAGTAGTCTTCCGAACATTGTAGACTCTAGTCCTAACGCCATCGAACTCTAGGAGGCCGCAGTCCGCTGGTTGACCTCCACCCTCAGGGTAAAAGGCCGTTCTATCAAGTATAACTCGGTTTCCTGAAACGCGGAGAACCCTAGCAGTGAACTCCTTAATATAAGCATCCTCATAGTATAATGGTTTAGTCTCCGGCAGCCCGGTGGAGTCTATGCCAAGATCCTCTATTTCCTCAGCCATCTTAAAGGCCGCCTTTTGAGAGGATATATGCTTTTCGGCTACGAAGCTGTAGAATCCTTCGGGAACGTTAACCGTTAACCCTTCTGATGCAGCAACCTCGCTTACAACTTCGGGTGTTAAGCCATGTGAATCATATAACTCAACGAGCTTGTCGACTGGAACCTCGCTTTCACCTTTGGCTTTAACATCTCGGATTACACGCTTAACTAGGTCTCTACCTCTCTGGAGAGTCTGCTTATACTTTTCGATTTCAATTTGCAGTAGCTCCATGATTTCATTGCGCATATCTTTTAAGTGCGGGAAGTCTCTTGACCAGTAGGCTACTTGCATATCAATAATATCCGGCATAAGTTCTTCTATAGCCAGGTTCCTCAGCAACCTATATGTTCTCCTAATTAAAAGTCTAGTTAAGTAGCCCTCTTCAACATTCGATGGCACAACGCCCTCAGCCAGCATGAAGGCCAAGCATTTGGTGTGATCCGTGACTGTGAAGACATCAACGACAGGATTTATAATGCGCTGAAGCTCATTCACATCCATATTCAATATAGAGGATATTCTCCTCCAGTTCTCATTTCGGCTAACGGTTTTTGATATACTTATTAAACCAGAGAATTTGGCGAACCCTGCCAAAAGATTCTTGTCAACGTTGCCTACACCAGCCAATCCCATAATTTTATCGAGTAGCCCGCCGTAAACAGCATGGAAGCAGCTGACTGAACCTTGCGATAGCCACGTAAAGCGCTCAATTCCATACCCCGTGTCAACTGTTCTTATTGGCAGTTCAATGAAATCTTCTCCTACAACCTTATACTTCATGAAGACTAGGGTCGCAACCTCTAATCCACCAATTATGCTCTCGACGTCTGGGCCAGCATTTCCGCCACCGGACCAAACGCCTTCCTTGTAGACGACGTATTCGGGTTTAACCCCAAGAGTCTTTGTCACAAAATCATGGTGGTATCGTACAGTTTCATCCTTCCAGTAAACTTCCTTGTCGGGGTAATTGAATGCATGATGACCCCCCATCTCGAAGATTGTTAGGTGCCTGCCGAAGGTTGGTCCAACATTCTCGAGATCTGGAAACCTAACACATGGCTGGCTTATAACAAGCGGGTTTGCTGGCGGCGGGATCATTCCCTCGGTCACATAAGGCTGGAAGTCGATTATGCTGGCGTTAGTAAAGTATAGGTCGTCTCTCCATCTAGCAACGATTGGATAGGGTTTTATGCGCATATGACCCCTCTTCTCAAAGAATGACAGAAAGCTCTCGCGCATCTCGGCCAAAGTATACGCTCTGTTGACGGGCGATCTCCCGATAAATGTGTATTCTGCACAGCCATAGCTGTTAGATTCCCCACAGAGCGCTTGATCAGGGTTTAATGTCCAAAAGTATTCGCCGCAGCGTGGACAGCGCTTCCTAACGTAGTCGTTCTCTAAGAAGAATGGCAGCCTATATTCATCCTCACTGAAATACATTAGCCTTTATCCCTCAACTCTAAAACAGTCAATTAAGCATGCAGCAAAGGATAAAGTTATCTGAAAGAGTATTTAAGCATACTGAAATGATGCTGCCGCGTACTTTACGGCGTGATTTATAACGTGTTGCTAATATTTTCATTTACTTATTGAGAATGGAGAGATGAGAAATCTTAATCGGAATTAATGGGCAATGCTTAAGTATCTTGTCTCCTGTTTTCTCATAGAGTAAAAGAGTCCGGGGTTAAAGGTGCTCTCCCGTGAAATTCTTTATCGGTTTAAACGTTTGAGATACTTCGATGTGAAGTGTTCGTTTTTGAATGCTTTAGATTTCGCGAGGGGAGAACTCATTAGAAGAGAGTGGATGCCGCCTCCTAAAGCTATTCAGCTGGAGCCAACAACTAAATGCAATTTTAACTGTATTACATGCACGAGAAAAAACCTCTCTAAATCGAGATTAAACAAGGATTTGACAGTTCAAGGCTTCCAGCGCATATTAGAGAGCATACCCACATTAAAGGTTATTAAGCTTCAGGGTTTAGGGGAACCCTTAATGAACCTTCATATTTGGGAAATTCTTGAGTACGGAAGAAAGATGGGAATAAAGTTCTCCATAACAACGAATGGATCCCTATTAAATCCAGTGAATATTAGAAGAGCGCTCAAATACTTTGACTCCATATGCATATCGATCGATTCAACCAACCCGGATACCTTTGAATATATTAGGAGAGGTGCAAGATACGAAGAAATAATTAGAAATCTTAAATCGTTAATTGAAGTTAAAAGGGAGATTGGAGCGAAAACGGAGGTTGGAGTGAATTTTGTTGCCTCCCACCTCAACTACCACGAAATACCAGATTTATGCGGTTTTGCTTCAGAATTGGGATTAAACTTCATTTATGTAGTTGAGGTGGAAAACTGGATAACCCCCAAGGAAAAAGAATACCTGTCAACATTAGAATTCATAAGGGAGGCCAGGCGGGTTAAAGCGGAGATTCGCCACTTTATTCTAGAGAGCAGAAGAAAGTACAGAGACCTTTCTATATATCATGGCGATTCGAGTAGGAGAAAGATGAAGTGTTCATGGTGTTTTAGCAAATGCTTCATCACAGTCGATGGATATGTGACACCATGCTGCATAAGAATGAACTCAGACGTATTTAACTTCGGCAACATCTTTAATGAACCGTTTAGTAATATATGGAATGGAGAAAAAATGAGAGAATTTCGACTATCAATGTTGAAAGATGAATTAAATCCCATCTGCGACCAATGCCCAGACTAGCGTATTCAAGTTACAAAATTAAGGAATTTCCCACATCGGCCGCGATTACATTCTCTTCCCATTATCCAAAAAATAGTTTATAACTAAATCTGTACGGTGAGGGTTTAAAGAATGGTGATAAAGTGATCGTGCTCGGAGAGAAAAAACAAGAATATATGGGGGATGATGTTAAGAATTCTATACATCTGTTGAGAAAATAATGAAGGTTATTAGGGAGCAAATATGTCTGGTTATGTTCGCGTTTTATGCGCATCCATCAGCAGAGGATGAAGCGAAATCTAGGGGAATAATTACTATAACGTCATATATGAGGTAGCGTATATAATGACTATGGTGCAAAGGGTTGAAATCGCAATTTATAAATAAATTTGGCTTGGGCTTTTTATCCGAAGAGAGATGCTAGTCCTTCTAGGGCCTCCTCTTCTTCTTTCTCTTCTTTCTTCTCCTCTTCCTTCTTCGGTTTCTCCTCCACCGTTGGAGTTGGCGCAGCAGCTGGGGCCGTGACTGTTGGAGCGGCCATCGGCATGAACGCTGGCGCAGCCTTTATGGCTTCATCAATGTTTATCTCCGATAGGGCGGCTACTAGGGCCTTAACTCTTATTGGATCAACATTTACGCCTGCTGCGTGGAGAACCTTCGTTAGATTGTCTTCGTCTATGGGTTTACCAGCCCTGTGGAGTAGCATCGCAGCGTAGATATATTCCATCTTGCCATCACCATCCCTTGTTTATTGGATATTGCTCATTTCTTCGAAGATAGCGAATCTACTACTTAAAGTTTCCTCTTATTTCCCCACGCATTCCATGCTAAAATTTTTATTTTATTGCGATCAGCCCGTCGTAGAGTCCTCATTCCTTTATCGGTCAGTCTGGGACGGCTTCCTCATCTCATAAAAAATGGTGTGTAAGCGCATATTTAACCATTTTTTCAGTTGATTGAGTTTTTGAGAGATGAAGTTTAAAAGAGGGGGTTCGCTTAATTTTTGTTTGCGTGATCACTGTTTACTCTAAATATTGTAATTCTCTCATTTTGAAAGACGGGTGTAAAATTTTCCGGGTCCAGAAGGAAGCGGTAGTATTCGTCGGCTCGATTTTTATCAATTAAGACGTATTTTACCTTAAGATTTCTGATCAATTCATGCGAATCGTAGAATTTGAGTTTTTGATTAGCTGAGTCTGGGGAACCGCTGGCATCAATGGATACCCTGAGGGCCAAATATAGGTCTTTTTGCCGGGGTTTTAGCAAGAATGATATGAGAGGCATTGAGTAGTTGGAGTCCTTTGGATTTAGCTTAATATAATTTATTTCAGCGTTAGATTGTTGAACTGCTATCTCTAACTTTATGATTCTGTTAAGCGGGGTTCTTTGGCGTATGTATACAGCGGATTCATCGATTCGATATTCTTCGAGTTGCATATATGGGGGTGACCGGAAATTTATGTTAAATAATTTAATCGACGCGTTTACTGGCGATATCCAGAAAATAACATTCAAGTAGGATTGCCCTGAACCCGCCATGATGCTCCGGTACATTATAAGGTGCTGCCACGTGTAGATGAAGGTTGCATTCAGCCAAGTTTCATTGAAGCGAATTTCTTCTATCTTCTTCTCCGCGTG
>JAWCEH010000012.1:0-44880 GCA_038859955.1 Bathyarchaeia archaeon | reverse complement strand
ACATGGGAGGAGGTTGTTTGGGTTGTGAGAAGAATTTTTGGTTTAGAACCATCCATAGAGTAGGGTAAACGTTTTCTGACCTTTCCAAATTTAAAGTTTTTAGCGGTTAAAAAGAGCGTAATTTTAAGGGCGCAAGAGCTCTTGGAAAAATATAGAGTTAAACCGAGAGACGCTATTCACGCTGCAACAGCCATAGAAAACAAAATAACAAACATCGCAAGTTACGATAAAGACTTTGACATTATAAGGGAGATAAAAAGAATAGAACCATAATGCTTGGAGAGAAACTATAGAGAACTGAATACCAATAAAGCCATAATCTGCTTTAATGTGGTTAGTCTTCTAAAGTGAAACAAGTCATTTACAACTATAGAAGAGGAAAATTCATGTTTATATAAGTAGGAGCCCCTCCTCTTTTAGTGTTCCTTTCACTGGACCGACTTCTAAACTGAAGGATTCTAGATCCCAGAATCCTAAACGTGAAGACGTTAATAAAAAGTAGTAAGAGAAGTATAATCACAAATAAATGACGTAGGATAACTTTAAAGTTATAGTCACCCTCTCCGTATCCTTCACGTCTCTTCATCATTACTCCTATAACAGATTGATTTAAGAACTTTATTTAACTTGATAAGCATAGGCCTATCTTCTAAATGTCTCAATATGAAGTTCTTAAGATGAAACCTACTTGGCTTACAAGTAAAAATTAAACTGCAAATTACATTTATAAAAAGAATTTAAGTTAAATTGATATTAATTGATAATAAATGAGGGTTCTGCTATGAGAGACATTACTTTTGGCGTAGTTTTGCCTCAATCTGTGCCTGATTATGCTATGGTTCGTAGTGTGGCATTATTGTGTGAGAAGCTTGGTTACGACTCGGTATGGCTTAATGACCACTTCTATGAGGGGTGGTTGCCGCCTGAGGAGCATATGCATCCGTATTTGGACTGTTGGACGTTGCTTCCAGCTCTCGCTGTAGATACAAAGATTATTCGTCTTGGCAGTCTTGTAACATCAAACACGTTTAGATATCCGTCTTTACTTGCAAAAATGGCCACTACTCTTGATATAATAAGCGAGGGCAGACTTGACTTTGGAATAGGCGCAGGAGATTTATCCATTGAACATTACACCTATGGAATTCCTTACCCACCGGATAGTGAGAGAATCTCACGATTACATGAAGCCCTACAAGTAATCATTAAAATGTGGACTGAAGAGAAACCCTACTTCATTGGGAAGTTTTATGAGATAAGAGAGCCGCCATGCTTTCCTAAGCCCGTTCAGAAACCGCATCCACCCATATGGATAGGATCTATCACTGGCAGAAGACGCATAATAAGATTGGCAGCCGAATTTGCTGATAACTTCAATGTACTTAACGGTTCACCGGAATCATTCGCCGAAAAAATGAGAGCCCTAGATGAATATTGCGAAAGGATTGGGCGAAAACCAAATAGTATAAGGCGAAGCTGGCATGGGTTCATAGATGTTGGAATCAAAAAAGATGAGCATCTTCTCGAGAGCACAATCCATAACTTAAAAGCAATGGCAAGAGTGGGCGTTCAAGACTTCATACTTGGATTTAGCGATCGCACTGATGCCGACGCCTTAAGAATATTCGCTGAACAAGTAATCACAACCTTCAAATAGATAATAATATAAACAGTAACAGTAAATCGCAGTTTTTAACTATTTAAGACTACCTACTTTATTTTCATCAACTTTAAAAATAGGGTTCGGCTCTACGCTATCAAGCTCCAAGTCCTTTAATTCTTCAAATTTTCCCTTATCTCGTCTCCGAAGCTTCTCCATTAACAGACGAAATTCATCTTTCAATCGTCCTCTTGTAATGGTTACAGCTCCTTTCAACTCCAAGGGCTTTATCTTTGAAGAATCGAAGGAATAGCCTCTCCTTTTCGCTTCAAGGTAAATTTGAAATAAGTATGCGTTAATTAAGTCAATAGGTCTTTCATGATCTTTAAAAATTGCGAGTTGAGGATGATTCCTATAGCCCCTAGTTTTCCCCTCTAGAATCTTCTTCGCCAAAAGACCCTCCCTCCAAACAGCAACCAAACCCTTGCAATCAAGATATTTAGGATGAATCAACCACAACCTCATACGAACACTAACCGGCTTTTACTTTTAGCAAATAACTTATCCAAATTATTTATCAAGTTTATGTTATTTGGAGGGAGGGTCTTTTGGGGGCTTAGGCATAATCTTGCTTAAATCACAACTACAATTATTTATCAAGTTTATGTTTATTGATTTGACGTTAGGTATATATGTAATGGAGGTTCAGTCAGTTGTAGGGACTACTGACAAGAGTAAGTTGAATTTAAGGTTGCTTACGTTCCTTTGTACAAAGAAATATTTGTAGTTGTGATTTAAGCGAGAGAGAAACACACTTAAACAAAGATATGCATTTGTTTTAGATTATTGGCGTGAGCTTCGGTGTAGCGTAGCCTTTCGACGTGTCCATCTCTAGGGCGTGGAGGTTTGTTCTAGGCTTTACGCCGTATACTAGTATGGCTCCGTGCTCCCGTGTGATCTTCAGGTGTATGTCTGCGATTGCGCCGAGAATCTTTGCCAGCTTTGGGTAGCCGGGTTTAAGCAAGATTATGCCTAAGCCCCCTGTCTCCTTTATCTTTGTTGCGTCGATTCCGAGGACTGAGAGTGTCCCTTTTAATCCATATGTGCCCATGAGTGTGTCTGCTCCCGTGATGCGCAAGACTGGCTGGCCTGTTCTCTCCATGAGCTCTCGCTCAACCTCTAGGTACTTTGCATAGTCCTCTGAAATGCTCTCACCCTTAAACGCTACAACATAAGGCTCGGATTTAATTCCAGGGTAATCTTTAACGCAAACTCTTAATAGCGTATTTATTTCATCTTCGGTTAGATGTGCTTCCTCAGCCCGCTTGATTACGAGATTGTGATCCACACCTGCTGAAGGAATTACGATTACGCCTCTACCACTGGTAATGAAGTTCCATGCTGTTGGAGACACAATCAAGTGATACTGTAACGTTGAGACGTGCTCGTCGATCTCGATAAGAACCGCTGAACCTCTTGGATATCCTCCGCCAAGCATCTCATCTAGGCTTGGTGAGCCGGATGAAAAGAGCCCCTCAGTGTCAGGCTGAGGCTGGAATCTGCGTGGCTTGTCAACTGGCTTAGCCTTGAATGGCGGGAAAACCTTGAAGCCACCTTTAAGCGTGAAGACCACCCGCGTTTCCAGGGTTGGGGTTCCCCTCATCTTAAAGAGTTCTAGCTCCCTTAGGATTCTTCCATCCAGCCTGCTCCTCTTTAGAAGGATTATGCCGTCTGCGACGAACTCTTCAATGCCGAAGCCTATCTTTTCCTCCCCATATGGGTTCTCCACAATGAGGAGGGTTGTGCACCCGAGAAACCTTGTAATCCTGCTTAGAATCGTGTGCAAAAACACTCTAACCTCATGGGTCTCCTTAAAAGCCTGGGCTATGGCGGAGAATGAGTCTACTACTAGGCGTTTCGCTCCAGCCTCACTTACCTCCCTAAGTATTGTCTCCATGATTGCTGGTGTAGCCTCCTCCTTGGCGGTTATTAGGTCTAGGAAGCGGATTTTTCCAGCCTTCTCAAGCCCTTCAAAGTCGAAGCCTATAGTGCGCATATTATTGAGGAAGGTTCCTCTGCTCTCGGAGAAGCTGGCGTATACGCCTCTCTCACCATGATCGATAATGCCGTGGTAAAGGAAGCTTGCGGAGAAGATTGTTTTACCCGTGCCGGGGTTCCCAGCAAGTATTATAAGGCTGCCCTTAGGGAAGCCTCCTCCGATAATCTCATTCAATCCGCTTATTCCGCTTGGAACCCTCTCAATATTAGCCGCCTTCATTCCGACACCTTCCTCGGGTTAAGTGAAACGTGATTTTTAACTTCATTTATGTAGTCTGGAAAATTATAGTTCTTCCTTAACCTAAGCTCTAGACCAACCTTTATATACAAATTCTCTATTATCAAGTCCTCTATTATAACTGATCCAATGCCGATTATTTCTCGTAGAGCCTCGGAGAATGTGTGAGGCTTCTCGGGTATATCATCTAGATCCAAGCCATATTTCCCTTTCATAACTTTAATAATGCTTTCAAGCCCCCGTCTCCCAAAAATGCTTAGCATAACCTCCTTAGCCACCCCACTGATCACCTCATTTACATGCTTCTCCCGCCTCCCATCATCTTCCCCAGCCACTTCAATCACCTACTGCAACATCACGCGAATTTTACTGCGGAAACCTAGTACACAGCGACGTTATCCATACACTATAGGGAGTCGGAAAGATTCCTCCGCCTAATTTTCCATGATTGATCTACAAACTTAGTCGCCTTATAAATCTGGTAGAACAAAGTATTTATACAAAAAATATATATGCAAAACAAAGATTTTTGAGATTAATTTCTAAATCGAATTCCACGCCTGAATACACAGTGTTAAAATAAATGAGAGACAATTTTATATGGTGGCGGGATTAATATTGTCTCTCAAAAAAATTCCATGGAGGGATTACATGCGCTTCCATGTCGTCGCCGCATTTTTGGTCGTCTTATCCGTACTTGTTCTCGCTCCAGTAAGGTTAGATGGTATTTCCCTCACGTCTCATGAGCCGATCCGTATAACCAGCAACTCGGAGTTTACTTCTGCTAATGGAGTGGTTAGCGGGGCTGGAACACTTGATGATCCATATATTATTGAGGGCTGGGAGATAACCGAAGCAGTCGTAGGCGTGGATTATGGGATATGGCTTGAGAACACCGATGCCTACGTGGTTATAAGAAACTGCTTGATCATCCCACCTTACACTGGCATCAGGCTTGAACATGTAGCAAACGTGTTTATTGAAAATGTTACGGTGAGAGGTGGTCATCAAGGCATATATATTTATGACTCAGCAGGGATTACAATTTTAAATAGCGACATAAGCCATGTTGTCGGCGACGCCATTTTTCTGTTTTCTTCATCAGATGTTAAGGTGGTCAATTGCCTTATTGGAGAAGGCCGATATCATTCTTTATACATGGAAAAGATAAGAGACGCAAAGGTTGAAGACTGCGACATCTATGGTAGTCTCTACGGGATTTACGCCGAGGGGTCAGAGCGCGTTTTAATACGCAACTGCAATGTACATAACAACCTCGGAGATGGAATATACTTCTACGTAGTCATCAATGGAACAATCTCAAACTGCCAAGTCCACTTCAATGAGAATCACGGAATATACTTGGACTCCTCAGATTGGATAACGGTGGAGTATTGCGATATAAGAAATAGCTCGTTGGGCATATGGCTTAATCCCGCATTTAACTGTGAAATCCATCATAACAACTTTATCAACATCTATAGTAATGCGCAGGACGATGGGCAACAGAATAATTGGGACAAAAACTACTGGAGCAATTACCACGGTGTAGACGCGAATAATGATGGATATGGTGACTCACCATACCAGATACCTGGAAGTGCTAATGCCAAAGACAACAAGCCATTAATGCAAATCATTCCAGAATCCCCACATATCGTGATGCTTGCACTTATGATGGTAGCATTATCCATTCTTATGGCTGAAAAGATAAACATGAAGAATAAACCCTGTAAGTGACCTCTCATCTGAAAACAAATATTTAATAGCGAAATGGAAAAGCCATGTTCCACTTATTAAGTTGCTTTCATGCTCTTAAACGTCAGAGAAACTGATTACGATTCTCTTAAAACATGAGTGGAATGCTCTTTTTACCGTGTTAAAATTTTTAGTTTCACGAAGCATTTATGCAGAACATTTGCTGAATCTTCCATATAAATTTATATTCCTGATTTCAGATTCTTTTGGCTTAAGAGATGTTTAAAATCATGAGAGACTTTGCAATTTTAACGGATAATGTTACTAAGAGGTTTGAAGATGTTGTCGCCGTTGATTATGTTAGTTTATATGTAGAGAAGGGAGAACTTTTTGGTTTGCTTGGCCCTAACGGCGCGGGTAAAACTACGACTATAAATATTCTTTCTGGGCTTTTGAAACCAACAAGTGGTTATGCTATTGTAGGCGGTTACAATGTGCAGAAAGAGAATGCAAAAGTTAGAGAAGTTATAGGTGTCTGTCCTCAAGAAACTGCCATCTACCCTTATTTGACAGGAGCGGAGAACATAGAGCTTTTCGGAAATCTATACGCTCTCGACAAAAATACACTTAGTAAAAGAAAAGATATGCTTCTCGAAAGAATGGAACTCACTCAAGATGCAAAAAGAAGAGTAGAAAAATATAGTGGTGGCATGAAACGTAGGTTAAGTCTCATCCTAGCATTAATTCATGATCCACAAATCGTATTTCTGGATGAACCTACCATCGGAATGGATCCTCAGTCGCGCCGTGCTGTCTGGGATTTTATGAGAGAACTAAAGAATGAGGGAAAAACCATCTTTTTAACTACTCATTACATGGAGGAGGCTGAGGAGCTTTGTGACCGCGTTGGTATAATCGACCATGGAAAGATTATAGCCCTTGATACTCCAGGGGAATTGATCTCAAAGAACAAAGTTAAGAACTTAGAGGAAGTTTTCATAAAATTCACTGGACGAAAGATAAGGGAGGAACTCTAAAATGAAGCTTCAGCGAGTTACGGCTTTAATCAATAAAGAATTGAAGAGGACATTTCGTGAGCCAGCTGTGCTCTTCATGATATTTCTCTTCCCGGCAGTTTTCGTGTTAACTTTCGGCGCCGCATTTGGCGGTTTAGGAAGCACTCAACCCGCTTACTCCATAGGCATAGTCAATTTGGATCAAACAAGTATGGCAAACCTCACGCGATCCTTCATAGAGGCATTATCCGCCACAAAAATACTGAGCATTCAAGTTTATGTTGATAATCAAACGGCTCAAATCGACCTATCTCAGGGTAAAGTTCAAGCGGTCTTGATAATCCCCTGCGAGTTTAGTCAAAGCCTAGTTTCTTATAGTATGGCACCGGATGACCCAAGTAAATGGATAAACGCTACTGTTTCCCTTCACCTAGATAAGGGTTCAATTATCGCGACTCAAGCTATACCGCCTATAATACAGCAGGTCTTAGCAGCGTTTACAGATCGAAATCAGCAAGCGTCTTCAAGGCCCATAATTCTGCAAATTGCGTCATTAGTGGAGGCAAAAAAGACATCTGCCTTTGAGTTTATGGCACCCGGCATGTTCACTTTTGCATCTATCTTCATCTTAATGATGGTTGCCCAATCCTTTACACAAGATCGAGAAAATGGTATGCTGAGAAGAATGCGATTGACACCCACAACCCCAACAGAGTTCATTATGAGTCAGGTTTTATCCTATATGTTCATAGCCTTTATTCAAGCAGTTCTCGTCTTCATTACGACTTACCTTATGGGTTTCAGGCCGAATGTAGGATCCCCAGTTTACATCATGGCTTTCATTCTCGTACTAATCTTCTCCTTATCCAATGTAGGCTTCGGATTAATTACAGCCACCGTAGCCAAAACATCCGATGCAGCAACGGGAATCGCCTTTCTTTTTGTGCTTCCACAACTGTTTTTAGGCACGTTTGTCGGGGCTTCGCTATCCTCTTACGCTCAAGTAGTCAGTAAATTCGTGCCTAGCTACTATGTTACTGACGCTTTAACTTCGCTTTTCTTAAGGGAAGCCACTATCACCAGTCCAACCATATTATTCGATATGGTTGTCGCCGCTTCTTCATGCGTAATCATTCTGACAGTAGGCATATCCCTTTACGCAAAATACTGCAAAATCTAAACTAAAAGACACAAGGTGGATTGATGAATCATGAAAAACTTGATATTGCTTCGCAATATGCGAACAAGAATGCAAGATGCTGCCACATTTAAAATCTTAAAAAGTTTAAAGAGTATTATAATAGGGGGTTGAAACAATAAAAATAGTTATCATTTTTGAGTCACGTTACGGCAATACAAGGCGCGTGGCTAAAGAGATAATTGTGGGGGCAAATGAGGTTGGTGGAGTGGAGGTTTCTTTAAAAGAACTGAGGGAAGTGGACATTAGCAGAATTCCGGAATACGACGTGATTCTAATTGGTTCACCGAATCATATGGGTGGGCCAACAAGGGGCATTAAGGGTTTCATCTCTAAGCTTGGTGAGCTGCAATTAGAGGGAAAAAAGTTTGCTGTATTCGATACATATATGGGAAGGGATTTCGAGAAGGCTGTAAGAAAGATGGAGAAACAGATAAGCGAGAGAGATACTGGTTTGAAGCGGATAGTAGCTGGCTTATCCATAAAAGTTAAGGGGATTAAAGGGCCCGTCGAGGAAAGCGAGCTTCCTAAATGCAAAGATTTTGGGAGGAGCATAGCAGCTCAGCTTAAAGAGAGTTGATGAAATATTGCGTGAATAAAAAGGAGGATCAGGGAAAAATGGTTAAGAAAATTATTTTCGTTGGTTTTCTGTGGATTCTTCAATCTGTTGGCAGAATCTTCTTCGCAGCACTTGGCACGCCTGGAGGAATGGGTCAATTTTTAGACGCCCCTATCTCCTACACAATTTCTCTTACGCTTTTCATAATGTTTTTATCCTTGGGAGTTTTCGGATTTATCGCCGCTTTCGGTCTCTTAATGGGGCGAAAATGGGGCTTTTGGATCACGATACTAGTAAGTGTTGCAACTATTGCTTTCGACTTATGGGGATTAACAATACAATCCTCAGCTGCTATTGGCTTCGTTATACCACTAATATCCATTCTAACCCTATATCCTAAGAAGTCGCAACTGCTTGCCACCATGAGATAAGATCCACATCTTTCTTAAATCTACAGATACCTCTGTCAGACTACATTCGTATGTTGGTTTGAGGACTTGAAAGATGTAGTGATAAGTTAGGAAAAATAGAACTTAAAGACAGCATTAAAGACATATCAGTATATGGATTAATTTATGTTGACAGAGGCTGCCTATGACAGATGAGTTAACGAGGCTTAAGATTCTCCTAAAGAGATTTATGGAAAAATGTGGGAATAAAGATTAAAGGGGATAAAGAAAAGGGAACAATAATTGGAGGAATTTTATGCCATTTACTAGTTACCACCTTGGAATATCCCTCTTAATAGGGTATTTGTTGCGCAGAAGACTTAACTGGCCAACTCTTATCTTGTCTAGTATTATTGTAGATTTTGAGCCTCTAATAGCCATTGTTGCAGGACTAGATTATCCTCCACACGGCCTACTTCATACATTTCTTGCATCGATGCTTGGAGGTGCCTTGGTAGGGTTCATCTCATATTTGGTTAGAGAACAGGTAACACCATACTTAGCGGACTTAGCCCTAGTAGACAAAAAGGGCTCTCTTAAATCATTTATCTTAGCTGGTATTGTGGGCTGGGCTTCCCATGTACTTTTTGACTCGCAATTATATCCTGAAATGAAGCCCTATTATCCACTCAGCTTTAACCCTATGTATCACCCCGAGTTCCATCAAATACTTTTCCACGTTTATATCTTACTCTCTCTAGCCGGGTGCTAGTCTACCCCATTCACTTATATAGTACTCTGAGAAGTGAAAGTAGGGCAGCAGCTGGGTTTAGTGTAGGTCTTGTTTTGGTTGGTTTAGGTGCCATAACTATCCCAGCGGACATATTATGCCACGTAGGTTTTCTCCTTATTGTTGCTGGCTTCTTCATGCTTGCCTATGGTTTAAAAAGATTAATGCCCCGATTGTCTAGGCGAATATTTTCATGATTTATGATGTTGACTACAGCTGCTTCTCTAACCTATTTAGCAAGTCCAAACATGCTTAGGCTAACCCTGGAACAGTACATTAGCGGGTTTTATAGGCCGGGCTTCTCTATAATCTTAATGATCTCATATATCATCTCCCTAGCGTCTTTAGCCATACTATGGCCAGCGCTAAGGCTACTCCAAAAAAATCTAAGCGATTATGCACTTTCATTGTCACTAAATCTATTAATTCTCGGGTGAATCTTGGCTCCGCTACTAATTCCACTATTCATGGTTGCATTTGCATACCTTAATAATTGTAATTAAGACGCTGCATGTGCTCAGATATCTAAGAGAAGAAACACTAACCTAATACTTAGTATATTAATAAGATAATTTTACATTTACATTCAACAAATCTTTTTTCTAGTAAATCTTCCAGCCGATAATGGTGTAAAAGCCGATTTCGCCGTCTTATGGATATACTCTGTTTATTAGTCTTGGGAATGCTATAGCGTCTCTTATATGGTTTAGTTTGCATATCCATGCAATCGTTCTTTCTACACCGAGTCCGAAGCCAGCGTGGGGTACAGATCCATATCGCCTCAAGTCTATATACCATTTGTAGTCCTCTGGGTTTAAGTTGTTCTCTTTTATTCTACTTAGGAGCTCGTCTAGGTCTTCTATTCGCTGCCCCCCGCCAGTTATTTCACCATACCCTTCTGGAGCAAGTAGATCCGCTGATAATGTTACTTCCGGTCTCTTTGGGTCAGGTTTGTGATAGAATGCCTTTGCTTTTTTTGGGTAATGCGTCACAAAGAATGGCTTATCAAACTTTAGGGTTAAGTGTTTCTCCTCAACCCAACCTAAATCATTGCCCCATTCAAAGTTTATCCCATCCTTATTTAATATTTCAACAACCTCATCGTATGTGATCCTCGGGAAGGGTGGTTCAATCTTTAAAAGAGCGCCAGGTTTTCTTCCGAGAGCTTCTAAATCTCTAACCGCTGCAAAGTCTTCACACAACCTATGTAATATATGAGTTAGCAGTTCTTCTTCAATCCTCATTATCCCATCTAAGTCGCACCACGGAACCTCAACCTCAAGATGCCAGAACTCCGTTAAATGACGTCTAGTTTTTGATTTCTCAGCTCTAAATGAAGGAGCAATCGTATAGATTTTGCCCAGACTAGCTATTGCAGCTTCAGCGTAAAGCTGCCAGCTCTGCGTTAAGTAGGCTTCCCTATCAAAATATTTAACGCTGAAAAGAGTTGCACCTCCCTCGCATGCAGCAGTTATAAGAGTAGGTGCATGGAACTCTGTGAAACCATTTTGGTCCAGCCATTCCCTAGCGGCCTTAAGCAACCTAGCCCTTATCCTGAGGATTCTCTGCATCTTCTGGCTTCTAATCCATAAGTGCCTATTATCCAATAAAAAGTCCGGTCCATGATATTTCTTTGCTATTGGGAAACCCTCCTCAGCTCGGTGAATAACTTTTATGCTTGATGCTTGTATCTCGTATCCTCCTGGAGCTCTCGGATCTTCTCTGACAACACCAGTCAACTCGAGGGCTGATTCCTGAGCAATCTTTTTTGCAATCTCAAAGATTTCATCATCAACCTTATCCCTCTTTATTGTACACTGAATTACGCCAGTTCCATCCCTAATGATGAAGAAGTGTATTCCACCGCTTGAGCGTTTATTATGAAGCCACCCTCTAATGGAAACCTCTTGATCAGCGTATTTCCCGGAAAGTATATCGGAAACCCCAGCTATCTTGGGCATAGATGGGCTCCCCTTGAATGACTGATTTCAAGTGGTTAAAAAGGGTTATTGTTTTGCAGTTATAATAATGTTTTCAGAGTTTCAACGGTTTTCACTGGACTGGACGTTTTCTCCTTAATCTCCCGAATCTTACGCAATATAATTCGCAGTATTTCCTCATCTGATAGGCAGCCTAAAGGTGGTTCAACAATCTTTTTGAGAGGTAGTGGAACATGATCCATTCTGTAGGTTGTTCCCTCAGCCTCGATGCCAACAAACGCTGATGGAATCACGACATCCGCCATTAGGGCTGTTGGGGTTAAGTATGGGTCAATGACTATAAGTGGGGTCTTGACAAGATTCTCCACACATTTCCTAGGAAAGTTTGATACGGGATCGGCGGCTACAACAAGCGTTGCATCTACGTCGCCCCTAGAGAGAACATCAACAGCCGAGGTTTCGCCGGGATTATACCTTGGGTAGCCATGTGAAAAATCGACAGCATAGGGGTAACCAGTCTGCCAGGTGAAAACAGTGTTCGCTCCAGTCACGTTAAAATGGCCCCTCATAGGCATTATAAGAAACTTCGTATAACTATTTAGGTCTCTGACAAGCTTTATTGCAGCCTCAACATTCCTAGATCTGCCCACGCTCATAGTTAGACCTAAACCGAAAAATATTATGCCAAACTTTGAGTTAACCATTAAGTCGGCTAACTCCTCAAGTCTCTCAACGGGAACCCCTGAAACCTCGTTAACGTCTAGCTCCTCATCGCGAATTAAAGCGCGTAGAGCTTGCAGGACATCATAATCTCCGCCGGGTTCAATCCTGATAAAAATGTCAGCTAAATCAGCCGATCTAGTTCTTTGGACATCTATAACAACAAGCTTTCTCTCTTCAGCCGGGGGTATCATCCTTCTTTCTTCCTCCTCTGTAGGCAATGCTGCGCTTCCACCCTTAAAGGCTAGGCCTGCTACCCTATAGCGCTTCTTTCTAGCGGACTCAAGCACCAAACGTGAAAGATAGCGTTTCCATATGCTCCTCTGGAATCTTCCCTCCGCTAATGCAGTGTAGCGCTCTATATGGCGTGGATGTGCGCTCCAAGGGTTGCTGCCCCAGTATATGATTAAGTCGGCTCTGTGACGTATCTGCCCAAGAGTGCACGCTGGTAACCCTACCTCCTGTATGGCTACGATTGATGGACCGTGGCATACTGTTGACGTGTTATCTATTATTCCGCCAGTTTCTTCAGCTAATTCTAAACCAACTTTTATGGCCTCGCAGCTCGTAGAGCTCCAGCCATAGAGAAGCGGATAGGATGCATTAGCAAGTATTTCAGCAGCCCTCGTTATGGCTTCGCCCAGCGAGACTTCAACCAGCTCGCCGTCTTCTCTTATAAGCGGCTTCAAATTCCTATTTTTATTATAGTTCATGAGCTTTGAAGCGCCCAAAGCACAAGCGTTCCTAACGTCAAAAATCTGGTTACCTTTAACAATAACCTCTAAATCATCGCAACAGCATCCGCAGAATGGGCAAACAACTCCCGAGATTACATGCATTTCTCCATTAATCCCTCCATCACCCTATCTTCTTTCCCCAATAGGTTTTAAGGAGCAGGTCTCTTAAGCTGGAAACAGGCTCATTTGTCGGTTCAACTTTAGCCTTTAAACCCTTAAATAGCGGCATCCCAGTGCTCTCGGTTTCAGAAGACGAAACAGCGTTTGCCCATGGACCATAGGGGATGAATATTACGCCTGGAACCCTTATCCTCCTTGACCTCTTAGCCTTAACAATAACCGAGCCAACCTCGGTTATAACCCTAACGTTTTCGCCGTCGCCTATATTCAGTTTTTTCATGTCCTCTGGGTTCATCTCGCAAACAGCAACACTTTGCATGTACTCTTCATAAAGCTTAGCATGCTCCTTGCTGCAGCCCTGCTCGATTGTTCGACCGGTAATCAAAGTGAACTCCATGCGGATAACCTTCCAGTTCATTATTACCTCAAGTTACGACGGGGTATATTGAGAAAATGATTCCTTTAAAAGTATTTATAGTTAGCGTAATAGTGAACGGCGGAAATAATCTTTAAAAGGCATTAAAGAATAATAAGAGATAATTTGGTTTCAGGAGCGCGTGTTAGCGTGTCCATCTTCAACTATAGTGGCGTTGAGATCGAGGATACATTTGCAGAAATGTTTGATATGTGGGTTGGCAGAATTTTGATAACGGCTGAGAGCGAGAAGTGGGCTTTAACAGCCGCTGAGGTTGCAACGGGCTTTGCATCTTCAATAATTGGCTCGCCTGCAGAAGCTGGAATTGAATGTTTAATTCCAGCCGATGAAACCCCGGATGGACGGGTTGGAGCTATAATACAAATCTATCACCGCACGAGAAGTGATTTAAAGAGGCAGATGGTGGCCCGTATAGGCCAGTGTGTAATGACGTGCCCAACGGCAGCTGCCTTTAACGCTTTAGAGGGAACTGCTAGAAAGCTGAAGGTTGGTAGGAGTCTACGCTTTTTCGGCGATGGCTTTCAAAGGCTTGATGAAATGTATGGTCGAAAAGTGTGGCGTATACCAATTATGGAGGGTGAGTTTATTGTTGAAAACAGTTTTGGCGTTAAGAAGGGTGTTGCAGGCGGAAACTTCTTCATTATGGCCAAGGATTTGAAGTCGGGGCTTATGGCCGCTGAATCCGCAACTGAGGCTATACGCAGAAATGTTAAAGGGGTAATACTTCCGTTTCCCGGGGGTATATGCCGCTCCGGATCTAAGGTAGGCTCGCTAAAATATAAAATTCCCGCTTCAACAAATCACTTGTACTGTCCAAAATTGAAGGACATTCTACCAGATAGCCGGGTTCCTAAAAACGTGAATACCATATACGAGATCGTAATAAATGGCCTAAATTTAGACAGCGTCAGAAAAGCCATGGCAGAGGGAGTAAAGGCGGCAATTAAAATTCCCGGCGTAGTCAGAATATCAGCTGGAAACTACGGCGGCAAGATCGGGCCTTTAAAAGTCTATTTACGTGAGATCTTAGAGGGTTAATCACTATTTTTCTCTTAATCTTCTTCGAATAGCTGGGTTTGTATCCGCTAATCTCTTCAGCACTTCTTCGAAGCTCTCGTCTGGCGAGAGCTCCCTTTCGATAAAGAGACCTGTTCTCCCAACTCTATCCCGCCGAAGCAGTATTCGAACCCTATTAAGCACTGTGTCAACCGATATCCCGAGCATTTTGGCAGCTCTCTCCTCCTGTCCAATGATGCTGCTTTCAATATGTCCACTCTTAGTCGGCTCAATAAGCATTAGACGTTTATCTACACCTGGAACCCTAACGCCCTTCTTAAGCATATCTAAAGTTGCTTCACCGCCGAACTTATAGAATTCTCTCTCGATATTCCTAATTTTTGATAACGGAAACGAAACACGTACACGCTCGTTAATTTCGATGTAACCTTTAACTAGGTATGATGGGGTAGCCTGAACTAGTATGCGCCTACTAATTGGTATTCCGCCCATCCTAAGAGCATTCTCGATGGTAAATGATGGATAAATCTCAGGAACAAAGACGTCTATATCGCTTTTCGGCGAGACATCACCACGCGCTAAGCTTCCGTGCACAATACAGGGTATATTAGCTCTCTCAAGAGCCACCATAATCTCGGTTGCTTTAGCCCTCAAATCCTCCAAAAGCTTCCAATGCTCAGCGCTATAGTAAACCTCAAGCCTTTCAGCATACGTTAGAGGCTTCTTAGCCAAATCAGCAATCCTCTGAGATTATTATTTCCTGATATTACTTAGAGATCTCTTTATATTATTCGCTTTACATCTCCCTATAAAATGGAAGAGTTTACATGTTGCTCAAGAGGTAGGCTTATTTGATGAGCGAATACACATTTGCGTTATTCTTTCTAGTCTTTTGGTTAGTAATCTATATTTTAGGCAGGATTTTTCCAGTGAAAAGGTACGGCTTTGATGTTAAGCCATTCTTCATCAAATATGAGTCTGAAAGATTTAAAAGACTCCTTTACAAGTATTCAAGCAGATGGAGATTCTTATGGAGAATGTTCTCCTATATAAGCGTCCTTTTAGGCTTTGGATTAATGCTCTTCGCCATAGTTTTTCTCTCAGAGAACCTTCTAGAAGTTTTTCTATTAAGTAGGCAGGGGGCGGTAATAGCGCCGGTAATACCGGGCTTAACGCTTAGTTTATATTGGCTGCCGTACTTCTTAGTTGCCGTTATAGTGGCCATATTTATTCATGAGGCAATGCATGGGATTCTGGCAATACTTGAGGGTATAAGCGTAAAATCCGCTGGAGCGCTAGTATTAGGGATTTTTCTCGGTGGTTTTGTTGAGATCAATGAAGAGGAGCTAAGCAGGTTGCCATATACTTCCAGAATGAAGATTTTCTCAGCCGGCTCATCCTCAAATATTCTTGGAGGATTGCTGGTTTTTCTGCTCATGTTAGCACTCTTCAGCCAAAGTCCTTCAGGAGTAATTGTCCTAGAGGTTTTAGAGGGCGGTCCACTCGATACGGCTGGAATCGAGAGATGGGATGTAATATACGCTTTAAATGGCACGTTAATACGCACATATCAAGACTTGACAGCATTTATGTCCAATGTTAAGCCGGGCGATCGGCTTATAGCGTCAACAAGCAGGGGAAACATTACAATAACAACAATTCCAAGCCCAGATGATGCGCGTAGAGCTATAATTGGAATAATTTCTCTCCCTCTACTTTATTATCCAAGCAGGCTTGGATTAGGCTTCTTTTGGGATATCCAAGTTTATCTTACCCTAAACTGGCTTTTCATTGTGCTTGTTAACGTCGCGGTCTTCAACATGCTTCCAATACCGCTCTTCGATGGCGATAAGCTTCTTCAATGTCTACTTGAAAAGGCTGCACGGAAGAGTAATGTTTTAAAAAAGCTTTTCAATATTCTCTCAATATTTCTGATCGCTGCAAATATGGCTTTAAACATAAGGCTATAGCGAGAATTACAAGGATATACCTTCAATGTAGGTGAAATTTATAGTATGGCTAGGTGCACGGTATGCGGTTTTAGGGAGGCCTTTTACGGTAGGATTTACTCAGGTGAGATGCTTTGCGCTAAATGTTTTATAGAGTCTATTGAGGATAAAGTTAGGGCGACGATAGCCAAACATAAAATGTTGGAGTTTAATGATAGAATTGCTGTTGCGGTTTCAGGTGGAAAGGATAGTCTCAGCCTGCTACACATGCTGGTAAAAATTGAGAGGGACTTTCCAAGAGCCACGCTTTATGCCATAACCGTTGATGAAGGGATTAAAGGCTATAGGGATGAAGCCATAGAAATAGCCTCGGAAAACTGCAGGAAACTTGGCGTAGAACACTTCACAATTTCGTTCAAAGAGCTTTGCGGATACACGCTTGACGAGATTGTTGGAAGAATTAAGCGTGCGGAAAGCAAGCTAACACCATGCTCATACTGCGGGGTTCTGAGAAGGAGAGCCCTAAACATAGCCGCTAGAAAGATAGGTGCAACCAAGATTGCAACAGCACATAACTTAGACGATGAAATACAAACCTTCATACTTAACATTGTGCATGGCGATCCCCTGAGAATAGCTAGAACATCTCCCACATTTAACGAAGAAGAGCCAGGTTTAGTGTTAAGAGTTAAGCCCCTATGCGAGGTTCTGGAGAAGGAAGTGACCTTATATGCATATTTGAAGGGGATAAGGTTCCAGGAGAATCCATGCCCATATGCTGGAGAGGCCCTAAGAAATGATATACGTAATACGTTAAACAGGCTTGAGGAGAAGCATCCTGGAACAAAATATACAATATATAGGTCGGCTGAGAAGATTAGGGAAGCCCTTAGAGAGAAGACCCCGAAAATTAAATTGAGCCAATGCGGGATCTGCGGGGAGCCAACTGTAGGCGAGATATGCCAAGTATGCCAACTACTCCAGAACATATAATCTTGGATGGAGAAAACCTTAATTTTCATGTAGGTTTAGACTTAGAGGGTTTCATGGAGGTTTTTAGGAGATGAGCCCGAAAATTGAGGGCGCTGAAGGCGAGAGAGAAGCGATACTTAGCGTTGCAAGGCTTATGCAGGCTGCTGCGAGAACGGCCCCAAAGGCGGCTGGAAGAGACGATATTTTAACGTTGGTTGTTTATGGAGCAGAAAAGGATGCCATAGCCGATAAGATGGATGAGATAGCTGAGCAGAGGAAGATTGATGGATTCAAACGTGACGCAAAGAGCGTTAAGGATTCTGAAGCAATCGTTCTAATAGGTGTTAGAGGAAGTAGGAGTTTAGGGTTAAATTGTGGGGCATGCGGCTACAAGAACTGCAGGGAGTTTGAGGACGCTCAGAAGAGAACTGGGCAGGATTTTGTGGGCCCAACATGCGTCTTTAAGGCTCTAGACCTCGGAGTAGCCCTTGGATCAGCTGCTAAGATCGCGAGTATCCTTAACATTGACAATAGAATAATGTATCGAATTGGAACAGCAGCCCTGAAATTGAATCTAATGCCTGAAGCAACGGTCGCCCTGGGAATACCGCTCTCAGCGAAAGGCAAGAACATATATTTCGATAGATGATGGACGCAAAAATCTCTAGAAGCCACTCCTCTTCCCTCGAACCATTTTTTGGATTAGACGGCGGGTCACTGAAGCTCGACGTGCAGAATCCGCAGACCCAAACCAGCCCGCCGCTCATACCCGCACCCCTCTGAGCGCTGAACGTCCAGGCTTAGGTTGCTCCCTCCCGGGCCTGGCCAGGTTCGCCCGGCAAACGCGGTTACACCCCTCCTACGAGGGGTGCTCCGCGACCGCCAGCCCCAGAGGACAGATACTCATAGTTTAGGGCCGGGTGGGTTTGCGGCCTTACGCGTCTCACTTCAGCTTTCGGCCCGTCGTGTAGGGGGTTTACGGTCGAGGCCATCAGCCTCTCAGGGGACCCCTAGCCCCCCGCCTAAGACCCGCCGTCAAATTAATCTTTATTTTTGGATGTTAATAAACTCTTTGCGCCTATTATGCGCTTTTTATTGTTTCCATTAGAATCGGCATTAGCATAGTTCCTTTCTCTAGGGTTCCTAGGCTTCCTCGCCGGCATTCTTTCTCGGAGAATATTTCTATGCCATCGCTTTTGATGTTGCCTCCACAAATTAATAGTGGAACAGGGTCGTCGCTGTGCGCTTTTAGTTCGCATGGTGTTGAATGGTCAGCTGTTACGCATATAATTGTATCCTCTAAGCTTACCTTTTGGAGCACACTTCCAAAAAAGTATCTATCGATTAGTGCAATTGTCTCAGCTTTAAGCATATAGTTTCCGTCATGCCCCGGCTCGTCAGGCCCTTTAATGTGAATGTAGAAGCAGTCAAATTCGCCTAGCATGCCTATTAGCCTCTCCGCTCTGATTAGGCAGTCATACACTAAGTCGCCAGACGGTGGCGGAAGATCGATGAGTTGCATACCTGCGAGCCTTGCTATTCCCCTTTCAACCGGCATATCGGCTAAGCATGCGAATCTAACATCATACCTCTCATTTATATTGAAGAACTTCGGCAGCGTATCTCCAGCGTCGCGCGTTAAAATCACATTAGCCTTCAATTTCCCCTCGGATTCGCGCCTCTTGTTTACTTCATGCTCCTCTAGAATCTTGTGACTCTTCCAGATGAACTCGTTAACAAGGGCTGCTGAAATCCTAGCGTTTTCATCATCCTCAAGTGGAACGCAATCCTCAAGTATCATGCGAACTTCAGCTTTTGCAACGCCTAAGCCAGCAACTCTCTCATAGGCTGGGTCGGTATTTGAGATTTTGCCCGAAAGTGGACCGGCTTTACTTCTTATTACAAGAACCCCCCTGTGTCCTATTGTGTTTCTAAACTCGATCTCAGCCGGATAGGTTTCAAGTTTAACCAGGCTGTTAACGGATTCGGCGAGTCTAGAAGCCTCACTTGTGGTTAGGTTTCTACCAGCCCTCCGATCGATTATCTGCCTATTTAATCCCAAGGTTGCGAAGTTGCATCTTAATGCTAGATCGCCATCTCTCATGTCTAAGCCTGCACCATAAGCCTCAAGCGGCCCTCTTCCAACATGATATTTGTATGGGTCATACCCTAGAATCGATATGACTGCAACATCGCTTTCAGGAGCGACGCCTCTACCAACGGTATACATGAGGCCAAGTCTCCCTTTGCTTGCCAAGAAATCCATGTTTGGGGTTTCAGCGAATTCTAGAGGTGTTTTACCGCCTAAGCCTTTTATTGGTAGGTCTCCCATTCCGTCAATAACCACATATATTAGCTTCAACGCACTAACACCCTCCGCATAGACTTTATCAAGAAAGAGTTATGCGCTTATTAAAGTTTTTAAGTTCTGGTAACCTCTTCTAGTGTGCTGGAAGATTTGAAGCTCGTTTGAGGCGCATAGGTAATGAAACTTAAAGTTAAGTTACTCGATTTGGAATCAGGCGGAAAATTTATAGTAGTCTTAAATCGTGATGATGCGGAGGATTTGGGGGTTTCAGGATTAAGCCGCGTTAAGGTGTCAACTGAGGTTAGAGATTTGACGGCGATAGTTAATGTGGCGGCTGAGAGCATTGCGAGAGGCTATATTGGGGTATATGACGAGGTTAAAAGATACTTAAATTTGAAGGATGAGGAAGAAGTTAATGTTGAAGCAGCACACTTCCCGCTTTCAGTCTATTATATAAGGAATAAGCTGAGCGGGAGGAAGCTTACCTATGAAGAGATCCTTGAAATAGTTAGGGATGTTGTTAATGGAAACCTGAGTGAAATTGAGATAGCGTCATTTGTAACAGCCCTCCACGCTTTTGGGCTAGACTTGGATGAAGCAACAAGTTTATCGTTGGCTATGGTTGAAACAGGGAACAAGTTGGATCTGAAGAAGCCGCTCATAGTTGATAAGCATTCCATAGGCGGTGTTCCGGGAGATAAAACTACGCTTCTAGTTGTTCCAATAATCGCCTCTTTCGGTTTAACTATTCCCAAGTCTTCATCTAGATCAATTACCTCGGCTGCTGGAACAGCCGACAGGGCTGAAGTTCTTATGCCCGTTAATCTGGGAATTGGGGAAATGCGTAAGGTTGTTGAGAAGACGAACGGATGTATAGTTTGGGGTGGAGCCCTAGACTTGGCGCCAGCCGATGATATATTCATTAGGGTTGAGCACCCTCTCTCAATTGACCCGCTACTTCTACCTTCCATAATGAGTAAGAAGAAGGCTGTTGGCGCAAAAATCCTCGTTATTGACATACCGACAGGTAGGGGGA
This sequence comes from Bathyarchaeia archaeon, assembly GCA_038859955.1. GTDB lineage: Archaea > Thermoproteota > Bathyarchaeia > Bathyarchaeales > DTEX01 > DTEX01. The sequence continues at coordinate 24,099 of JAWCEH010000012.1, read as the reverse complement.
CGAAAATAAAGACCATTGGCGAAGCCGACCTCTTGGCTAAGGACTTTATTGAACTAGGGCGAAGGTTGGGGATCAGAGTTCAATGCGCGGTGACTTATGGTGAGCAACCAGTTGGCTACGCGATTGGCCCAGCGCTTGAGGCTTGGGAAGCCCTAAACACGATAATGGGTGGTGGTCAATCATACGACTTGATAGATAAAGCTACTCGGATAGCTGGCATACTATTGGAGATGAGTGGAAAAACCCATGGAAGCGGCAGCGAAATAGCCCTAGATATCCTAAAGTCCGGCAAGGCTGAGGAGAAACTACGTGAGATAATTGCCGCTCAGGGCGGAGACCCAGATGTTAAGCCTGATGATATAGCGTTCGGCTCGGAGAGGTTTACTTTGCGTTCAAGGAAGGGCGGAGTAGTCCTATGGATAGATAATGCGTCAATCGTTGAGGTTGCTAGGCTAGCTGGTGCTCCAAAAGATAAGGGTGCGGGTGTCCTTCTACATAGGAAGATAGGAGATAAAGTATCGGAGGGCGAGCCTCTGGCAACAGTATATGCTGAGAGGCCCAGTAAACTTGAGAGGGCTATAAGCGTCTTCGAAGAGTTTCCAGTAATAGGTGTTGGCAATAGAATGGAGATGCTTATCCATGAGATTAAAGAGAGGCCTGTGACAAAGAAGACTTTTGTGCTGGAACGCTAAAATTAAATACTTCCTTCTTCAATTTTATGGGTTTGTTTAGCAGGGTGAGCACATGGAGGAATTCTTCAAGTTAGCTCTAGAGCTTATTGAGGCAAGCGAGAGACACGAGGCGTATCGCGGTGGGGAGTGCATAAATCTTATTGCTAGTGAGGGTTTAAAATCCCCGGCCGTTCAAGAAATGCTCCAGTTAACCATGGATCTTGAGAGCAGGTATGCTGAGGGCGAGAATGATATCGAGGGCCATGTAAAGAGGAGGTATTATCAAGGGCAAAAGTACATCTCCGTAATCGAGAACTGCACAACAGATTTAATGAAGATGCTATTTAAGTGCAGCTGGGCTGATGTCCGCCTAGTTTCTGGAACACATGCGAATCTAGCAACGTTTAAAGGTCTATCGCTAACTACAAAGAGCCGAAAAATGGTTGTTACGCCATTGAGCGCTGGGGCCCACATATCCCATGACTATACTGGTTTAGCTGGCATGGTCCTGGGTCTAGAGAATATAGAGCATGCATACGATGTTGAGAGGATGAATATAGACCCTGACGAGTCAGCACAGATCATAAGAGCTGCCAAACCTGGCATAGTTACGTTCGGTGGAAGCCTATTTCTGTTCCCACACCCAGTTAAAGAGTTAAGAGACGTGGCTCACGAGGTTGGAGCATATGTGGTTTATGACGCGGCCCACGTGCTTGGACTAATAGCCGGGGGAATGTTCCAAGATCCGTTAAGGGAAGGCGCAGACTTCATGACTTCTTCAACGCATAAGACTTTCCCCGGGCCACAGGGCGGCGTAATCCTAGCGGACATGAAAGATGCACGCATAGAAAAGGCAATAAAAAATGTTCAATATGCGGTATTTCCGCTTAGCACTTCAAATACGCATTTAGGCAGACTACCAGCAACAGGCGTTGCTGCTCTAGAATTAAAAATATTCGGTGAAGCATTAGCTAAACAGACTGTTAGAAACGCTCAGGTTGCTGGTCAATACCTTTATGAGAATGGCTTAAAAGTTCTAGGCGAGCGCTATGGTTTTACGATGTCGCATCAGCTCGCTGTCGATGTCCGCAACTATGGAGGTGGAAAAAGGGTCGCTGAGGATCTCGAGAAGGCGAATATAATATTAAATAGAAACCTGCTACCATACGATGATCAAAATAACCGTGAGAGCCCATCCGGGATAAGAATAGGCTTCCAAGATGTTACTAGAAGAGGCTTCAATGAAAGCGACATAAAATATCTGTGTGACTTAATGCTAGATGTGATTAAGGATGAGCGGAGGCCGGAAGAGGTTAGAAAAGATGTAATAGCCCTAAGAGAAGAGCATGACGAGATTAAGTTCGGCTTCCAAAACCTTAAAGAAGCCATAGAATGTCTTCAAAGAAGCCTTAAGGGTATCTGCTAAAATTTTATTGCCAAAAAATTATGGATGAATTAAACGTCGTCAGATTTCTTCCAAAAATATTTTTACTCTTTTTGAGAAGAAAGTTTATTTTCCTCTTTTTATCACTCTTGGGATTAAGCCGGCTCTGAGCATGTGATCCGCTATTACGAAGGCTAGGCATGCCTCAACAACCGGCACTGCCCTTGGAACTATACACGGGTCATGCCTTCCAGCGACCTCTATTTCTTCCTCACTCATTTTTTCCAAATTTACTGTTTTTTGCCTCTTTGATATTGAAGGCGTGGGCTTGAATGCGACCCTAACTTTTATCGGCATCCCATTAGATATTCCGCCAATTATTCCGCCGGCATTATTTGTTAATGTGAGGATTTTCCCATTTATAATGGCATATTGATCGTTCGCTTCTGAACCTCTCATTGATGCTATTTTGAAGCCTGCCCCAAACTCAACCCCCTTAACTGCTGGTATGTTAAAGAGCATCTTAGCGATGTCCGCGTCCAGCGAATCAAATATCGGCTCACCTAGTCCTGCTGGAGCATTAAGCACTATACCCTCAACAACACCGCCTACACTATCACCATCCTTTGCTGCGCTTAAGATCTCCTCAAGCATTCTATTGGCTAATTCTGGCACAGCGCATCTTACAGGATTAGAATACACGTTTCGACGTATCTCATCGTATGGAACTTCATCCTCAATCATTACGCTGCCGATCTGCACGGTATGGGCTAGAACCTCAACGCCAATTAGGCTTAGAATTCTTTTGGCAACCGCACCAGCCATAACATAGGCTACTGTCACTCTTCCAGAGAATCTCCCGCCGCCGCGGGGATCACTGAAGCCGCCATACTTGACTCTAGCGGTGTAGTCGGCATGGCCAGGCCTAGGCTTAACTATCACCATCTCATACGGCTTTGAGTCAATATCCCTATTCCTGACGGTCATACATATTGGCGCACCGGTAGTATAGCCCCTATAAACTCCGGAAAGTATCTCAACTTTATCATCCTCTTTTCTAGGGGAGCTTATCTCTGTTAGGCCAGGTCTCCTCTTATCCAGCTCGGCTTGAATATAACTCTCGCTGATCGGTAGACCAGCTGGGCAGCCGTCTATTATTGCACCTACACATGAACCGTGGCTCTCACCAAAGCACGTGAAAACTAATGCTTTACCTATCGAGTTACCGTTCAAGGACTTCTACTCCCAGTAGGCGCATATCCTTAACAAAATTTGGATAAGACTTATTTATGCATTCAGCATCGCGTATAACCGTTTCTCCGCTAGCTGTTAAAGCTGCAACAGCACATGCCATGGCTATCCGATGGTCCCCATGCGGGTCTATCTCCGCTCCATGAAGTTCTCTTTCACCGCGAATTATCAGGCTGTCGTCTGAGAACTTTATGCTTGCGCCCATCTTAGATAACTCGCTTAATAAAGCCGAAATCCTATCTGACTCCTTAAACCTAAGCCTTCTAACGCCGTGAATTATTGATTCGCCATTAGCTATACACGCCAGCACAACGCATACTGGAACTAGATCCGGGTTATCTCTCATATCAACAGTGAAGGAGTTTAATTGCTTATTCACTCCCTTTACCTCAACGAAATCGTCACCAACGTTAATGTCGACTCCTACTTCACTCAGAATATCAATTATAACACGGTCTCCTTGAAGCGTATCCCTAATGAGATTTTTAACATGAATACGCGAGCCAGTTATGGCTGCGGCGGCTAGAAGAAAGGCCGCTGAGGAATAGTCGCCTTCAATATGATAATCACAGGGCTTGTATTCTTGCCCGCATGGTATATGGAAGGTGTTTTGGGAGTATTCAATTTTTATTCCATGCTTCATAAGCGTGTCTAGAGTTATGTCTACGTACGGCTTAGACTCTAATGGAGTTGATAAAATAATATCAGTGTCGTTTTCAGCAATGGGTGTCGCAAAGAGTAGACCTGAGATGAACTGGGAACTTACGTCCCCTCTAATATTTGCTCTGCCACCCTTTATTCCACCCCCAAAAACAACTATTGGAGGACAACCATTCATTCGAGTTGAATAGCATTTGACACCTAGCTGGCTTAAAGCTTCAATTAGTGGACCCATAGGTCTCCTTCTGAGGCTTTCTCCACCGGTTAAAACAGATATTCCCTCAGCCAAAGCACATATTGGTGTAATAAACCGTATAGTTGAGCCGGACTCTCCACAATCTATCACGTTATTCGGGGTTTTAGGCTTAGGTAAACCCCAAATTTTTACGGCTTCGTTATTCACCCAGTTTATTTCAGCTCCAAGCATTTTGCAAGCATTGATTGTTGCTAACGTATCATCGCAGATGAGCATGTTCCTTATGTTTGATAGGCCATTGGAGAGTGATGCCGCTATTATAGCTCTATGCGTATGGGCCTTTGATGGAGGAGCCGTAATGGACCCGCAGAGAGCGGTTATTCCGCCTTTAATAATTAAATCCGTCATTTTTCAGTCTCCCTTGCGTAAGCCTACAGTGAGCGGGCCTTCTCGCGGTTGATTACCGTCTCAATTATCTCACCCTCATACTTTTCCCAAATACTATGTATGTTGCTGACAGCATCTTTCGGAACAACGGCGGCTACCGCGGGACCCTTACCTGACAGGCCAGCGGCCACGGCGCCCATGGCCAATGCGTCTATTGCGATGTTAGCATCGTAGCCTAAAACTGCGGAATATAATAATCCATTAAGAGTCATAGCATGCCAGTAGTCTCCCATCAAAGCCATTTTATGTAGAGATCTAACCTCATCAGCTATAACTCTCATTCTATTAACATCAGACTTCGACGTATAAGCCTTCCTAGCTGGAACGAAAATTAGAATCGCATAGTCCGTCTCAGGTTGGAATTGCTTCAGAATTCTCCTGTTATAATTATCCGTTATCACTATATTTCCAAAATAAGATGCGCATGCATCATCGAATGCTCCGGTTATAGTTACTCCAGCCTCAATTGATGCGTCAACACCAATATTAACCGCCATTAAATCATCAACCTCCCCGCCTATTGCTGATAGCGTAGCAAGAGTTATGGCGTTTGCTGCTGCACTACTGCTCTTTAATCCTCGGGCAATCGGAATATTAGATTTGGTTTCAACATATGCGCCATACTGGTCTTCTAGGCGAAAATGTCTTAGGACGCGATTAACAACCTTCTCGATCAAAATTGTATTCTCGGTTGGATCCGAAAGTATTTTGCCCTCAATTCTTCCAGGCTCGCTGGTAAGTTTGACTGCAGCTTCGGTCTTTAGATTTATGCTTAGCGCAGCGCCTAAACCACATGATATAGCATTAATAATTGTTACGGCGCCGTAAGCAATAGCCCGTCCAATTAGAGCCACCTTTTAGGCATCCCCCTCTAAATACGCTTTCTTCCCGATCTCTTTTATCTTGCTTAACGCTGCTTTCTTCATAATCTCTATAGGCGCTTTCACTCCGGTCCATATTTCGAAGGATGCTGCTCCCTGATGTATAAGCATAGATAGGCCATCGACTGTTTTTGCGCCTACCGATCTGGCCTCTCTGAGCAGCCTTGTCTCTAAAGGCTCATACACTATATCGAAGACTGTCAGGTTTGAATGTAGAAGTTCGAGTTTAACTGGCGTCTTTGCGTCATTAGGTTTCATGCCAAGCGAGGTTGCGTTAATCAATATATCTGAATCCTTAAGTTCCCTCTCTAAGGCTTCATCATCGAGTCTATCAGCCCTAACATTCACCCCGGCGCCTAAAGCCTCAATTATATCGTTTACCAATCTCTCAGATTTTTCAACAGTTCTATTGAGTATCACCAGTTCGCGCACAATATTAGCAAGCGTGAAAGATATGGATCTTGATGCCCCACCAGCCCCTAACACAACAACCTTTTTACCTGAGGGGTCAACTCCAGAGTCTCTCAAGGCATTTAATGCCCCTATACCATCAGTAGTATAGCCAATAAGCTTGCCGCCAGCATTTAGGATGGTGTTTACAGAGCCAACTCTTCTTGCGCTCTCATTTATCTCATCCAAGTACTGCATTACGATGGTTTTATGGGGCATTGTAACATTCAAACCGTAAATACCAAGGCCTCTGATGCCCATAATAGCCTCATTAAGCCTTTCTGGTTGAACATTAAATGCGACATAAACATAATCTAAACCTCTGTACTGAAAAGCAGCATTCTGGATTACTGGACTTAGTGAGTGTTCAACAGGGTATCCAATCACAGCGCAAACCTTCGTCCTGCCTGATATATTCATGATTGAACACCCAGCCTTCTGTAAATCTCCCTTAATTCGCTTATTGTTATCTGTCCAGGCGCAGTCTCTAAGCCTCTTTCGAGAGATGCGTATGTAAATGATGCGCCGAATAATGGTGATAGGATCCTTGAGAGTAAACCATTTTCGCCCATAGCAAAACATACTAAATTGGTCTTCTTACTCATCTCGTATGTAAAGACTAGACAATTAATGCTATCCATAATGTTATGTGCCATAGCTACTATCTTGCATATATCAGCTCCAGCCTCAATCTGCTTCTCAGCGATCTTCCTCATTTCATTAATCGTAGGAGTGCAACCGAAATCATGGAAGGATATTATTACACTTGCATTATAGGCTTTGATCGCATTAGCAATTTCACTTAGCCCTTTAGTTGTAAATTCAATATCCACGTATTCGAAGCCAGCTTCTGCTGCCTTAATAAGAGTCTCCAACCTTTTTTCTTCATCTAACTTAAATTTTCCTCCCTGTTCAACATGTCTATTGGTTGCTATTAATGGGGTGGAGCAGCACTTAGCGATCTCTCTTAATTTATCTAAATTACTTATTACATCTAAACCCATGTAATCAAAGCGCACCTCAATTATGTCCGCACCGCTCTTCTCAGCGGCTTGAATCATACTCAAGGTTTCATGAAGGCTCCTCGGCGGTACTGGAACGCAAATCTTTACATTCATTTCCTTGATCACTCATCTCTTCAAAGATAGAGATTGTTAAATGCTTCTTTAATTTTATAAGCATTGAATGGCAACACAAATTAATATTTATATTAAACTCTTGATTTTCTTCTGACTACAATATAATACGCTATTAACGCTACAGATATTAAAGCAGCAGCCGCAATAACGATAAGCATTATTGGAAAAGGTTCTTCCAATGGCGTTAAATTTACGTTATGCCGTATGTGCGATGTTTCAACACATGGAATGACTGTTCCAGGAACCCCACCGATGCCTTGTTCTTCCGGTATCTTTGGCCAATGATTAATTTGTACAACAACGTTCTTATCGCTTCTTATTTTATGAACCCCTGGTTGCGTTATTAGTAAGGGCTTATCTGGCTTTACAGTTACCCTATAGTCGTCAACTTCTACATATGTCTCCTCACTAGCGAATATGTAGGTTTCACAAGTGGAGTTTATTGGAAGATATATCGGTGTGGGTTCATTAGCTTTTACTGCGATAAATAGCACTCCAGAACCATATGAACCATATGTTCCACCTCCCAGAGACTGCCTGACATAACCATCATGCACGAAAGATAGGGATATAGGTGCGCTGCTTTCGATTTTTATCGCGTTAGATCTAACTTGAAATCTTGTGCTGCTTCCGGCTTCAACTGTCGCTTCAAACAGAACTTCCTTCGTCCTTAGGTCATAAACTTTGATATCCGCTTTTTCAACTGCTGATGCACGGAAACCGCAATCTTCAACCTCATCTATCCCCATGTTCGCAACGGTGTAGAAGTCTGTTCCAACGAAGCCGCCTTGGACTGATGGAATAGCGAAACTGTAATGATAATCCCAGTAGCTCCCTGGGTTTCCGCATTGAATCATTATGTAACCTGTTGATTCAACTCTATAAGTGCGCCATGGATACAAGAAGATGGACTGGAAGGAATTTGGATCTAAGGATAAAGTGTTAATAACCGCGCCAGTTTCATTGGTTATTTTAACTTCCGACTTCTCTAATGCGAAGATGGTGAATCTTCTCTGAAGGTCGGATGAGACTAGAAAGATAAATTCCTTACCAACGTAAGCTCCGTCAGTTGCGGGATAAAATGTGTTTGGAACCGGTACTGAGGTTTCGTTTCCAAAAGGGATTTCTCCATAATTTAAAATTTGAACGCAAATTGGATTATTAGACTCAACTTTAAATGCTGTTCCATTGCGAAGCAGGAGATAATACTTTTCCATTCTCCCAAGTGTTGCTTGAGCTATTAACTCACCATAAGTGATGTTGTAAACCCTTATATTGGTAAATTCATTCCAAGATGCCATTGCAAGAAGCCACGTAGTTCCAGGAGTGTATGCTAGCCTCCACCCGGAATTAATGTCAAATTCATCTGTAAGGTTATAACGCCATAATCTCGCCGGAACCACACCATAGTACGTGAATTTCTCTGCATCGGCCTTTATTGGTGTAATTACGTGGTTCTCAATCGAGATGGATGCAAATGTTAATATCAGAGATAAAGTCAACAAATATGCTATTTTTAAGTCTCTTCTTTCATTAATTAATTTTAGCACCTCCATTTTATGCTATATTTAGTTTATTATCTAAAATAATATTTCTATTTTTTGTCATTTTAGACTGTTTGCATAAGTTTAACTTAAAATGCCATTCAACATCCACTGCTGGTCCACTAACATCCTACAGCTATACGATTAACCTCTTATGGTCGTGTTGAACATTCGGAGAAATTGCTGATGTCTAGCAACCTAGTAAAAAAGTTGGTTACGAGCATTACTGAAACAGTAATAATAGAAGGGTTGGGTATACTGCTCATTCTCCTTCCGTAATTCGTATTTGACCTTTATAGATAGAAGACATTCAATATGCTTACGGTTTTTAATCGTATTGTGAATCAGCGTATCACGTTGTGGCAGTTTAATTCTACTCGGCTTCCATTATGGATTTGGGTTTCCATTCACCTAGATGTACTTTTGGCTTATAGCCTCTTAAGGTTTCAGGGCTGAACTTTATTCTTTTGCCCTTCTCGGCTGACATGTACGCTGCCATCATTAGCTGTGTCACAAGTAATCCATCTTTCCAGTTTTCTTCGGGCTGTACACTTTTAAGAAAACATTCAACCATGTGTCGGTTTTCATCTTGATAGCCGTATGTTATCGCCTCGTTTGGTATCATTGGCATTAGTCCCTGTTCCGCAGCTTGCTTTTCAACAAATTCTTCGGTCGGCGGGATCTTAACATTTCTACTGAAGAAGACATTTAATTCCTGCTGTAGACTATTCACGGATACAGAGTACTCTGGACCCAAGACCTCGAATGTTAATCTTAAACCTGGGCCAACAAAACTCCATGATGTTCTGGCCTCTGAGAGCACCATGTTACCATCCTCATCTTCATAAACTACTAGTGTTAAGGCATAGTCTTCAGCTGGCGTCTTTTCGTAATCTACGCCGAAATCCCTTCTAAGCCTGGATACATATGGTTCCTTTGTCCATTTAAGTGACGCAATCACAGACTGAACTGCAAGCGGCCTTAACGACTCCTTAGGCTTTTCAGGATCTAAAAGCAAGATTCTGCTGGCTTCTAAGCTGTGGCATGTCATATCTAATAATACACCGCCTCCTGAAAGCTGTGGATTCCAGAACCATGGCGAGTGTGGGCCGCCATGCTCCTCAGCAGCTCTAGCTAAGTATGGTCTTCCAGTATATTTGGCACCATATTTCCATATTGCTTCTCTCGCTCGAATGACGGACGGCGCGAATACTTGATCTTCCAGGTAACCATGTAGGAGGTTGGCCTTCTCCACAAGATTGATCATCTCCTCAGCTTCATCAACGTTCCTTGCGAGAGGTTTCTCGCAGCATACGCCTATAAGATTTGTTTTACCCTGCATCACTTCCTCAGTTATTGTCTTCACAATATCAAGTCTCATGAAGTTTGGGTTCAATATCCACACGGCGTTAACTGATGGATCAGAGAGCATTTCCCTTAAATCAGTGTAAACTTTCGGCTTGCCAACACCTAGTGACTCAGCTAATTTTGAAAGCCGACGGGCGCTGTCCTCTCTAACATTATATATCGCTGTTATCTCGGCGTTCCTAACACCGGTCCAGGATAAAGTGTGGAAGCGTGCAACGAAACCTGAACCTATGAAACCTACACCCAGCTTCTCCAACTTGGCGCACCAAAATAATTTTAGATCAAAGAAAATATTTAGAATTTTTGATTCAAAGGATTTTGTAAGGCGAACTAAAACTATGTTAAGTCTCCACATGCACACTTGATCTCATAGAGGATCGTTAGGATATCCTCAAACCCAATTCCAGTTTTGGCTGATATAAGCGGCACCCTCTTAGGTGGGAAGAAGGCACTTAGAGCTTTTAAGAGCTCTATGTCCATTTCCTCCCTGAGGTTTACAGGCCTTCTGGTGGAAATGTTTATTGGATTCTCAATGGCTTCTTTAATATCCTCTATCTCTTTGTTACTTAAAAGATCTATTTTGTTCAGAACAGCTATGGTATCGGTCTCAAGCGTATAATAAGCTGTCAAAGCATATAGGTAGAAGCTTACAAGATTTCCCCTAAGAGCTGGAAGATCCCCTAAAAATAGGCAGCACCTATCCTCAAAATTGCCGATAATTCTTCTTCCAGTATCTCTGAATAAAAATGGTTCCAGCTGTCCCGGGGTATCAAAAAATATGTAGTCGGCCTCCCTAAATTTTGGCAGTCCAATTTTAGCTAATCTATCCATAGCCTCAAGTATAGCTCCATTTGGCCCTAGGTTTCTTTCGCGCATAATGCTCTCGATTGTGAACATGGACTTAACGTCAAAATCAGGCCTATAGCCCGTATCTAGAACCCCTGGATCCAAATTTACTATCTTAATTCTATAACCTTCACTAGATAAATAAGCGGAAAAATTTTTGATGAACAAACTTTTGCCTGAGCCCGCTGGACCTAGAACGAAAATATTCATTCTCAATCATCGCTGAAATATTGCTGTTTCCTCAAATAATTATATGCAAGTAATTTTTATTTACTTTTCAACAATCAGGCTTTGGGCGTAATCGACTCTTCTAATTTTCGTGAAGCCCGCAAGCCTTAGACGCTCCATTATTCCCTTCATGTATCTTTTCCCCTGCTTCTCTCCGGGTTTTCCAACGTAATGTAGGATTCTACCATTATCTTTGAGAACCCTAAATAATTGTTTGTAAAATTCTAGTGAGTAAAGTTCTGGGGCAATGCTTATCCTTGGTGGATCATGAATTATGAAATTAAAGTGATCATCACTGAACTTCTCTATTTCTTGGAGTGCGTCTCCAATTATAATCCTAATTTTCTCGTTCTCAAAGAGGGGTCTTGAGAAGGGGTTCTGTTTAGCAATTAAAATCACGTTTTCGTCTCTCTCTATTGTTATAACTTCTTTAACGTTTTTTGCCCTGGCCGCCAGAATGGCTGTGTAGCCTAAACCTGTGCAGCAGTCTAGAACTGAGCCGTATATTTTTCCCAGAGCTTTAATCTTCATAATAGCATCGGTTTTCGGATCTATTTTATCAGCTCTGTGCATTCGTATACCTGAAATCTCGAGATAAGGCCACGTGCTCGTCTTGACAAGCCTATAGAATTTTCCAGTCTTTTCACTGTAAAACTTTATTTCCTCCACTACTATTTACCCCTAGATTAAGGTTTAAGGATTTAGGACCCCCGTGAAGCAACCAATCGTTAATGTTTTTGCTTATATCTCGTATTTCTCTCCAGGTTTAAGTAGGACAACCTTAATTTTTGAAGAAGACTCAACTTTTCTCTTAAATTCCTCGGGATTTGTATCCCATCTGTGCATCGGTATTACTACTTCAGGGTTTATTGCTAGGGCTGCTTCAGCTGCTTCAGGATTGTCCATCGTGTATGTGCCGCCGCTTGGGAGTAAAGCCAGTGAAATCCCTCTATCTCTAAGATCCCTCATTTCCGGGATGAAGTCGGTGTCTCCTGCATGATAAATTGTTTTGCCACCTATCATTATTAAATAGCCGAGACCTGAACCTTTTGGATGAAATGGGTTTCCAGGAGACCTAAAGCGCCTAACGTTATACGCGTGAACGGTCTCGATAGTTATGTCGTTAACTGCAACTCTGTCTCCGGGTTTAAGAACCTTAACATTTCCACGTATCTTTGAAGCACAATCAGCAGGCGCAATAATCATAGTGTCACTTTTACGTGCACGCTCAATCTTTGATGTATCGCAATGATCAAAATGCGAGTGCGTCACCAGAATTATATCAGCCTTCTCAGCATAACTGCCCTCATAAGGATCAATATAAATATTTTTTCCATCTGCCACTATTTGGAAACTAGCATGCCCAAGCCACTTAACCATTATACCAGTCAACCTTTCTGCATCCCCCTTAATGACGGATATTCTTGTCGATAAACTTATTCCAATTGCAAATTTATCTTTATCGCCATACTAGCAAAAATAATCGGCGGCTAATAAGTTGGAAAGGACGTAACGTTTAAGTATAATATCTTAACCATAAATATTTTTGGTAGGAGCCCTGGTAGTATAGTCCGGTCTAGTATAGGCGGCTGTCGCCCGCCCGACCCGGGTTCAAATCCCGGCCAGGGCGCCACTATTATCTTTATTCTTAAGGCAAGGAATCGCAAGTTTTATATCAATACAGGGGTAAAGAGGGTATTATCTCTTAACCAGAGGTTTTATGGATGAGGTTTGGTTGTTGTGTATGGACTATTTGTTGGAAGGCACCATATGAGGATGCTATTAAAAGAATAGCTAGATTGGGCTTTAAAGGTGTGGAGTTAATCGCTTGGGATAAAAAAACGTTAGATGAATATTACACGCCTAAGAAAATAAGGGAGCTCAAAGAACTTGTAAGCTCTTTAGGTATGGAAATAACAGAGTTCGTCTCAACACCAAGGGGAATGAGTAGCTTGAGAAAAGAAGATCAGGACGAGGCTTTAAGTCATTTTAAGAGACTAGTGGAAGTGGCTTCCGATATTGGGACAAAAATAGTGAACACTGTGGCCCCATGGCCATTCTCTGATATGCCTAGCCCAGATATAAAGAGAAGACCTTTAATGCAGACGTTTTTAATGCCGGAGAATCTTCCATATGACTTGGACATGGATCTAGTTTGGAATAGCTATGTCTCTCTTATGAAGAAATTCGCTGATCTGGTTGAGGATGCGGGTATGCGTTACGCTATTGAGCCTCACCCCTTCAGATTAATATGTAACGCAGATGGCATGTTAAGGCTTATTGAGCATGTGGGTTCAAAAGCTATTGGTATGAATTGGGATCCAAGCCACCTTTTTCCTTCAGGTGAAACGCCGGCAATAAGCATATTGAGGTTAAAGGGGCGTATTTTCCATACTCACATATCTGACAATGATGCGGCGACAAACGTTCACTGGAGGCCTGGAAAAGGGAAGATCGACTGGAAAAGCTGCCTAAAAGCCATGAAAGCCATTGGGTATGATAACGTGTTATCACTTGAATTAGAAGATGCTCCTGGAGCAAGTTCGCAGAATGGCCCCAGAAATGCAGAACAAATCTTCGATATGGAACTAAATATGGCGATGAGTTTCCTGGAAAAAATAGCTGAAGAGGTTAATATCAAAATAGAAAAATAATCTACAGATATTTGGCTTAAGAAACTCGTGCTAATAGGCGGGCAGTATTAGTGATGAGAGGTTTATAGAATATGTCGAAAGAACTAATGGTTTATGTTGGAACTTATACTCTCCCAATACTCTTCGGAACTGGGGAAGTTCTGGCTGGAAAGGGTGAAGGCATATATGTTTTTCGTGCGGACCAGGATTCCGGAGCCTTAGAGTTCAGTAGCAAGATATCGGGTGTTGCAAACCCATCTTACCTATCTTTTGATCCTAAGCATTATTTTCTTTATGCCGTTAACGAGCTAAAGAATTTTGAGGGAAAACCAACGGGCGCCGTCAGTGCTTTCTCGATGGACTCGGAAACAGGAGGATTGAAATTTCTAAATATAAAGCCAACCATGGGAACCGATCCCTGTTATGTGACTGTTGATAGAACTGGAAGGTTTGTTTTAGTCGCTAATTACATGAGCGGCAGCGTATGCGTCTTACCTATACGGAAGGATGGAAGCCTAGAAGATGCCTGTGACTTCATTCAACATCGTGGTTCAAGCGTTAACCCTAAACGCCAAGAGGGACCTCATGCCCATGCATGCGCATTAGATAACGATAATCGACACGTGTTAGTTCCCGATCTTGGAATTGACAAGATTATGGTCTATAAGTTTGATTCAAACAGCGGAAAGCTGGAGCCTAACGACGAGCCTTGGTTTCAAGTGAGAGCTGGCGATGGACCGCGCCAACTAGCTTTCCACCCTAACGGCAGATATGCTTACCTAATTAATGAGCTTAGTTCTACATTAACAGTTTTCTCGTACAACAAAAATAATGGTACGCTTAAGGAGATTCAGACTGTTTCCACTCTGCCAGTGGATTTCGCTAACGCAAATACAGGTGCAGATATTCATGTCCATCCTTCAGGCAGATTTGTTTACGCCTCAAATCGCGGTCTTAATGACATTGTAATCTACGCAATTAATGAGGACACCGGGAAACTTACATATGTAGGTCGCAGAGCAACTCAGGGCAAAACGCCCCGCAATTTTGCTATCGACCCAACTGGCAGATTTCTCTTTGTTGCCAACCAAGATACAGATACTATTGTAACCTTTAGAATAGACCAGCAGACAGGCGAACTCTCATTAACAGGTCATGTTACAAAGGTGCCGACGCCCGTTTGCATAAAAATGATTCTCCTCTAATAGAGCAAAGTTTTTGTAATCCATATATTTTTGCTGAAGAACAATCTCAATTCATCTCACATATTACTTACAGCTATTAATCTTATAATTTTTCACCATAATATTGCGATAAAAGTATTAATTGAAGATAAAGGCTATTTCTGGCATATTAAAATAGCGATGCTTACTTTAATGGCTAGAGCATGCAGATTTATGCTGAAAATCATATCATCCGCTTTAGCATTTACGCGTCCTCGAGACCGCCCTAACAAGCTTCTTTATATGACCATTCAAGAAGAGTCCCAATCTTGTCGTGTGGATGAGGTAGACAAATATGTTGCAAGGACAGGAGTCAAGTCTTTACATATAGAATCTATCATAGCGATTTTAGACTTTAATGACCATATGTAAAGCATGCTTGTGGTTCTAAGAAATGTATTTATCTTAACAAGCACCCAATGAATAAACGTGCATAGAACCAGAGAGGCGATGATGACGGGGTGAAGGAGTACATACCGCTTCTGAATGGCAATTTAAGACTTCGGCTAAAGGCGGGTAGTGCACGGAAGGTATTAGGTATTTTAAAAACTAAATAATACTCAAGTCTTTTATATTTGTAATTAATAATTATCCTTCAGGCTCTTCAGGGGGTCTTATAAATGAAGACGTCTAAATGGTATTTAATTGGTCATGCGCATATAGACGCTGAATGGCTTTGGACTTTTAAGGAAACACTCCGCGTTTGCAGAGATACTTTTCAGTCGGTACTAGAATTTATGAAAAAGTATCCTGGTTTCACATTTTGTCAAAGTAGTGCATGCTACTATGAAATTATGGAGAAAAATTATCCTGAGATTTTTGATGAGATTAAGAGGAGAGTTAAGGAAGGCCGTTGGGAGATTGTAGGTGGATCATGGGTTGAATTTGACTCTAACATTCCATCAGGCGAATCCTTAGCGAGACAGTTCCTTTATGGGCAAAGGTATTTTAAGGAAAAATTTGGTTTTTATGCTGAGGTAGGTTGGCTGCCTGATAGTTTCGGCTTTTCTTGGACCCTGCCTCAAATAATGGCTAAATCAGGCATAAAATATTTTCTAACCCAAAAATTATCTTGGAATGACATGACGTATTATCCATTTCATATATTCTTCTGGGAGTCGCCTGATGGAACCAGGATACTCTCGCATCAGACTTTGGGAAGTTATAGTGAGGAGATTAGAGATGAGAACATAAGACGCTTTAGTAACCAGCTGATGAGGCTTAGTCTCCTTCACGGTGTAAGCGATTTATTGATACTCTATGGTGTTGGGGATCATGGGGGTGGGCCTAGAGAAAGCGATCTAAAGACGTTATTAAGTTGGGTGGGAAGCCCGGATCTGCCGGCAAGTGTAAGCAATGCTAAGGTTATAGATTATTTCAAGGTTATTGAAGGGCATGTGGGTAAGGCTAAAATTCCCGTGGTTTCCGACGAACTTTATCTGCAGTTTCATAGGGGAGTTTATACCACACAGTCGAGGTTTAAATGGATTAATAGAAGGTCGGAGATTCTCTTAGACATTGTTGAAAGATTAGCTCTTTTAGCAAGTTTTATGGGCGGGAAATATCCTCAAGAAGAGTTGAGAGAGTTTTGGAAGAGGACTCTATTACATCAGTTTCACGATACAATATCTGGTTCAGGCATAAAAGAAATCTATGAAGACTGCGAGAGAGACTTCAAAGACTTGGAGAAGTTTGCCATAGAATCACTCAATTCATCTTTAGAGACAATATCTTCAAAGGTAAACACTAAAGGCGAGGGGCGACCAATACTTGTTTTTAATCCCTTACCATGGAGGAGAACAAGTCCCGTGGAGATCGAATTAGGTGAGGATATTGGTCCAGTTGAGGTTGTAGACTTTATGGGCAATGTGGTTCCATCCCAAATATTGCGGGATGAAAAGAAACTATTGTTTATCGCCGAAACTCCATCGCTCGGATACTCGCTCTACAAACTTGTTCCGCAAGATGCTTGGAAAACCTATCAAAAGGACATTAAAGTACATCAGGATGACGAAAAGATAGTTCTAGAAAATTCAAGAGTTAAAGTATCCATAGATAAGCGCTCAGGTACAATAAGGGAATTATATGAGAGAAGTTTGGATCTAAACTTTATTGGGAATGGCGGCGTAAGGGTTCAAATATTTGAGGATCAACCATATCCGGGTAGAAAGCCTCTCTTCTATGATTTTGACGCTGCAAGCTTCGATGCATGGGAAGTATACGTTTATCAGCAGCCTGGCGGCGTAAAGTATGTTGAACTTAAAGAACCTGAGGAGGTTAAGGTCGTCGAGAATGGCCCTGTGAGAGCTAAGGTGCTTGTTAAATATAGGTTTAAGCAGAATGGTAGAGAAGACTCAATATTTACCATATACATTAAGCTATATTCTAATATACCTATGCTGTACATGGATTTTGAGGTGGATTGGCATGCAGCTCACAGAATGGCTAAATTAGCTATACCATTTAGCTTCCACAGCGATTATACAACTTGTGAAATACCCTTCGGCTACATTAAGCGTCGAAACCCATCATCTCATGAGGCGACGCTTTATGATAGAGCTAAATACGAGGCCCCATGTCAGAAATGGATAGATTATACGAGTGAGAGTGGCGAGTATGGCCTATCAATATTAAATGACTCAAAGTATGGCTATGATCAAGCCAATAACATCATTAGGTTATCACTGCTTAGAAGCCCCTCATACCCACCAAAATGGGGTGAAATTAAAGGCGCAGAAGACTTCTTTAAGGAGCGGGAGATAGCGGATCAAGGCTTAAATAAATTTAGTTTCGCGCTATACCCGCATAAAAATTGCTGGAGAAAAGCCCAAACAGTGAGAAAAGCATACGAATTTAACTATCCATTAATCGCTAAGATGGAGGAGCAGCATGAAGGCTTTTTGCCGAGGAACTACTCATTCCTTGAGGTTGAACCGGAAAATGTAGTAATCTCAGCTCTTAAGAGGGCTGAGGATAACAAAGGCATAGTCTTAAGACTTTATGAGGCGCATGGAATCGATGTTAACGCTAGGTTTACCACCTTCTGGAAAATCGAAGAAGCTTATGAATCAGATATACTTGAGAGCGAAAGCCATAGTAGGATTAAAGATATCTCTAAAATACCTCTCTCTCATAACGAGGTGAAAACCCTCAAAATCTTCGCACACCCACCTCATTTCGAAGCCCTTAATAAACTTGGTTAAGATTGCAATTTATTCAGGAATAAATAAAAAAATAAAGGAAAAGTGATTTACTAAGATGCGGGTTTTCTCAACAGTAGGACTACTGTAGCCACTAGGGTTATTATAACTAGCACTATCAAGACGTAGCTTACCGTTGCTATTGTTGATAATTCGCTCCTAAGCGCAGCTATCTCGCTTTTCAGAGCTGAGACGTCATCTCTTAGAGCTGATACGCTTGTGCTCATAGTGGATGCGCTGCTCTTTAAGTCGGATGTAGCAGAAGTCAATTCGGTTCTCATCGCGGTGAGCGTTGTCTCCAATGCTGAAACTTTTCCAACTAGATCTGAGACGGCTTTTGCAATTTCGGGTATTTGGGCTGGGACTGGTGGGCTATATGTGGCTTTGCCCTCAGCAACAAGTCTATCGGCATCTTCTCTCGGAATAACTAATGCATCGCCCTCTTTGAATGGACCATATGTCTTACCATCAGTGCCAGTAAAGGCTGGTATGCTAGCCTTAGCATATACAGTTACGTAAACAGGGACTGGAGGTACATGGCTGGCCTTCCCCTGAGCGATTAATCTTTCGGCATCCTCCTTTGGTATGCGTACGTAATCTCCCATACTATAGGGTCCATAAGATAAACCGTCAGCTCCTGTAAATGCTGGGACATCGCTAACAATCCATACGCTGGAATACTCAATAGGTACCCATCCCGGTTTTGGTAGTGCATCCTTCGTCGGGGCTCTTCCAGTTGGATATAGCTTTAGTATAACGAACATATGTTGAGCCCACCATGAAACTGGGTCCATATAGTAGTTTTCTGGATATGTTGGCCATCCATCCCAGGCATAGCCGTCTTGAAGCGTGTAGAATGGTGTTGGGAAGAAGCCTATCCATGGCATCTGTTCAGCCCATATTAATAGAGCTCTTCTGCCAAGCTCTATCAATTTCTCTTCTTCCCAAGTAGGTGTGCTCTCCATCTCTTCTATAATGGCGTTTAACTCAGCTCTCTTCGGGAATGAGTAGTTGGCCCATCCAAGTCCTGGCGCATTCGGATCAAAGTATTTTGAATGCCACCCTTGTATGTGTGGCGTAAGCTCTAATAGTAGTGTACATCCAGGCCATCTAGTGCCAGCTCCTCCTGGGTCTCCCTTAGCGCCCCTAGCTGAGAATACACCCGCCTCTACTGGTTCAACCTCTACGTCTATACCAAAGTTCTTCCATTGATCTGCAACCAAGAAGCCGATTCTCAGGGATTCCATCTCAAAGCCGCTGGGCGCGGTTATGCTTATCTTCCAAGGTTCACCAGTAGGTAGCCTCCATTTACCATCCGCTCCCTTCGTGAACCCAACTGATTTGAGTAATCTCTCAGCCTCCACTGGATCGTACTTCCACCAGCCGGTTTGCGTGTCTAAGCCGAGTTTTACGAGGTCTGACAGCATTGGTTTAATGTATGCATCAACAGCGAATGGATAAGGCACTATTGGAAGCGGTGTGGTGGATGGGAGAGACCCATCAACTCCTCGGAAGCTCTCATATATGTCTTTGAAGTTTATGGCGAAAACAAGCGCTCTACGCACCTCTGTTATATTGTATGGATACATCATTAAGTTGAATCCTATACCCTTAACGCACGCATCGTATGGCCATGCGAATGGGGCTATACGCCTCCAACCCATCAGATATGGGTTTCTTCTTATGACTATCTCGGCAGCCTCAGGCACCAACGTTCTTAAGCAGTCTAGCTCATGCCTAACCATAGCAAGGGCTTTAACTTCATCAGGACCTGGATGTATGTAAAGCACATACTTAGGTGAGGGCTTGAGTCCAAGTAGTCTCGTTGCCCACCAATTCTCCTCCCTCTCTTAGGAGAGAACCTTTGTTTATACGGCTAAACTTTCGGGTATGAAAACTGGAAAAGTTCTACTTTTTGAGATAATGCCTTATATACTTGGATGGCATCTTGTGAATTTCACCAACACAATACTTTTCTCCATAGGCACGGAGTCAGGCTTAGCAATATTCGGTCTATCATTACTAGGTGATAACACGTTAGGTGTAATGCTTTATTGGGCTCTAAATTATTACGCTCTTTTCAGAGGAATATGGTGGTGGATAACAGCTCCAATTGTAACTCTTGTATTAATTTTCGTTTCATTTTATCTAGTTTCCACGGGATTAAGTGAGTATTTACATCGTATAATGAAGTGATCCCCCATGGAACTAGTGCTTAGAGCAACTAACTTAAAAGGCGGTTATTTACTGAACCCTGCATATGCATCTGCCTCGCAACATGAATTGTATGTAGACGCCGTTAGCGGGGTATCATTAGACTTATTTAGAAATGAGATCTTCGGTATAGCGGGAGAATCTGGATGCGGCAAATCAACGTTCACTAAGATAATTTATGGATATTTAGAACCCCCACTAATATTGAAGGACGGAGCCGTTCATCTTTACACTAAAGAGGGAAAGGTTCTTCCAATAACATCCTTAAATAGAGAGCAATTAAAAAGAGATGTTTTCTGGAAGCACATCTCCTATATACCTCAGAGTTCCATGAATGTATTGAACCCCACCATGAGGATAAGAGACCACTTCGCAGAAATGTTTAAATTGCACGCTAATATGGGTAAAACCGAAGCATACGAAGAAGCTGGAAAATATTTGGAGCAAGTTGGGCTCCCTAAGGATGTATTGTCGGCTTTCCCACACCAGTTAAGCGGAGGTATGAGACAAAGAGTAGTAATATCCCTAGCGTTGCTGATGAGACCGGATTTAATTTTAGCAGATGAACCAACCTCAGCTCTTGATGTTATAAATCAACAAACAGTTTTAGCAATGCTGAAAGACTCCCAGGAATCTTTCAAAAACACAGTTGTGATAGTGTCCCATGATATGGGAGTCCATGGAGTTATGACTCACAGAATAGCTGTTATGTATGCTGGTAGACTTGCAGAAGTAGGGAGAACAGAGGAAGTCTTTGAAGATCCTTTACATCCCTATACTCAAGCTCTAATAAGAGCACTGCCAAGATTAGGGGATAAATCTCAACGTAAAGGTTTAAGTGGGCATCCACCTGACCTCAAGAATCCCCCACCAGGCTGCAGGTTTAGTCTTAGATGCCCATTCTCCGAACAACAATGCAAGGAAGAGACGCCTACTCTACGCGAAGTAAAACCTGGTCGTTATGTTGAGTGCTGGCAATACTCCACGTAAGGATGTGATTTCTATGAGTGAGAGCTTTCTGCTTCAGATTATAGATTTGAGCAAAATATTTGGTTATGGTTTTCTTGGCAGAATTAAATTTCCAGCGGTAGATCACGTATCCCTCGCTATAGAGAATAAACCAAAAATATTTACGATTGCTGGTGAAAGCGGATGTGGAAAGACCACACTTGCAAGGATAATACTTGGAATAATTGAACCAAGCATGGGGAGGATCCTTTATAAAGGTAAGGATTTGCATAAGATCAGTTCAAAAGATAAGTTATGGTTTTTAAAAGAGGTTCAAGGTGTTTTTCAGGATCCTTATGACACGTTTAATCCGCTAAAGAAAGTGGAAACGTACCTTTATGAGACCACAAGGAATTTGTTAGGAGTAAAAGATTATGAGGCTGCATCTAAGTATATTGATGATACGCTAAGTTTTATGGGGCTATCCTTTAAGGATGTGAAAGGCAAATATCCACGAGAATTTTCGGGTGGAGAATTGCAGAGAGTTTCTATTGCTCGAGCGCTCCTATCTAAACCTAATCTAATGATTGTGGATGAACCTGTATCTATGATCGATGCCTCTATGAGAATGAATATACTGAATATGTTTAAGAGTCTTCGAGATGATGATAAAGTATCATTCATTTATATAACGCATGACCTAGCAACAGCCTATTACATAAGCGATGATATAGCAATAATGTATAGAGGAGTCGTCGTAGAGGCAGGACCTGCTGAGAAAGTGCTCATAGAAAGATACCATCCCTATACCAAGGCCTTGATAGAAGCTCTACCGGAGTATAGCAAAAGAAGCGAATGGTTTACTAAAAAGACAAAGCCCCCAGGTATAGAAGTTAAAGAGTTCGCAATACCCTACTGTAAATATGCGCACTTATGTCGTTTCAAAATGGATATATGTACTCAAAAAAGGCCTCCCATGATTGATGTTAATGGAGTAAAAGTTTCTTGTTGGCTATATAAAGAATGAAACTATTGTTAATTCGCTTTTACCAGTTATCTAAGGATTGAGACCCGCAATTCTCTTTATTATAATTATATAACCAAAAAATTATTAAATCTCAGCGCTCTATTTACGCATGGGTAGCCTAATGTTGCCGAATAAGCCTTATTCAGTAATTTTTTGGGGGATTACGGTTTTTTTACTACTACAAATCATTTTTGTTGATGCTATTACTAATATTGAAGTTCTCATTTATGATTTTCCCGAATTTAAGAGTTCAAATGATATGAAAATTTACCTTAGTAAATACGCTGAAGTAAAAATGACATTCTATTACTTGAATAACTCAAACAATCTTAAAGATTTTTTAAATATAGTTAACCTATTAGTTACACATGGCGTTTCCGTACTTCCACCTGACTTTTGTACTCCCTGCGAAATGGCAAGGGGATTAAATTGGCAGGAGATCTATATACGATACTCAATCCCACTAACGCTAGTTTTCCAGAATGGAGAATTAATGGCAATCGTGATTTCAAGATATGATGAGAATACGCTGGAGCAAGCGCTTACATACTCTGGTAACGCAACAAAAATATTTTTATCTAACGGAAGTACGGACCTATTAAAAGATGAAGCTAGAACAAAATTAAATGAGCTGTTTAAAAATAAAATAAAGTCTCAGACAAGCTTCCTTCATCTCTTGCCCATTATAATTATGGCTGCATCCGTAGACGCTGTAAATCCATGTGAATTTTTCATTCTTATTGTTTTTCTCTCATTAGTTGCTATGCGATTTGGAAGAGAAGCCATATTAAAATTTGGGGTAGCGTTCTCAATAGCGATTTTCGTAGCCTATTTCATGATGGGTATTGGGATATGGAAGTTAATCGGTTACATTCGTGAGGCGCGAATTTTCGTTGTCATTTTAGGTTTGTCCCTTGGATTTAGGTCGGTACTGAACTTTATTTTTGGCTTCCTCGGATTGTCAATAGGCTTTAGAGAAACTATCGGTAGCCTCTTAAATAGAAGGTTTAAGCGTGTCCCAAAGTTCATCTCAGAAAAAGTTACTACTCAACTAAGAAGATTTTCCAACAAACCCCTATCAGCTTTTCTCACGGGAATAGTCACAAGCATATTCCTCCTCCCATGCACGTCAGGTCCATACCTAATCGCCCTAAGTCTTATAGCAGACCTAGAAACACAAGTGCAGGGGCTTTTTCTTCTTACACTATATAATAGTATTATTATTGTACCATTCCTAGTGATAACCTTAGGTATCTATCTATTGAAAATTAAGAGCAGCCGATTAAAAAAGTGGTTCTCTACAGAGCAAAGGTGGCTGAATCTAATAAGCGGACTACTAATGTTAGCCTTAAGCGTTTACTTAATTTTCTACGCATTTTAGGAGGTTATCTAAAAATATTAATCATTTTTATCTTCTGGCTTTAAATATAAATAATTGGGAGTTAAAGCCCACCAACATTTTCTTAAGTTTAGCGACGTCTCCAAGGGGTTAAATCGTTAGGTTACTTGAAGTGCTCAGCCATCTCCTTATTCTCCGGGAGCGAAAGTAAATCATCAATAACTGCTTCAACCTGCTTTGTGTTTTTCGTTCGCGGATCAACTATTAGCCAATCAAAGAGCAGGTCTCTGCCACCTTCCAAGAAGGCTTCTAACGCCCACTCCATTCTTATCATTCGCGGATACATCACATACTTCATTATATTTTTCGGTAAGCTGGTTACCTGTATCCTATGCACTTCTTTACCGTCCACTTTAGCCGGAATCTCAACCGCCACATCATCAGGGATCC
>JAWCEH010000011.1:0-47735 GCA_038859955.1 Bathyarchaeia archaeon | reverse complement strand
ATACTCATTTGCTGTCCGAGCTGCTGACCTAAAATTCGTTCAGCAACTGTAATTTTAGCACCACACAAAGGGTTATTAGAATAATAGTCGAAGACTAAACCATAGACTTTCACTTTATTGTTACCAGTTTCAGCATAAGTTACCTTGGTTAAATACGCAAAAAGATTTATGTAAAGTAGAACCAAAATCATCAGAAGCGTTAATGTTTTTAAGATGCTTTGAATCTTCACTTACTTCACCGCATATATCAATGTTGATACGGACAAGTTTTTATGAGAAAAGTATGGTATAAATCTTTTTTTATTTTCCATCTCGTCTAATAATTCTATTTATTCATTTTATGGCGAAAAAAATATATCAGAAGAAAGCATACTTTTCTCCTAAGCAGGAAAAATCAATAAAGTGATATAATTGTCAATTTTCCGGCTCAAGCAATTAAAAAATGAGGGTAAAACAAAAAGAAAGGCCCTCAATATTATACAAAAGAATCTCGAAGAGTTTCAATCATCCCAAGAAAAACAATCTCCAATATGGCCTTTATCCATTAGAGTTATAGAAAATGAAGTGAACGATCAATTAAAAGCCTTTCAACAGTGTGTTAGAGAAATAAAAGATTCATCTGTAAGACTTGAGGAGCTCACGAAGCTACTAAAATCTGGCGAGATCTCTGAAAACATTTATAAAATTCTCCTGGATGAACTGAGTGACAACCTCTCTCCATCAATAGAACAAATTTTTAAAATCAGGGAAAACTTGGAAGTGCTTAGAGCTAGAGCTAAAATTGAATGGGCGAAGGAAAAGATTGGTATAAGTAAACTTGAGGTGCAAGAATTTAGTAACGTTTTCAGAGAAGACCTCTACTACAAAGAGGTATATTCACCTGTTTATAAATGGCAAGAGATAATAAACAGGATTAATAGCGCTTTATCCTCGCTAACGTTTGAGGAAGAGCTATCAATTATTGAGCGTTATTTACTAATTGTTCGGGAGAGAGATAACTCAGTAAGATCGAAGGAAGTTGAGGAAGCAAAACAGATTTGCAGACAGCGCTTAAATATTCTATCTGAAAATTGGGCCTCAATAAGAAGAGATAAAATTAGCCAAATCATGGATTTAGAATTGAAGGCCTCCCAACTCAAGGATGAAATAAAAGAGCTTGAGGTAAGGTTTACAGTAGGCGAAATCAGCAGAAACATCTATGAAACAAAAATAAGCACGTTGCAGGGTTCATTGAGGAAAATAGAAAAGGAAATGTCAGAGATTAGAAGTTATATTGATGAAATAGACCTGAAAATATTTAGGATATCGGAGCTACTGAGGGAAAATGTATAATGAAAAAGAAATATAATATGGCATACTCCTTCACTTTCATATTAGTGGCGTCATTAATACTAAATTTATACGTTAGTGCCGCTCTAGAGCAATTGGCTTCGTCTTCAGTCTCAAATGAATATTATTTTGCTGACCCCGAAAATGAAAATCTACTCTTTAATGTAACTCTTCTGATAAGTAACTGGCTGGGAAATATGTACTTAAGAGGATTAAATGTCACTATATATGATTCAGACGGTAATTTAATATCGTTCGGTCAATCAAATAATACGGGGCACTTTAATGCTACCTTAGAAAAAAAATCATACACGGTTATTATAAGAGACAATAATAGAGTAGTTGGTTGGCAAGAAATACATGTTAACGCGCCCGGAATAATACTTGTTAAAACATGGGCTTACGAACTTAACGTTACATGTATCGACCTAGAGAATAACATCATACCCGGGGTTGTAGTCCTTCTCTACGACCAGTCTAATTTAAACGAGACAAAATATTTAGTTTGGGTATCAAAAACAAATGAGGAGGGCATTGCTGCTTTTAGAAATGTTTGGAATGGAACATATAAGATAGTAGTTGAAGCTGGTAAAATAATCGGAGAAAAAATTATGAAAATTAGTAAACCAGAGAGGATAACTATAAAATGTAATAGAACCTCTCTGGAATTTAAAATAATTTCATCAACATCTGCGTTATATCCATTATCAAATGCATCCGTCCTTTTACAAGATAGCACCGGACACGTTGCTTTAAAAGGTCGAACCGATAAAAACGGTTACGTCAAGTTCAGTAATCTCTTCGTTGACAATTATACCGTTTTTGTTGACTGGAATAGTGTAGAAGTATTTTCTGGAATGGTAAATACCGAATTAAGTAAAAGTTTAGAAATTACGGTCCCAGTCTTTGAGGTAGCGCTCCGAGTTACAGATCCTCTAGGGAGACCAATTTCAAAATCAAAGATACTGCTGAAAAGGGTACTCTTGAGAAGAGTGGCAAGCGGCTATTTGACAGAAACATTAAAATCATTTGAGCTGGAATCTGATGAAGACGGTTTCTTACTATGCCTGTTACCCTCCGGAACATATGAAATTTCATGCTCTTCAGGGATTTACTTTGGAAAAACTACCATAAGTTTAACTAACAATTACAGCGGTGTGCTACAGTGCAGCATACAATTTAATGCTTGGCTTCTCTTATTTCTCGTATCCTTACCGCTATCAATCTTATCTTTGCTACTCGAAAGCAGGAGACTTAAAAAGCCCCTAGAATATAAACGCTATCAAAGTATGCTCTCAAAACTTGAGGCAATGTATAGCAATGGTTTAGTGGAATACAAGATTTATAGGAAATTAAAAGAAGAGTATGAGACGAAATTAATGGAATTAGGTGGAAGAAGGAGAAGATGAAAAGTAAAAGTATAATAGTTTTAGCGTTATTCCTGTCTCTATTTTTAAATCTTTTTGTATGTCATGAGGTTAAAGGATCCTTTGAAACTAACAGTGTATGGTTAACATTGTACTTAAGAGAGTATAGAACAAACACTCCCATCAACAATGTTTCAGTATTAATCGCGTTATCTACAGTTTTGGGATACGTGGAGAAAGAGTTAATAACAAATGAAACAGGCAAAATCAGCATACCTCTTGGAGAAATATCAAGAACCAGCACGCTCACACCCCCCAGGTTGACAAGGTTATCCATCCTAGAAAATTATACACTAATCAAAGTCAATAATGTTTTCATCGAAGATGTAACATTCACAGCTCGGTATACAAATGGCAAGACTGAATACCTAAACCTGCAGATCAGTGTAGATCAAAAGGTTTCAGAAAATAAAATTCTGATAGAAGTTGTATGCTGGGTTCTCAAAGGGAAGATTGTTGCGATCTCAAGTAGCGATCCAATTACAGGCGAGTCTTCCGTAATCTCTGTGAAACCAGCTGCTAGGGCAACAATTGAAGGCGATATATTAAAGACAAGATATGAGAGTTACTACTTTGTTCCGTTAGGATATGAAATAGTTATATCCTTCATGTCAACTGCAAAGTCAAAATATCAATATCCACCGCTGAGAGTATTTGTTGACGAGAATACTTCCTTCATAAATTGGATGCATT
Source organism: Bathyarchaeia archaeon (assembly GCA_038859955.1). Taxonomy (GTDB): domain Archaea; phylum Thermoproteota; class Bathyarchaeia; order Bathyarchaeales; family DTEX01; genus DTEX01. The sequence goes on along the minus strand of JAWCEH010000011.1, from coordinate 44,286 downwards.
ACGCAGCTGAATCTTGCAGTAGTAAAGAGATTAAATTTCTTGGTAAGGAACTCGAATGGTTAAGTTCTATGGGTCTTTCTTTAAGCCGTGAAGTCAAGGAATATGGTGCCCTCAATAATTTAGTTAAAAGGTCTTTATCGCTATACAAAGAGAAAGAATATGACGCTGCCCTTAATGGGATGAATATATTTATCACAAGAATAGATGACTTGAAAAAATGGTTATCAAACATAAAGTTTATCACCATTATAAGCAATATTTGTTTATATCTTTTTATCTACGGAATGGCCTCACTTCTCTCAAGTTTCATCTTTGAGGAGCCGGAAAAAAGTAAAGCAAGACTCATAACAAAAATTTTTATTTTTTCGCTTCTGATAGTGCTATTTTCTTTAACGAATCCACCATCAAAAATAGCTTGCGCTTGGATTATCGAAAATACAATGAATACAGCCGTTCAAGCAAATGATATTCCCTCAATCCTTATTGGGGCGTTCGCTACTGGTGCAATAATATACTTTGCTATGATGCTGGCCTCGATAAGAAAAACCCCTATGGTTAATCTTGCATTACAGATGGGTGTTAGGGGCTTAAAGAGAAGACCCTTTAGAACGGTGTTAACCCTGGCTACCATAGTAATAGTTGTCTCTTCCTCTATACTTTTCGTAAATGTATCTATGGAGAGAGAAACTAGAGTGAAGGGATCCTGGCCAGGCACGAAAATTTCAGGTATAATTATAGAATCGGGTAACAGGTACGCTGTTGGATTAAGCGTATATGATGTGAAGTGGCTTCAGAAAAACGAGTGGTGCATGAATATTAGTTACATAGAAACAGTTAAACGACAAGAATATAAGGGAAGTGGCCAACTATCTCGGACTGGAATTATAAAAGTTGGCTTGGAGGAGCCGACAACAGCCAATATAGTATGCGTTAACCCTGCTTTTATGGATAAATATTACAACTTCTCTAAGTATGTTTTGGGTTTCTGGAAGGATTTTTTGGAGGGTGAGAAAGTTGTTCTCCTCCCCAAAAATTATGGTGTTGCAATTGGAGACTACGTAATGTTGGGTGTAAACGAGGTGTTAGTTACTTCAATGGGAGTCCAGGATTTTGGAATTAGAAGCCTAGGTTTATTCCGTGTAATCGGAAAATTCGATCCTTTACAATTGCTTGATCTCAGAAGAATAGATAATGGCACTCTCTTTGAGGATGTAACAAGAACAATTTTGCTCCCAATAGGCGCAATAAATGATCCAACGATAGGGATCTCCGAGATAACTGTGCTAACAGCACCAGGTTTCGACCCAATGGAAATCGCTAGGGAGACGGCGTACTCACTTGGACTTCCAGTAATAGCGAATAAAGATGGCTTAGCAGTGCTAATGGAGTGGCATCTCGAAATCTCAGCTGCAGGTTTCATCCCATACCTCATTCCATTAACCATAGCCGGGTTAATGATGTATGTAACAATGGCTTCAGTTTATGAAGAAAGGAAAAGAGAATTATTTACTTTAGCAACTTTAGGTCTTGATCCACGGAACACCTTCTTTGTTTTCATAGTTGAAACTTTGCTTTTCGGATTATTGGGAACATTTATAGGTTTTGTAGGCAGTTATATCCTAACATTAATTATGCCGCCTTTAACAACTATACCTACAGCATCCTCTACAGGATGGTCCGTATTTACAATATTTGTGGCTCTCTTTACTGGGGTGGTTATGGTTTTCTTCGGTGGATATATTCCATCAGTTAGAGCACAAGGTTTAAGCCTAATGGGTAGGGTAAAAGTGCGCGAGTTAGTCGGTGAAATAATATCTGAGGGAGACAACCGCCTATTTATTCTACCAATAAGAGAGGTTATCCAAAATAGCGAGCTATTGTACGATTACTTAAGGGAGCTGCTCAGTAAAATGCCATCGTCACTAATAGATCATCACTCAATAAAGAGCGAAATCCGAGGGGATGGCTCATTTAATATATCATTCGTTACCCTGGGATCCGGGCAAAGAGTCTTTATACCATGCGAGTTAAGAGGTGAGAGAGATAAGGACATCATAGTTTTATCAATAGTATTTCCGAAAGCATATGGAGAATACGAAGCAATGAGACGAATACTTCGCGATCTAGAAGCACAAGTTATTGGTTTCTCTACGTGGCGTGATATGCAATTAAAAATGAAAATAGTTAGGGAAGCTCCTAAAAAACAGAAAACCATAGATGAAACCATAGATGAAATAAGAGGAGTTATTGAGCAAATTAAGGATTCTATCAAAAAAATCAGAATCTTAGATGCACAGAAGGGGAAGCTCACCGAAGAAGTCTATTCTGAGTTCAGACAGAAATACCTCACAATACTTGACGAGAAGTTTAAGATTTTGAGATCCATGACAGTAGGTTTAGAACCATATTCAAGCCAAATACAAGATGAGATTAAAAAGACAAACCTAGAGATTGAAAGGATCACAATTGCCTATAACCTTGGAGAAATAAGCGAGGAAGAATACATTAAAATCTGCAGCCCACTACAGAATAAGATAGCAATGCTGAGAAGCAAACTTAAGGAGATTGAAGAAATCTTCGAGTTTCTAAAGAAACCCGTTGGAATAATTTAAAAATAATTTTGAAAATAGATTTTCTAACGTATAGCCTTAATAAAGGTGGAGAGCACATTATGGATAGATGCACATTTAATGAAGCTAAATATCTTGTTAGAGAGCTTGTGAACACCAAGGGTTTTCCTAACGATGAATCTGCTTTAACGCAGAAGCTTCTCTGGGCTTTTGTTGAGCTAGGTGAGGCTGCTGATGCATACAAAAAGGGTGAAGACTGGAATATAATTTGCGAGGAACTTATCGATGTAATATTTTATATTCTGGATTTCATAGGTCTCGTTGAGAAAACTCAGGGAATTAAAATTGATGTTGACCGCTTATTTCTTGAGAAGTGGAGAAAAAATATGGAGCGTCCCAAACAATATGGACAGAAGAGGGAGATAGGAGATAAATGAATTTATGGGGAATACTAAGTGTTATGTGAAATTTATCCGAGTTCTCCCGCTAGCTTCTTTACATTTATCAGGTTATCTAAGTCGCTTCTAACACCGTTCTTTGGAGTTTCAAGTATTAGCGGTAAGCTTGCAAATTCGCTTCGCAGTATATTTCTAAAGCCTTTCTCTCCAATCTTTCCGAGGCCTATATGTTCATGTCGATCTATATGCGAATTTAAGTCGCCGCGTGAGTCGTTTAAGTGAACTAGTTTTAGTCTATTCAAGCCCACCGTCTTTTCTATCTCCCTTATAACTTCATCTATGCTCTTCTCGGTTCTCAGATCGTAGCCGGCTGCGAATGCATGGCATGTATCAAAGCATATTCCAATCCTATCCGGATAGGTTGTTTGCTCAATTATGTACTGGAGCTCAGTAAGCGATCCACCTACACTATTTTTAGCTCCAGCCGTATTTTCAAGAAGAAGAGTAACTCTATCGCCGGCAACTGAGAACGCTTCATCTATGGCTTTAATTATTCTCTCTAATCCCATCTTAACGCCATATCCAAGATGGCTTCCTAGATGTGTCACCAAATAAGGGATCCCGAGCCTTTCGCATCTATTCATTTCAGTTATAAGCGTTTCAATAGATTTTGTATACACTTCATCTTTCGGCGAAGCTAAATTTGACAAATATGGCATATGACTGAAAACAGGCCTAACATCATTTCCTTCAACCTTAATTATGAAGGCTTGAACTTCTTCGTCTCTTAGTGGTCTAGCAGTCCAACCACGTGGGTTTCTTGTGAATATCTGAAGCGTGTTACATCCAATCTCCAGCGCCCTATCAACAGCCCTGTCAACAGAACCGTATATTGAAACGTGAAAGCCTACTCTCATTTAAGCGCGCCTTAAAGGTGAAAATAGTATTCCTAGTTTTTAAGCGATACGCAAATTTAACGTTTGCCTTAATCATGAATTAATGTAGCAGACTGCAAAAAAGGGAAGGGAAGATACGCCGAAAATTTGTTACTTAAGTTCACCTAGCTCCTCAGATGGCGCCCTCAATGCAGGTAGCTCCGGGAACCTCTCTTTCATTCTTTGCTCGGCAACTATTGCGGCCTCGTTCAGAATCTTTTGGGCTTCCTCGCTCGCAACCTCAAAGTCCGGCGCCATACCAGTTGTCTGACTTGCCTCAATCATTATCTCATCAAGCATCATGCTTATCTCACCGAGCTCACGCTCAGCTCCAGGGAATACACCAGCCACACCTGTACGTATACTCTGGAGGACCTTACTAATCGGCGCTAAAGCTGCGGCAACATTGCCCAGCTGCGTGACTGTTCTAAGTCTCAACGCAACCCTCTCTAGAGCTAACTCAGCGTTCATCATGAAGTTTGTCATCTTCCTAATCTCTGCAAGCTCATTCGCGTAAACGCTTGCTCTCTGCATTTCATGCCTAGAGTAAGCGTCAACAACCTTTTGGAAGAGCGCCTTATCCCTATCAGTTAGTAAGTGTATTGCGCCATTCAAGTACTGGATTTGCGCCTCAACTCGTCTAGCAGCTAATTCAATCTTCTGCCTCAATGGGGCGTCGGGTTTAATTAGGGATTTTATCCCGGTTTTAGGCTCCTCCCAATTCTTAGTGAACTTTGACATTTATGACACCTTCTACCATCGAAAGAAGAAGGCAGTAGAAGTGTTATAATCCTTCTTAATATGCTCGAATCTACGTGGTTGTTAGATAACCTAAGACGCGTCTAAATAAATCTCAATCTTCTAGCTTTTTTAGGGCTTTAAGCCGTTTTGTTTGCTGTAATTTTTTTAAAGAATGCTGTTAAAAATCTGTATTCACAAAGTTTTACTTATGATATTGTTTGCCCACTTATTAAGGTTACTTTGGCTCTGATATTCCTCGATTATCTTCCTCCTAATATCAGATGAGCTAATAGGCTCCTTTCCCTCAAAGCGGCCTATCCTGATAACTTCTATGCCAAGTTTCTTCTCTTCTATATATTTCTTTAGATTCTTTTCTATTTCTTCCTTATCATAGCCTAAAGCTATTATGTCAGGTTTAATTTTCTCTATAACCCTAACCATATCCATCTCCTCGAACCCTAATATCGCCTCGTCAACAACCTTCAAAGCCTCAACAATAGCTCTACGCTGATCCTCAGGGATTACAGGTTTTCTCCCTTTCAGCTTTTCAACAGTTTTATCCCTAGCAACTATAACTATTAGCCTCGAGTTTTCCCCACCAGCTCTCTTTGCACCTGTCAAGTAATACACATGCCCATAATGAAGGAGGTCAAATGTTCCCTCGGCCAGTACAACTTTGATCTTTTTCGCACCCACTCCCCTCTCCATTCTACGTCACCTACCACTCGAACATAACGAGCCCTAGCATACGCAGGGAATCTAAGAGACCCTCACAATAAGCAATAGAAGCCAAGCTAACCTCATATTCTTTTCTCTCAAAGTAATATTTTGCATCTTCAAAGTATCTTTTTGCCTCATCAATTACCGACTTTACGAGATTTCCTCCAATAGAGGTCGTTTTCTCCGTAGCTCTTAAATTTTTAAGGACCATATCCGTTTTAATAATATATTTCTGCGCTCTCTCCCCAATGCTCACATTATTCATTTAATCATCTCCATGACCCATCTTGGTGCATCCGCTAATGTAATTAGGGCCTCAGCCTCCATGAAATGGAGATTATCAGATGGAATAATAAGGCTGTGTGGCGGTCCGCCGAAGTCAAAGTTTATTAGCTCACTTATAGAACCAGCCTTGATGGTCGCATCCTTCGAGCCAGCTCTAGCAATGCCAACTGCAAGGTCACCTCTCTCGATAAGACCAAGCTTGTTGCATTCTTCCAACGCTAATAGGATTTCTAAGGCTTCTTTAACGGTCATATATCTGGCTTCTTCAGCCCTAATATCTAAAAAGCAAAGTGTATGAAGGCTTCTCATTTTATTTTCAGTTATAACTGAGTATGGTGTCTGTGAAATCCCACCTTTGTCTGGAAACGGAATTGTCACACTTTTTCCAAACCTGTAATTTTGCAGTCCAGAAAGACCTATGGCGGCTGACACTATTGATGCACCATGAACCACCCTTGTCTTAATACCCATTCTCTCAGCTTTTATTCTAAGGGCTATATGGGTTGTTGCAATCAGTGGGTCTCCTGGAACTAGAAGGGCAACCTTTCCACATTTAGCCTTATCAAGAATCAATGCACCATCCTCATCCTCAATATTTCTCCTTGAGACAATAGTTAGATCTCTACCTGAAATCCTCTTAAAATCCTCAATACTAAAGCTAGGCATCAAACTCGTATAGAACTCGGCGAAAACACTATCAGCCTCCTTAACTTCCTCAAGCCCTCGTAAAGATATATCAAAGCAATCATAAAGCCCTAAACCAATAAATATTAATTCGCCCATAGTGTTCTCCCAAAATTCAACTGAAAAACATTGTTCTTAAGCATTTTTAGAAGAAAAAGTTATTAACTATCTGATTAACTTATCTCTTATCTTGAAAATGCGGGCCCGTAGCTTAGCAAGGTAGAGCGGCGGACCCACTGAAATGCTATATTAAAAAGTGGGGTTGAAGCTCTTAAGCACGACCACCTAAAAGGAGACACCCGTAAGAGCGTAAATCATAATGAGATAGGAGCTCCGGGAAGGTCGAGGGTTCAATTCCCTCCGGGCCCGCCACCTTTTGGACTTGGGTCTTTCTCTTCAATGTCAGATTTTCGCCTTAAAATGTCAAAATTTATTCTTAGTTTCGAAAACTTAAAAATTTGTAATTATAGAGCTGCATTGATAAATTTTAAATCCTAACGCTCTCTTTATGTTTCATGGATAAATGGTTCTTAAATGAGGAATCGATAGTTAAACCTGAATTTTTCGCTCCCGATAATCTTAGGCCTGTTAAAGTAGGAGTGATAGTTTTCATTAAAAGAGTTTACGAATGCACGAAGTCTATGGCCTCCAATATTATTTTAGAAGAGGAAGAGAGCATCATCGGGTGTAAGAGACATTTTGCAACTAAAGATGGGATTGCCGTTTTCTATTCTTACTTTGGTGCTCCTGCGGCTGTAGCCTTAACCGAGGCTTTGATTGCTGCTGGAATTAAAAAGATATTGGTTTTTGGGGAAGCCGGTTCAATAAGTCCGAATGTTAACGTTGGTGAAATAGTTATTCCCACATTCGCCATTAGAGAGGAGGGTACAAGCTACCATTACTTGCCTCCGAATGTCAAAGTTGCTCCTACAGGCGACTTTTTAAAGAAAATTGCAAAGATTCTTGAGGAATCAAATATACCGTTTAAAATGGGTGGTGTATGGTCCACTGATGCGCCCTTTAGGGAGACAATAAGTAAAGTAAAATCTTACTCTAACATGGGTGTGCTAGCTGTTGATATGGAATGTTCAGCGGTTTTCGCACTATCTATGTATAGAAGGTCGGACTCAGCGGCTCTTCTTGTGATCACCGATACTTTACATGAGGGGGTTTGGAGGCAATCCTTTGAAGATTCAAGAGTAATTAATTCAGAAAAGAATGTATCCGAAGTATTAATGAGCTGCTTAAAGACGATTATTTAAAACTTCAAGTTTTAAATAATAAAGAGATTTTAATAAAATGTTGGGTGCCAAATTATGGCTTCTGAGATAAAGCGCTCCATGCAGAATTGTGTTGTGGAATGGGTTTTCTCATCTAGGGAAAGGTATTCAGACCCTTTCAATGAAGTAGAGTTGTCCGCCATTTTTGTTGACCCTGATGGAGAAGAAATAGTTGTTCCAGCCTTTTGGTTAGGTGGAAACTTTTGGGGTATACGTTATTCTTCACATAAGATTGGTAGGCATTATTTTAAAACTATGTGCTCCGATAAATCTAACTCAAGTCTTCATGAACAAGAAGGAATATTAGAGATTATTCCATATAAGGGCGATAATCCACTCTTTAAACATGGCCCATTAAAGGTTAGTCGAGATAGAAGGTTTATAGAGCATATTGACGGAACACCATTCTTCTGGCTTGGCGATACATGGTGGATGGGGCTTACAAAGCGGCTTTCATGGAATGGATTTAAGACATTAACTGCTGATAGGGTTAAGAAGGGCTTCACCCTAATTCAGATCGTTGCAGGGTTATATCCCGACATGGTTCCGTTTGATCCGAGAGGTGCTAGTGAAGCCGGTTTTCCATGGGACGAGAATTACAACCGAATAAACCCAGCTTATTTTGATGCCATGGATAGAAGGATTAACTGGCTCGTTCAGAATGGTTTAGTTCCTTGCATTGTCGGTGCCTGGGGATATTTCATTGAGTTTGCTGGAATAGAGACCATGAAAAAGCATTGGCGCAACCTAGTCGCCCGTTACGGAGCATACCCGGTGGTTTGGTGTGTAGCTGGAGAAGCAGTTATGCCTTATTATCTTTCTTCCTCGTGGGATGATAAGGAAAAGCGAGAGGAATACGTAGCCAAAGCTCGTGCAGGTTGGACCATGGTGGCACGCTACTTGCGTTCAATTGATCCTTATCATCATCCAGTTACGATTCACCCTACCGATTGCGCTCATAACATGGTTGACGACTTATCTGTTATAGATATAGATATGCTTCAGACAGGGCACAGCGACATACATAGTTTCGCTAATACAGTGAATAAAGTCGTAGAATCAATTAACGTATCTCCGCGTATGCCAGTTGTTGTCGGTGAAGTTTGTTACGAGGGAATACTAGGGGCTAGCTGGGAGAACATACAGCGGCTGATGTTCTGGACAAGCATCCTTAGCGGCGCTTCAGGTTACACTTATGGTGCAAATGGGATCTGGCAGGTTAATACTCAAACGGAGCCGTTTGGTCCATCACCACATGGCCAATCCTGGGGGAACATACCATGGGATAAAGCTTATCGACTACCAGGTTCCAAACAAGTATGCATAGGCAAACGTCTCCTAGAGCGCTATGCTTGGTGGCGGTTTGAACCGCACCCAGAGTGGGTTGAACCTCACTGGAGTAGAGAAGATTATTTTCAACCATATGCAGCTGGCATCCCAAGGGAAGTGCGCGTCATCTATATTCCTATGCCTGACTGGCGAGGCCTGCTGAGAGTAAAAGGACTCGAGGAAGGAATTAACTATAATGCGTTTTATTTTGACCCGAGAGAAGGAAAAGAATATAATATTGGTAAAGTTGCTCCTGATGAGAAAGGTGATTGGAAACCGCCCAAGCCCCCAATAATTCAAGATTGGGTTCTATTACTCGAGAGGGTTTTTCAATCGGCATCTCAGTTACCCAAGACAGCATAAATTAAACTTGTGTATACAGAGTTTGGCGGTTAAAGCGATCCTCCGGATGCACTCTTCAAAACACTATATCCGCTACACAACCTTATTAAGACTACAAGTAGATGTTGAAAATATATTTAAAGGGTTTTCTCCTTACCTTTTAGGTTATAACGATTAATGCCACTAGTGGTGGATACAGGTGGACTGCGAGGAAGACTCAGAGGGTGAAGAAAGTGGACAAAGAGATCAAAGCAGGAACATCTTGGATTACTACTTTATTGCGACGAGATTTTAAATATTTTGGCAAATCACATGCTCGTTTTTCCATTGCCAACCGCTACTTCTCTTTAGAGTTTTACATGTTGTACAATTTCTTGAGAGGTATGGTTTAATGAGCAATAATACTAGCAGTTCGCAATCCCATCAGGATTCATTTTCAAAAACATTTAAGGAGTGCGTTCTATCTTTTAACTTTGATTTTGTGGGTTTAATTGCAGGTTTAGTTCTTGCCTCTCAAATTCACATTTTTAAGTTTTCGCCATGGGTTGTTGCTATTTACCCAGCTATCCTTAGTGCTAAAGGCATGATAGCTGGCATGCTTACTGGTCGATTAAGCACCGCTCTGCATGTTGGCACGGTTTATCCAAAGTTTATCGGCAATACAAGAAGCTTTTATAAGCTATTTGACGCCATTATTGTGATAACTCTGATAACAAGTTTGTTTATGAGTTTAGTCGCCACAGTAATTGGTATGCTTTTCTGGGGTATAGAAATAGAAAATTTCACCGATATTATGTTAATTGTTATGGCAACAATGGCTTTAGGATTAACGATATCCCTCATCACAATGCTGGTCTCTTTCGCATCCTTCACAAGAGGTTTAGACCCAGATGTAGTTGTCTATCCAGTAATGTCCACGACAGCGGATGTAATAATAACAGTCTACTACATTATTATAGTTAACGTTTTCTTTATTTTCGGCGACGCGGGAAAAATTGTAGTTGCCTTAATTGTCGCCACATATCTTGCGCTTGTTTTCTATATGCTTTTACGTAACATCGAAGATAAAGAATTCATCAGGGATATTAAGGAGGTTATTCTAACACTAATTATAGTGGCTTTCATAGTTAACTTTACTGGCACCTTTCTAGGTAAGATAAGCGCTATAGTTGAGGAGAGAAGAGAAGTGTACACAGTTTATCCCGCTCTAATTGATATGATAGGAGATGTGGGTTCAGTTGTGGGTTCGGTTGCAACGACTAAGCTGGCATTGGGCCTTCTTAATCCATCTCTTAGCGCCATAAAAAGAGTTAAAGCGCAAATTTTCAGTTCATGGCTGGCTTCACTGATAATTTTTGTCATATTATCTTTTCTCTCATTGGCACTAAACATAATGTTTAATCTATCAACATTTATTGACTTTGTATCTATCTTGCTTATGACGAATATCATCGCTGTTCCGATAATAATATTAATATCGTTTGCCGTTTCAATTCTAACTTTCAAGGGTGGTTTTGACCCAGATAACTTTGTCATTCCAATTGAGAGCTCGCTTGCGGATAATATAACAACAGTTGCCCTCTTTCTTGTTCTATTTCTGCTTCAATTGGGCTGAAGATAGGTAGATTTAAAAATCCTCAAAATAATAATTTAATTGGAGAGAGACTGCTAAAATGCGCAGGAAGGAAAGGGTAAAGTATCGGCCTATATCAGCGAGAGAAATTCTTTTAGAGATGAAGAATCTCTCCGAACTTATGATCGACTTGGCCTATTCGGCAGCGCTTTTTAATGATAGAGACCTAGCTGAAGATGTTATAGAACTTGAGGAAAGAATCGACACCCTCGCTTACCTTTTAGATATAGAGATAATGATAGCAGCAAGAGATGCTGAGGACGCGAAGATACTTTCTGGGGTCGCTAAAGTTGCATCAGCGGCGGATAAGATTTCGGATGCAGCTGGTGACATAGCCGCTATAGTCTTGCAAGGGATTGGTGTGCACCCGATCATAACGGAGATCTTCGAGAGGGTTATGGAGCGACTGGCAAGAATAAAAGTTCCAGATAGTTCGCCAGCTATTGGAGCGAAGTTAGCCGACCTAGATCCAGCATCAATGGGAATAGACATTATAGCTATTCGCAGAAATAAGGATTGGATAATAAATCCTGCGGGTGAAGAACCTATAAAAGATGGCGATATCATGATCGTGCGTGGTGCTCATGCAGGAATAAACGAATTTAAAGAGAAAATCGGAGAGGAAACATTAAGGATCGAGGAGACGGCGCTAAAAAAACTGAGAAGCGAAAAATGGTTCAGGGACCTTGTTGACAGGTTTGTTGAACTTAAGGATACATCTGAGCTTATGATCAACCTAGCCTACTCAGCACTTATGATGAACAGTAAGGAGCTGGCCGAAGAGGCTTACATGCTTGAAGAATATGTTGATAAATTGCATACGGACTTTGAATTATCAGTTTTATCAAGCAAATTCAGTGAGAGCGAGGTTAAGGGTATACTTGGGCTTATAAGACTCGGCGTAGCCGCGGAGAAAATCTCCGATGCAGCAGCTGAGATAGCCGAAGTTATCTTAAGGGAGATTGAACCGCATCCAGTTCTTAAAATGGCGATAAAAGAGGCTGAAGAGACAGTAGTGTACGTTCAAGTAAGTGCCAATTCACCCCTAGTAAACAAGACACTTAAAGAGACGCACATATTAGAGGAAACGGGAATGCGAATTCTAGCCATAAGAAAAAAAGAAAAATGCGTAAGGCCTAAACCTGATACAAGAATTGAGGTTGGAGACATCCTAATAGCATCCGGCTACTCAGAGGGTAAGGAAGACTTAATCAAACTGGTGTCTCCTGAATCTGAATTGAATGAAGAGATTGCCACCAATACTTTCGAGTAGGTGCTATTGCATAGCAAAATCCATTAAATAAGTGCTGCTATTTTTGAATTCAGACTAGGCTTTCTATACCTTTTTCAAGCGGTATTTTAGCCTTAAAGCCAAGAATTTTTTCAGCTTTAGTTGTATCCGCAAGGGTGTGATACACGTAGTTTTTGATTGGATTAGGTTTATAGATTGGTTTCACGCTTTTCCCAAGCAATTTATTAATTATGTTAACCACATCATTAAAACTATACGCTACGCCAGTTCCAACATTGAATATTTCGCATTCAAAATCTCTTTCAGCTGAGATAATGAAAGCTTCAACGACATCTGAGACGTATATGAAGTCACGCGTCTGAGTTCCATCGCCGAATATTATTGGCGGTTGATCCCTCTTTATCAGCCAGAGGAACTGTGAAACTATATTAGCATACTCACCCTTGTACTCCTCCTTAGGTCCATAAACGCTAAATAGTCTTAAACCAACTGATTTGACGCCATATAACACATTATATAATTTTGCCAGTCGCTCAATAGTAAACCGGCATTCAGTATAGTAATCTGTGATGTAGATTGGCATATCCTCTCTATAAGGCGGATTATTACCGTTATATAGGCTACTTGTGCTTGCATAAACAACCTTGCACTTCTTTTCTTTGGCATACTCAAATATTGTAATGGCATCGTTGATCGTCTTGCCCACCAATGTCGGGTCTCTCTTATACATGGGTGATGAAGACGGCATCCCTAAATGAAAGATGACATCAACATCGGGGATTAGAGCCGAAATACGCTGGTATGGTTCACTTAGGAATTTAACGCTTAATCCCTCAATATTCCTTAAGCTACCAGTTGACAAATTATCAAATATTACGACCTCATACCCGTCTCTCACTAAACGCTCGGCAAGATTGCTTCCAATAAATCCGCATCCACCAGTTACAAGAACCCTCAATACGTCATCCTCGCATTCGATTATTAGTTAATACTTAATACTTTTTTAAGGATATATTATTTTTGAAGTTGAGAAAAAGTTTAAGAGTTAAGTATATACGCAGCGTATATTAAGGCTACTGTTCCAATTAAATTTATGAATATATCTAGCGATGGGCCCACAGCATCCTTCAGAGGGTCACCGACAGTATCGCCTATAACTGATGCTGCATGAGATGGGCTTCCCTTACCTTCCTGCTTATCAGCCTCAATATATTTTTTAGCGTTATCCCACGCTGCACCACTTATGCACATAAACAGAGCTAGCGGTAACATGGTTACCAGATTTCCGACAACTAAGCCTCCCATAGCTTCCGGGCCTAAAAGTAAGCCGGTGGCAAACGGTACGACCACAGATAAGATTGCTGGATAAAACATGCCTCTTAAGGCCGCTCTTGCACTTATATTTATGCATCGAATGTAATCGGGATTTCTTCCAGCAGTCTGATGTTTAGATTTATCTCCGCTGAGCTGTCTATGTATCTCCTTAATCATCGTGTTAGCTGCTCTACTAACAGCCTTAATAATTAACGAACAAAGGAGAAAAGATAACGTCCCCCCAGTGAACATTCCAGCTATCGTTAATGGGTTTGCAGCGTCAATCACTCTTAGATGTGCAGCATTTACGTAAGCCGAAAATAATGCAACTTGCGCCAACGCTGATGTCCCAATAGCGTAAACTTTACACACCGCTTTTGTAATGTTCCCAACCGAGTCAAGCATATCCATAGTTCTACGTAAGTCCGCGTTCACCCTCGACATGGTGATTAAGCCGTTAGCGTTATCAACTATAGGTCCGTATGATGCCATCGAAACAAAGGTCGCCATAATAGATAGAAATCCAATAGCTACAAGCGTTATACCATATAATCCCTCAATGTGATAAGCTAGGAAAACTATTGCAGAAAATATTACAGTAGGTATAAGAGTTCCTTCTAAACCAACAGAAAGACCGATTAAAACATTAATCGCTGGACCAGTTTTAGAGGCCTTCACAATTTCTTCAACTGGCTTCTTTTCAGGTGAAGTATAGTATTCGGTTATGTGGGCAATAAGTAATATTGATAAAATTCCCATTAAAGTTGCGTAGAATGCCTCTAGGTTTCCAAAGAGTAACTGGGATGCTATTGCTGAGGCTAAAGATGCAAGGAGAGCTGAGACATGCATTCCCAAATATATTGAGCTCTTAACGCTTCCGCTTGTAATCTTAACAAAGAATGATCCCAATGCTGAAGAAATAAGACCGGAACCTAAAACTAACATTGGATAGGTAACTCCCTCGATGCCTCGTACTGATACGCCGAGAATTATTGCCGCAATGAGCGTGCAAACGTAAGATTGAAATACATCTGAACCCGTTCCAGCCACGTCGCCGACGTTATCACCAACTTGATCCGCGATTACAGCTGGATTGCGGGGGTCGTCTTCAACAAGGCCCATCTCAACCTTTCCGACAAGATCCGCACTTATGTCAGCGGCTTTGGTATATATTCCGCCGCCAACGCGCGCGAATAAGCCTACTAGACTAGCTCCAAAACCTAAACCAACTAGATTTGACGGATTCTCGTATCCTAAGATCGAAAATATTATGTATAGTCCGCTGACGATCAGTAAGCCGAAGCCTGTTAACAGTAGACCCGTAGCTGTACCACCTTCAAAGGCTGTTGCGAAAGCTTTTCGGAATCCTTCTTTAGCGGCTTCAGCCGTTTTGGAATTCGTGTTAACAGCTATTAGTGTTCCCAGATATGCCGAGATAGCTGAGAATGTCGATCCAATACAGAAGGTTAGAGCTGTGAATAAACCGAAAAATAAGCCTATTATTACGGCTAGAATTGCGCTGAATATTGAGACGGCTAGAAACTGCCGGTTTAAGTAGGATATTGCTCCATCCCTAATAATCCTTGAAATCTCAAGTATTCTCCTAGAGTCATAACGCTTATGGAGGATACGGTAGGCTACTAAGGAGGATAAAACTTGAGCTAGGATGCTTGCCACCGGGGCCATGAGTATTAATGCATTCAAGTTTTCCATTCCTCTTTAAACGTCGATAGAGATTACCTATTTTTCGTCCCTTCTTTCAGCACTGTGAAAGTAATTAGTTTATGAACATAAATAAAAGTGTTCCGCTCTCCAGCAAGATATCCATGGAGAATTGCGCCATACTTTATGGAAAAACCTTTTAAGCGTTCATCTCCATGTAATGTAGCATATGTCTGATGAAGAAACGGATTTGACGGAGATTACTTCAATAGGTAAGTATCGAGATAGGATCGTTAGTGGCCCAATTTTTCGCATGCTTATATGGTTGGGTGCTCCTCCGCTACTAAATCAGCTTATCGTTGTCGCCTATAATACTGCGGATGCATACTGGCTCAGTCAGTATAGCAATGTTGCTGTAGCTGTTCCAAGACAAACGTGGCCCATCATTATGCTTTTTCTAGCTTTAGTGAACGCCTTGAATACCGCTAACCTAAGTATGGTCTCTCAATATATTGGAGGAAAAGCCTATAATGAAGCCAGCCAGTCTGCATCACGATTCTTTACAGTCGCATTATTGGCTGGAAGCACCTTATGCGCAACTCTTCTGACGCTGAGGGGGTTCATTTTTACTTGGATAATATCTACGCCGCCGGAAATTTTCGAGGATGTAATGAAGTATTCAGGTGTAATAGCATTCGATATTTTCCTAAACTATATCGCGCTTACATTCACGACGCTTCTTCAAAGCGTTGGCGACACTAGGAGGCCAGCTATAGTGAATGCCATAGCGGTTGCCTTAAATATAATTTTGGATCCATTCTTAATTTTAGGTTTGGGTCCTTTCCCAAGACTTGGGGTTATAGGTGCCTCTCTAACAGACGTTATGGGTAAGGCTATTTCAACGTTCACGTTGGCCTACGTTATTAAAAAGAATTATCCGGAACTTAGAATATCTTTTACAAGGGACATAGACTTTGAGTGGGCTGCTCTAGTCGCACGAATAAGTTTACCAGTGCTTGTTCTGGGATTAACGAATGGCTTTGCCTTTTTGATGCAACTTAGAATTGTGAATCTACTCGGCATAGTTGCGGCCACCGCTTACGCAATAGGGTTCATCATAATGGACATCGTCGATGCGGCTTTATTCGGCTTAAGTGGCGCAACAGCAATAATTATTGGACAAAGTCTAGGCGCTGAAAAAATTGAAAGGGCTAGGGAAGTCGCATACAAATCCAGCCTCCTAATATTTGTTCTTGTGGCTTTAGGCGCAAGCATAATATATCCGGTTAAGGGAATTCTAGCCGATGTATTTGCCGATGACCCACTGATAATAGCTGAAACAAACCTCTTCCTTCAAACACTTCTGCCTACGCTGCCATTCTTCGGTCTATTTATGACCGCTATGTCAACCGGTAGGGGCTCCGGCCACACGTTTATCCCAACTTCAATCGGAATATTTAGACTCTGGGGCATTAGAGTTGGATTAGGCTACATTCTAGCCTTCTCGCTTAATATGGGATCACAGGGAGCGTGGCTTGCAATAGCGTTAAGTAATATTATAGGAGGCATAATATCACTCCTATGGATAAAATATGGGAAATGGGCGAAGCCAATAGTTAAAAGAGGAATCTTCAAGATTGAGAAGTAGCAAAAACATGTGTTCACTATGGACTTGTAGAAACGCTTGTATGAGTTATCTTACATCTATTGTAGTTTTTTCTGCTCTATTTGTGAACGCTGTAGCCTCAGTCGTAAAACACCGTTCGCATATGATTTTTCCAGCAATCTTGAGTTCTTAGGTATCGGGATTCTTTTTATAAAATTACCGCCGCCTCTAACCTCTAGTATGCCGTTGATAATCTTTACTTTTACCTCCTCTGGTGGACCTGGGACTCTTGCGACGAAAATTATGCCTTCCTCTTCCTCAATGAGATCGTAGAGCCAATCATGCTCCTCCACGGTGGTTTCCTGCTTAGTGAAGATTTTCCTAATTTCCATCAACCAGTAAACCAGCGCAGTGACCGCTATAGCTCCCAGGACAAGACCTATAAGTCCTCCCTTAAGCTTAAATATAACTATTAGAAATAGGGCTACTGCGGCGGTGCTCACACCTACTACTAAGTTTACTAATACTTCATTTAATCTTTCTTTCATTTGGGTCATAATATTTAGCCCCCTTAAGTAAGTTCTATTATTATATAGTGGAGTTCAGTGATCCCCTCTACGTTAACCAGTATTCCAGCATTTAATATTCCATTGCTTCTCCAGGCAAAGACCCTTGTCGTTTGATAATATTCGCATATATTCCTAAGGTTATTAAGGTATTCCCGAACATTAATCCAGTCATCCTCAGTAATATATTTGATGCTTCCCATAAGGAAAGATACATCCGGGTAAATAGCTGTGGGCTCAAGCACATTCAAGCCTAAATCTCTAATTGCCTTAATTATTTTAGCAACCCTTTCCTCCTCACTTAATTCTGGTTTTGGAGGTGGAACTTGAACTCCAGCGATCCTGGAAAGGAAAGAGCGAAAACTTTCTTCCATGGTTGAGCCTAATCCCACGTAGTACTCACCGGTAAAGTCGGCTCCAACGGTTGCTATAACCCCAATCTGCGTGACAACTCCACCTCCTGGCGCAGTATATACGGGTATTACAAATACGTCATATTTGCCTATCCTATAAAAAATCTGGTTTCCAACCCTTGGGCTTCGTAGCAGAGTTTTTAAAGCCGTAAAGTCGGGGTTTCTCTCCAAGGCCTCATTCACGGCAGTTGGGCCCAGTAGCTTAGTTTTGCTCTCCAAAGGGACTCTATAAAAGACCATTTCTCCAGTGTATGGGTAATCATTTCTAACAATCATATAGCCCGCCAGATTCTCTCCAAGCGCCCCGCGCAACTCCAGCGAAAGCAACCCCACGAACTCTGTTTCATTAAAGCCATGGGGCTGCGCAAAAATATAGTATGTGTCGATGCCGGTAGGCACTACATAAAATTCCTTAGCGGCAATATATGTTGCGGGGTTAGTGACGTGGAAGAAGTTGTACATGTTTACTCTCCACTCAAAAAGCTCTTCTGGATATCTCAGCTGGTTTTTCAGCCACTCTGGCACATCGGTGCGAATATATCCGTCATAGGCCCTCTTGAATAATTGACTGAAGAAGTCATCGCCAATAATGCTCAACTTAATATCCCCATCATATATATCTATTAACGCGTAGCCTACAAGTCTCCCAAATTTGTTTCCACCACTCCACGGCACGTAATCCGCATCCAATAGTACAATTAGCGGCATAGCCCAAAATGTCCGCACGCCGTCGGTTACAGGCCATATGTCAATTCTTTTTCCATCAATCTCATATGTGAAGTATGGAAACAAGAGTTTCATTCGATCAAAAACATCCCTATATCTTAAAACCCTCATCGTTGTAGTTGGATATGAGAGGAGAAAGTTGGGCTCAAATATCCAGCTTAAAGGTGGGTTGACATCCACTCCACCCTCTCCATCATAGAAGTACCCTCCCACCTCATCGCTTATGGTTCTTCCAACCGGGAATGCAACCCAAGTCTCTTGAAATAATCCGCCCTCGCCGTAATATATTCTCCTCTGAGGGAAATATTTGGATGCATCAACAATCTTTCCAGTGTGGGCATCAAGCATAAGGAATCCATTAGGCACATGAGTGTAAACAAAGTGGGTAGCATACCACCTGTCCTCTGGTCTAACGGTCTGAGGCAATCTTAAATCCATTGAGGCGCTCCAATATAATGAATCATTAAAGCGTAGGATATCAACTTCCGCGAAATCTACATATGGTATTAAGCCTATTTCCGGTCTAAGCTTATCAAATGATGCTTGCTGATCCCATAAACGTACCTTTTCTAGGGTTCCCTTAACTTGCATGATTTGTTCATCAATTTTCTCCAGGGAGATGGATGTGAGACCAAACTCGTATGGTGCTTCCCTTATTTTATCCAGTTCAGCTAAGTATCTATTCACCGAGATTACTTGCGTAACATACGGCCCAAGCATCTCCACCTTCCTCACATCTGCAACGCTGTTGTTAAGTAGCATAATTGAGCCGAAAATCATGCTGATTAAGGCCAGGGTTAGTAGTCGAAAGTATACTTGTCTTCTTCCAGAAAACCCATACACCACAACCTTAACTCTCGCTCTATCTAGGAGTGCAAATACTATCAGAGCGGTGCCCGCTGCACCAAAACCAAGGATCTGGTATTTGGTGTTATAATCAATAAAGGTTGTGAAGAATCTATTAAACATGAACCATAAAAGAAAGATGGCGATTAACGCCTGAATTGTTGGAGTAAACCTTCTCAGACTAGGCATTTCTAGATCCCAAAGATAAGCGGCAATAAATGGAACTATCATGCGGACAATCTGCGTAACCACAACTAGGAGTGTCAAGCGGATCAAAAGGGAACGAAGTACCGGTGGAATTAAAAGAGTTAAAGCTGGAACTAAAGGTATGACGTTCTCTCTTGCGTAGGCCAAATCAGTTGAAGGTGTAATAAATGGAAGACTGAAGATTTTAGGAATCATCTCAAGATGAGGGTTCCAACCTATTAAAACTGCATCGACAGCTATGCCAAATATAACATTGTTCAGGAAAACCATGCCAATTAAGACCTTTGTAAACTGCCAAAACAGGAACTTTAAGGGAGGCATATTGAAGCTATCGAAATCAAGCCATAAGGGAGAGAGCTTTTCTAAATCCCCTTTCGAACGAATAATCCTGATTATAAGGTTGATGAGCCACCAGGTTATAGATCTTCTATTTTTAAAGTCCACTCTAAATAGAGCAAAGGCTGCAAGTACGAACCCGCCTAGTAGACCAAAATATATGGGTCTCAAAAACAAATCTCCGAATTCCATAATATTAAGCCAAAAGGTTACAACCTCACGACTGAGAAAAATGGTGAAGATGAGAATAACGGATAAAATTAGGATTATCCAGTAAAGTGTGCGCATCCCAAATCTAGTTTCAGCCGCATTCATAGATTATAATCCAACCTACAGAGTAATATAATATTAGAAGCCAGTATATTAACAGTGCTATATGCCGTTTCCCCAGCGTAAGAGGGTTAACGAAATCATTACCTATTGTCTGCGTCTTATGTACCGAAAGCGGAAACCGAATCGGAGACCGAAAATAATATGTTTAAGCTACCATTTTAGGTTTTATATGTTTAGGATTATTTCGAAGAGTCGTGTAAAATCTCCATGGATATTTCATCTTAATACTGGATCATGTAACGGTTGTGATATTGAAATTGTTGCTGCATTCACACCACGTTATGATCTTGAGCGTTTCGGCTGTCTACTTGTCGGTTCACCACGCCACGCAGACGTCCTATTAGTTACAGGACCGGTTACACGCCAAATGCTGCCCCGTCTAATTAGGATCTACGAGCAGATTCCTGAGCCTAAGGTTGTTGTGGCTGTGGGTACATGCGCTTCCTCTGGAAGCCCATTTCTAGGAAGCGAGATGATTGAAGGGCCTGTTGATAGGATTATTCCTGTGGACGAATATGTTATTGGTTGCCCCCCTAGACCGGAGGCGATAGCTAAAGGGATTATTGCAGCCGCAATGAGGAAGTTTAGGTGATGTATTATGGTTATTGAGCATGGTGTGGAAAGGGAGGTTGAAGTGGAATATACTAGGCTGCGCATACCATTCGGGCCTGTACACCCAGCTCTTAAGGAGCCAGTTTCATTAAGAGTTGCTGTCAGAGGAGAAGAAGTTGTCGATGTTGATATGGTTTTGGGGCATGTTCATAGAGGCATAGAGTCTCTTGCTGAAGGCCGCAATATAATTCAGACACTTTACTTAATTGAGCGTATTTGTGGAATCTGCTCTCACAGCCACACCACATGCTTCACACAAGCATTAGAGGAGATTGGCGGCATAACTCCCTCAGAGCGAGCCCTATATCTCAGGACGCTAATCTTCGAGATGGAGAGAATCCACAGTCACCTTCTTCTGCTCGGGGTTATGGCTTACGAGATTGGGTTTGATACGCTTTTCATGTTCGCATGGCATGTTAGGGAGAAGGTTCTCGATTTATTTGAGAGAATCACTGGCAATCGGGTTCACCACGCCATGAACACTATAGGCGGAGTTAGATGGGATTTAACGTCGCAGATGGCGGAGGAGGTAGATGCTTGCATAAAGGAAATAGAGAAATCCGTCAAGTATATTTATAATGTTTTAAAGGATGGAACTGTTGAGAAGAGGATCTATGGTCTTGGGGTCCTAGATTATAGTGAAGCAGTAAAACTATGTGTAGTTGGACCTACAGCAAGGGGCTCTGGAGTGAGCATTGATGTTCGGAAGGATTACCCATACGCCGCTTACAATGAACTGAATGGAGACTTCTCCATAATTGTAAGGATGGACGGTGATGTCTACGCTAGAACCGAAGTTCGGGTTTTAGAGATTTTTGAGTCAATAAACATAATTAGGGCAATTTTAGATAGGCTTCCGGAGGGGCCTATCCGCCCAGAAGAGAGCGCCTTTAGGCTCATGAGGAAAATTCCGGAGGGCGAAGCTATCTCTCTCGTTGAGGCTCCTAGGGGCGAGCTTCTACACTTCGTTAAAACTGACGGGAAAGGGGGTTTGAGACGATTAAAGGTGCGGACCCCAACATTCTCTAACCTATTAAGTTTAAAGCCTATGCTGACTGGATGCGAGATCGCGGATATACCAGTCATCGTAGCTTCCATAGATCCATGTCTCTCATGCACAAATAGAGTAACAATTATCGATCAGATTAACGGAGAATCTAAGAGTGTCGAAATGGATGTCTTACGGCGTACGGTGAGAGAGAAATGGATGCAGCAATAGCCCTTCTCATCTCTTTTCCCACAGCCTTCATAATAAGTCTCTTATTTGATGGTGTTGATAGAAAACTTCATGCCAGAATGCAGAGGAGAATTGGACCGCCAATCATCCAGCCCTTCTTCGATATAGTTAAGCTATTTAGTAAGGAGAGAATTGTTCCTGCAACTGCTTCAACAAAAGTATTCGAGACTATGCCCATGATTGCTGCAGCATCTTCGCTGTTAGGGGCATCAATAGTGTTATCTAATATCCTTATGGGGTTTAGTATAGTTGGCGACCTGATACTAGTAATGTATTTGCTTGCCATGTCATCTATAGCCCTTATGATTGGCGGCTCTGGCTCAGGTAACCCATATGGTGCTATAGGCTTCTCCAGGAAGATGAGCATGATGATAGCTTACGAAGTCCCAATGCTTTTAGCCATAATATCCATAGCTTTCGGTTCATCCCCGTCTCTAGCAATCGACAGCATAATAAAACATCAAGTTAATCTACGTCTACCATTAGCAGCTACCCGTCTAAGCATGGTCCTCGCGGCAATAGCGTTCCTATTATGTATGCCAGCTGCAGCATCAGTTGTTCCCTTTGACATACCGGAGGCAAAGACGGAGATCATATATGGTTTTCTTGTCGAGTATGGAGGACCCTACCTAGCGATAGCGAAGATAGCTAAGGTGACGTCAAACTTCGCTTTAACGTTACTCACAACAGCTGTCTTCTTTTTCGTTCCATCATTATTAGGGGAAGGCGTTCTGCTAAATCTGGGCATACTTTTATCTCTATGCTTAGCAATATCTTTGCTCATCATGTTTGCTACAATAACTGTGCCACGCACAGTCCTCGCTAGGCTGAGGATAGGCCAAGCCCTCAAATTTTACTGGATACTTCCATTAACGTTATCACTTTCATCCATTACCTTATCTGCAGTAGGCTTGTAGGTGAAGAGCCTTGAAAGTTGGAAAGATGCTTCGCGAAACTCTGAGGTCGTTGCTCTATAGGCCTGTTACTGTAGAGTATATGACTAAGCCAGGGAAGATGGTGCCGGTTCCAGAGCGACTTAGGGGCAAGCTGACTTACGATAGAGAGGCATGCATAGGATGTTTACTTTGTGTAAGAGTTTGCCCTAGCGGTGTTGTAACCTCAGCCGGAGAGAGGAAAGTAGCATTCAACATTTCTAGGTGCATTCTCTGTGGGCAGTGCGCTGAAATATGTCCGGAGAGAGCTATTAAATTAAGTTCGCAGTTCGAGATCGAGACGCATGATAAGGAGACGCTTATCGTTAAGTAAAGTTTATTTAGTTTCCGCCATATATAAGTTAATAGTCGGGGTTGAAGTGTATCTTGCCGCAACAGCTGCATGAACTTGTTGTCTTACTGTTGAAGGGCGTCGTGTTTAGGCATACGGAGTATCGCTCGCTTGAAGAGTATCTTGCTGAGAAGTATGGATTTAGAAGAGTTGAGGAAAAAGAGCAGATTGTCTCAGAAACCAGGCAGATAATTCCAGCAAATCATGAGAAAATTGTTTTTCACGAGGAAGCTAAAAGCCCTATTGTACTGCAGGAAACTGAGGAGAAGCTTTCTACACTGAAGGTTTATGAAGGAGAGTATCTGGATGCAAAAGTATCCATTTATATAATGGGAGATGTTGTTCAGAGAGAAGATATGGTTACAGAGGCTAGTGGCGAGGAGCAATATCCCATCTATACATCTGAATACCAATTAATAAAGTTCGTTAGCGATAGCGGGTACGCCCTGCAGCAGCTGACTGAGCGGCTCGACATCGATCTGGGGATTGATGTAAAGTCTAAAGAGTGGGTCTTCCATAGAAGCAGAGAGGGCTAAATGCTAAATTAGAAAGGACCTATAAACCTTAAAAGAAGGTCTGGACGAATCCCCAAAACTAGTGTTGCCGCCGCCAATATGATTGTGGGTAACCACATGAATATAGGTACATCACCCTTAACATCAATATTTTTCCGATTCTTACCCAGAAAGATTTTGTGGAATGAGCGGACTAAAAAGACAAATGATATTATAGAGATGCAGACCAACAGAGTTACAATTAAGATTGCTAGGATCGAGTTTCCGTGAGTATAAAAGAAGCTGTAGGATATGCTGAAAAAGAGCAGTTTCGCATAGAAGCCGCTTAGGGGTGGGATGCCAGTTAATGAAAGGGCACATATTATATAGCTCAGCGCCGTCTTATCCATTTTTTTAACAATGTTGCCAAGCGAGTCCATATCTGAATCTCCAGTACTAAAGTAGACTGAGCCTAAGCTTAAAATTAACCCGACCTTCACCATCGTGCTGTTTATTAAATAGAACTGTCCGATCACAAAGCTTTGCGCGACTGTAGATGATATTAAGCTCATGGCGAAGAGCGAGTGCCCATATTCATCTATGCTGCAGTAAGCCATCATCCTAAAAAAGTCTTTTTGAGAGTAGGCCATTAGAGCCCCGAAAAGCATTGATATTAACCCTACCCCAAGCATTAAAGCCAGCATGATATATGATGGATATGCTCTGTAGAGTGGGGCAACCAGCTTATAAAGAGCCAGGATTAGGGCAATCGGCTCTATAGCAGTAAATCCGTTAATAATAATAGTGGACGCTGGAAGGCAGTCGGGAAGCCAGCCGTGAAAGGGGACCAGCCCGATGTCTGCACCTAACCCAATTATGAAGCAGGCCGCAACGAACATTAGTAGGCGTGGGTTTTCACTAAATCTTGCCTGCTTTTCTAGGTCACTGATGAAGTATAGAATATTTGATTCACCAGTTGAGATATAGATGGTCAAAACACCGATTAGTACAAATAGCGCGCTTATAGCAGTTATAATCAGGTACTTGAAGGCCGCCTCAGTTGACGCCTTCGTTGGGTTATGAACGACAAGTATTACTGATACGCCGACGACCAGTTCCACAAACAGAAATATGCCGAACAGATCATAGGAGAGAAGCAGCCCAAACATGCAACATAAAAAAAGCAATAAGAAGAAATTATATACTCCAGGTTTCAGCCGACCACCTTTTTCAGCGCTCACATTGTAGATTGAGACTAGGAAAAAGAGTATGGCGGTGCTTGCCAATGCGGCAACGTTTGAGGGGTCGGCTCTTAAACCGAGCTCCGGAGTCTCTAAAATCTCGCCCGCAACACAATACGGGATTATTGTTAGCACGGTCACTAAGCTTAGCGCGGCGCTGATTAATAGCAGCGTTTTCGCCATCCTCCTTGAAAACACCTCTAGGAAGCTAAATAGGCACGTGAAGAGACATAGGATCCCAGTGAAGAGTGGAACTATTAGAATTAAAAGTGGGAGCAGGGAGTACACTACTTGCTCAGCCACCTCCAGTGGTCAATTAATATGGTGCCGTGATCCCGG
Source organism: Bathyarchaeia archaeon (assembly GCA_038859955.1). Taxonomy (GTDB): domain Archaea; phylum Thermoproteota; class Bathyarchaeia; order Bathyarchaeales; family DTEX01; genus DTEX01. Next base: position 18,901 of record JAWCEH010000011.1, on the reverse strand, counting down.
TAGGCTTCAACAATAATATATGTTCCCATCGCGGTTACAAATATCATTAGAGCGAGAATGAAGGGTATAAGCATTATTGGGCTTTCAGCCAGTAGCGGGTAGAGAGAGTTCTCAGCCATATTCAGTCCAGCTAGAATCTTCAGTGAATCACGCCTAGAAATCATAAGGATTACTGAGAAGGAGAACATAAGTATACAAAATGAGAGAACTGTTATTTCCTTTTGCAGTATTTGGGGCTGGAGCATCCACATGACGATGTACAAGATTGCAGTCGATATTACTAATGTAGCTAGCCCTTGAACCCCAATTACTGGTTTATCAGTCACATTCTCGGTCTTCGTAACCCCCCAATAAAGAATTAGAGGCACAACGATGGCCGCTGAAAACCACTCCGCAAAAGTTATGAAAAAATACATAAGAGCTTCAATATTTAATCCAACTATTAGATCAATTAGGCAACGAGCAAGCGCTACAGAACCTATCGCTATAGCTTGAATAGAAAGAAGTATAATTGTTCGTTGAGTGCTACCAGCAAAGCAGCCTAAAGCAGTGATGAGAGTCGCCGTCACCAAGGTTATAAGAGATAATATTTCCACGATTTATCCCCCAAGAATCGCCAACATCGTTATGATTAACGCTCCGAGGGTGAAGGATAGAACTGCTGGAAAATAGCTCTGCTGTATGTCTAAGTGGCGCATTTTTTCTGCAAAGTTAAAGAATCTCGCTGCGAGCAAATTATATGCTCGATCAATGTTCAGTGCGTGGCGTAGGCTATCGATTCTTAAAGTATCAGATAGTACACGGTATAAGTGGTAAGCTTGAGGTCCATCTAAAACGTTCGAGTCTTCTCCGCAAATGAATGGTTTAACAGCCTCTTCACTAGCTGGCGATCTATAGGATGGCCTTGTTTTCTTTGAGTAAAATGTCATGAGGATGAATAGTGTAAGGAAAGCTATTACGAAGATTGACGTGACGGTTGGGTTCCAGAAGCCAAGCGGGGTTTCGATAAATCCTTGTTGGGAAATTATGTTGATTGATTGCTCGGGGAGTATCTGTTTAACAGCTGGTATAATAAGAAGGTTGAGGGGAACTGATGGAACAACGCCAAAGGTCAATATAACCATAGACATTAAAACCATTGGAAAAATCATCGGGACAGCGGGATCCTTGATAATTAATCCAGCTGGGGTTCTGGCAGTCCTCCGCATGAAAGCTGTGTAAAATAGTCTTATCGCAGCCGCAGCGTTAAGTATACATCCAAGAAAAGCTATGACTATAAAGAATGCAGCTTTTGCATCGATTATAGCGCTAAAGACTAGGTATTTTCCTGCGAAATCGCTGAGTAAGGGCATTGTTGACATCGATAAAACACCTGTTAGGCAGCAGAGCGCCGTTATAGGCATTCGTTCGTACAGCCTCTCCATATCATTTATATCATGTTTTCCAGTGGCATAAACTACGGCTCCCGCGCAGAGGAAAAGCAGGCCAAATGTAAATGCATGTGACATCATGAGGAATAAGGTTGCTGCAACGCTTAGGGGGGTGTCTAATCCCACTGCTATCGCTATGTAGCCAAGCCCGGATATGGTTCCATAAGCCACAATCCTCTTAAAATTGCTCTCTATAAGTCCATTTAAAACGCCAATAAGAAGGGTAAAGGAGCCAATAAAAGATATGATGAAGCCCCACACACCTAAATCCCCGAATAGTGGGTGCAGAGGCACTGTTGTAGCAGAGGATGCATGTACTCGAAGCACGTTTGTAAAGAAGCGGATAATCATGTAGATTCCGGTTAGGGTTCCACCCTCATGGAAGACAAGAATTGTGGATGTGGGTGCGATGGTTGCATCTGGTAGCCATGTGTGGAATGGGAATAACACTGTTTTAGGTAGTGCCGCGATTAAGAGGAGGGAAAGAATTACGTGGGTTAGGGGGCTCTCTGTTGGGATCTTTTGGCCTAATACAGGAATTTTCATTGTTCCAGTGAAAGAATAAATAACGATTGTTGTTATTAGGAGAGCTAAGCCGCCTATATGCGTCATTACTAAAGCTTTTATAGCTGCCCGTAGAGAGAAATCATCTTCATTCCAGAAGGAGATCAGCGCGTACGAGCATAAGCTGACTAATTCCCAGAAGATTAAAAGGCTTAAGAGGTTGTCTGAGAAGAGCACTCCAAGCACGGCACCATTAAACAATAGAATAAAAGAGTACGACCTATTGAATTCCCATTTAATTTCATACATTCTATTATAGGGTGAGAGATAATAGATGTTATAGGTGAGAGCTAAGGCTGTAAAGAGAGAGGAGATAAAGGCTGGAATGAGAGATAAACAGTCTATATAAAATCCCATGTCAATAACGCCAATTGGCAAAGAGATGGAGAAAAGATGCGCTCCAAACGGCCCGTTATATGCTATAGGAATTAACGTGAAAATTAAAAGAAATGATAAATAGGCCGTTAGAATGCAAACTACCTTTGCGATATTTGCTCCACCTCTAGGGAATTTTGTGATTAGATGCGATAGTAATGCGGCTGCAAAAGGTATGAACATAGCCAATAGAGCTGCATACTGTGGTGACAGCGTAAATCTCCTCACTTGAGCTAAAACTAAACAGATTTTAAACGCTCAAGTATATTTAGGTTACTGCATTTATATCATCTGCTATTCTTTGTTTTACTCATTAAAACAACTTGCAATAAATCTTAAGACTTATCTTCATGTTTTCCACTCCTATGCATTGGGTGGACATCCTTAGGCCAATCTTCCGGTAGAAGTAGAGGCCTTAAGTCTGGGTGCCCCTCAAATTTGATTCCAAATAAGTCGTGGACCTCTCGCTCATGCAACAAAGCTCCGGGAATAATATCAGTTATTGTGGAGATTTTATTTTCGTTCGAGGGTATTGTGATGCGCAAGGTTACTAAAATTCCACCTCCACCAAGATGATAAAGAATCTCCGTGTTATTTCCAACATTAAGTGCTGTGATGGCTGATAGATGCATTAGGCCTTCATTTACAAGAAACGTTACTACATCTCTGAGGTTTTCTTTACCTACATCGACGAAGATGCGTCCAGCGGTAGAAACTGAAATCTTTAAGGTGTTGTGTGGAAAATGACCCTCTAGTTTCCTTATGATCTCTGCTTCCAACATTTCAGATGTCTCCTTTCTAATTACTCCATTATTTAAAATCATCATGAATTTAACCATAAATACTATAAAGCAAATCTTTGGAAAGGAACTAGTCAATTGATTAAGGGTTATCCTTGTGTTTATTAGATTAAGCACAATAAATTCTCTATAGGCCTATGAATTAATAGGCATAAAAAATCATTTTTGAAGATAAAAGCATCTTTTATCGCTAATGAGCCTGTTTTAATGAGAAAAATATAAACATGTATGAGCAAAAACAGGCTAGGAGGAAATCGGATCACGAATTTAATTTGTTTTCTAATAGTGCCTCCTTAATCTCTCTTTGAAAGTTCTCTTTATCCATAAAGAAGGCGGTTATCGCTTTTCCATTGACAATGCAGTTTGGAACTTGCCCACGTTTTTCAACCTCCTCTGGTTCTTCAAACATGTTTATCATTCTAATGGGAAGACTCGGCGCGGCTTTTCTCACTAAACTTTTAATTTGCTCTGCAAAGTACATGCAGAATGGGCATGAAGGATCATAGAAGATTAGCGCTTTACCTTTATCTTCCGCCTGGGGAACATATTTTCCCTCTCTTGGGCGATAAATATATCCCTTCTTTAATGGATAGTAAAGCAGAAGGGGGTTATACTCACTAGCCTTTCTGAACCCCATTCTTAAGTAAAACTCGTTTTGCGGATAATATCCGGGAACTTGAAAAGCCCATGTGACAAGCGCCAAGGGAGGCTTCTTGCCGAAAAAATCTCTGGGCTTCTTTGCGTCTTCGATTAAAGAATTCAATAACGCTTTCCCTATACCCTTCCTTTGGTTTCTTCTATCTGGAACAAATATGCAGGTTATTTCTAATAGCTTTTCTCTAAGCTCAGGCTGAAATTGTATCAAACCCACCGGAGTCGAGTTCATGTAAGCCATTTTGGCTATGCTGCCAAACAACTCTAACGATTTGCTTGCCCATCTTTTCTTGGCTTTTGCCCCCTCAATGAAAAATCGCTCATTTCTTCTCTCCATCGGGATACAAAAATTTATTAATGAATCGAGATCTTCCAGCTCAACATCCCTTATTTTGAAAGGACTCATCTAAAACAACCAAAAATATAATGTTTTTCTCGACATATAAATTATTCAATTTTATATAGAGCCAGGAATATCTTCACTTAATAACACAGGGGTTTAAGGAAATGAATTTTTCATTATCATACTGATCTTCTCGTTTTCTCAAGATTAACTATTAAATTAAAGTTTTAAGCGCACAAGGGGAAAATCATCATTCTGGCGCACCACTTTAAATCCATGTTTAAGGTAGAAAGATAATGAACCGGAGGGATTGTTTTCAGAATCTATCCTCGCAAAGGTTTCCATAGCTCTAAGGTTTCTTGCATCAAGTTCCTTTAGGAGCTTTTTGAGCATAAGTGTTCCGTATCTCTCCTTCTCTCTTCTTTATCTTCTTTATCTACTTTATCTAATATGTAGAGGCAGGCGATGAAAAAGGCATACTCCTTTACTCTTGGAAAATATTTTGTAGGCGCATGCTGCATAAAGCCTATTGGAATACGTCAAGTCGGGCGATCTCAACACTTTTTCCAAAAGTTTTCTCTACAGTATTAAGCCATTTTATCTTCTCTTTTTTTGATCCCGTATTCAGATGCATAATGCTGCAACTCACCACTTGTCTGCCAGTAAAGGCAAAATCTGCATGGCTCAGGAACAATTAATATATTATTAAGATTCTTAACTTCTTCAAAGTTTAACAAATTCTCTCCGATTTTTAATAACTGTTAAAGATATTTGTAACTATTTTTATAGTTTTATTCGAATGGCTATTGTTTAATGGTAAAACCTTTGCTACAATTTATCAGCAGAATTTAATAGGTAAACATGTAATATTAAGTAAGAAATGGTGGAAAGATATGTTTCCAGCGTCTGATGCCGTTGTGGTTAAGGATCTTGTGAAAATGTATGGTGGCGGCTCAATTGGCGTTGACGGATTATCTTTTACTATTAAGGATGGAGAAATATATGGGTTGATAGGTCCTAATGGTAGTGGTAAAACAACTACTCTTAGAATTATATCTACATTGATTAAGCCTAGTAAGGGTGAGGTTTACGTGTATGGTATCGATGTAGTTAGAGAGCCTCTAAAAGCAAGAGGTGTAATTAATTATCTGCCTGAGGAGGCTGGTGCGTATAGAGATTTATCCGGATATGATTTTATACGCTTCATGCTTTCTCTAAGGTTTAGCGGAGGAAGACTTAGAGAAGCTGTTGGAGAGGCTGTGGAGATAGCTGGTTTAGGGGATAGTTTGAGAAAACCAGTTAGAACATACAGTAAGGGTATGAAGCGGATACTCGCATTGAGTACTGTTCTTGCTTCGAGGTCCAGGTTACTAGTTCTTGATGAGCCTACTACAGGATTAGATGTGGAAAGGAGCATATACGTTAGAGATCTAATAAGAAAGTATAACGATGAGCATGGTGTCACCGTTCTTCTTAGTAGTCATAATATGCTTGAAATTGAATACCTAAGCACCAGAGTTGGATTATTATATAAGGGGAAAATGATTGCCGAAGGTACTGTTGATGATCTTAAAAATAAAACTGGTGGAAGAAGTCTGGAGGAAGTCTACTTAAGAATGAAGGGTGGGATGAATTGAGTTTAGTTTTGAAGTCCCTGGTAGTTAGAGAAGTTAAAGTGTACATTAAGAACCCTGCCTTCATAATGTCAATAATTCTCCTAATTTCAATTTATGGTGTTCTTGGAAGAATAATAGGTATTGGAACAGAGATCGCGATAGAAGAGCAATTAAAAACGAGGATTGGAGTGGTTTTGGAGGAGGATACTCCATTAATTGAGGTTTTATTAGGCTTGTTAAACCAAACTAGCGGAGGTAAAATTAGCATTTTCTCATCCTCTTCTGAGGCTATTAGGGAGACAGGGCTTTCAATTACAATCCCTCTAGGCTTTACTGAAAACGTTACATCTGTTAGTAAACCTGTGCGCTTAAGAGCTGAGGTCAAGATTGATAGCATTTCACCTCTATCCAGCCAAGCTAAGACCGGCTTTGTGGCGAATATAGCCTCTTTAATCCAGAATTTTATACCAATAGCCTTCGGCATGCTTTATAACGTGAGTATGCCATCCCAGAAAATAGTTATTTCGGAAACCAGCATATTAATGTATAATAGAGAATTCAGTAGCGGCGAATTTAATGCGATAGCAAGCTTTGCAGCGCTTATTCCAACAATACTTGGTGTGGTGATAGGGATAAACACGGCCTATGCTGCGCAGTCAACCGCTGTGGAAAAAGTTGAGAAAGCATTTGAAATGCTTTTATCTCAGCCCATCCCAAGGAGAAGTGTGGTGATCGCTAAAATAATAGGTTCATTTGTTGCATCGCTTATAACAGGGACAGCCTATTTTGTGGGCATGCTTCTAATGTTTTCAGGTTTTATGCCAACGTCAGCTTCCCAGCAGACAACGAGTGAAGTTACCATTGACTTGATTAATCTTTTAGGCATGAACACTATAATCCTATCTATCCTATCGCTAATTATAGGGTTAATTTACTCTGGTGCAATAGGAGTTATCTTAGGTTCCATTGTAAGTGATGAGAGAATAGCGGGCGCTCTCTCCACACCAATAACATTCTTATTCATAGGAGTTGGCTTAGCCACCATATATATGGGGCTACCATTAAACGCTTTAACAGCGGTAATCGCAGGAGTTACAATAGCGCCATTACCATACATATTCGCCTCAGTATCATTTATGGGAGAATACAATCTCATTGTAATTTCCACCGCAACAGGAATAGCGTCCTGCACTTTACTCATAGCCTTAGCATCCATACTATTCAACAGGGACATAGTTATACTTGGACTTAGATTCTCATGGAGAAGAAAAATGCTTGAGTAAACCTAGGCTAATTGCAATCGTAAGGAAATAGCCTTAAAGTGGATCGGGAGATATTCAATGTAAATAATTAGGTGAGTCTCCTTTATAGAAAATTAATAAGCTACCTATGGGCCTCGTGAATTAGTTGGATTCTATCTTTTGCGAGGCTCATGCGTTTACGTTTTCCGCTGAACAAATTGTACTTTTTCTTTTGTCTTACATTTATGTAAAACTTATATAGTAATGCTTTATTATTAATACTGAGATGTAAATGTCAGATGCGATAATAAGTGTAAGAGTTTCCAGGGAGCTTAAGGAGGATCTAAAGAAGCATGGAGTTAAAGTTAGCGAAGTTATTAGAAGAGCCCTTGAGGAGGAAGTGCGCAGGAGAAAGATGGAGAAGCTTCAAGAGGCCGCGGCTAAACTAGGGGGGTTCTTTGCAAGTATACCCGATGAAGAAATTGTCGAGAGCGTAAAGAGGGCTAGGATGGAAAGATGAGGTATCTCATGGACTCAAGCGCCATAATTCTGACGCTTAAATGGTTGAAGGAGAAATCCGTCGAAGCCCTTAATGGGCAGGCAACCCTCAACTTGGCTTATTACGAGATAAACAACGTGATCTGGAAGCAATGCGTGGGTGGCTCCATAAAGCTCCAAGAAGCAATAAGCAGAGCCAAGGAAGTAGCGCAAATCTTGGAAATAATGAGCATAGAGGAGTTGAGGTTGGCCGAAGAGCTCGGCGAAGCCATGAAGTGCGCCATAGAACAAAAACTAACATTCTACGATGCATCATATCTTCAAACAGCGAAGAGCAAGAATTACGTGCTAGTAACGGAAGACAAAGAACTTCTTGAAAAATCAAAAAATGTTGGCGTCAAAGCCGTAACTGTGAGTGAGTTCTTAAACTTCATTAAACGCTGAATCGAGTGAACAAAGCCTTACTTTTCTCTGTCTAGAAAAGGATCCTCGAAGCCCAATATGCTGCTAACAAACAGTAATGACACTATTGGATAATGGTTTGATTAAAAATTTGGTGGGCCGGGAGAGACTTGAACTCTCGACCTTTCGGTCTCTGAAAGGTTTAATCGGCTTTATCAGCCGAACGCTCTAACCAAGCTGAGCTACCGGCCCATTCGCTAATTATTTTTGGTGAATCCCCTTTAATAAGAATTTTTCTTTTTCTAGATAAAAGCTTATTTATTTGGTTTCCATTTTGTTTCATTTGGTGTTAAAGTAATGTATGGCAGTAATCTAGATAGCTGGAAGCTGAAGGGTACAACAACCGTGGCATTTAAGTGCGTTAATGGTGTTGTTATGGCTACTGATACTAGGGCTACTGTTCTTCCGGGTTTCGTTGCCCATAAGAGAGTTAAGAAGGTGTATGAGGTGACGCGTAATGTTGGCATGACTATTGCCGGTGTGCCGGCTGAGGCTATAAATCTACTTGATATTTTAAGGGCTAACGCTATGCTATATCAGATTCAGCGTAAGAGAGTGGTTCCAGTTAAGGTGGTGGCGAACTTGGCCTCTGTAGTCTTGTTCTCACAGAGGCTCTTCCCATATGAAGTCCAGGTGATTATAGGCGGGTATGATGATGAGGGCTATCACCTGTATTCACTTGACCCCTTTGGCAGCGCAATAGAAGATAATATGATCGCGACGGGATCTGGATCGCCGGTTGCATATGGCGTTCTAGAGAGTGGATATAATGATGAGATAAATCTTGATCAAGGGCTAATCCTGGCGGTAAAAGCTATTAACGCCGCCATCAAGAGGAATGTTTATACTGGTGACGCCTTTGATGTAGCAACAATAACTAGGGAAAAGGGTTATGCTGAGCTCACGGATGAGGAGAAGAGGGAAATTTTCAGTAAAATTTTGACCTGAAAAACGCATATTTATTTCTCCAACTCTATGAAATCTAATAATTCTCTCAAATCCCTTATCCTCATTAGATCCGGTTTATCGCAAACTACGCAGTTTCTATCTATTAAGATTGCTTTTAAGCCAGCTCTTAAGGCTCCAAAATAATCATTCTCAAGACTATCTCCAACAAATAAGGCTTCATTTGGCTGAATTTTAAGCGCATTCACAGCATAAAGAAATATCTCAGCATTAGGCTTAGGCTTTCCAACAGTATCAATACCCACATAGACATTGAAAACATTTGGTAACTTTACCCTCGCGAAAATATCCTTTATATCCTTCTCAAAAGCATTCGTTATGATCCCAACATTTAACCCCATATTCGTAAGCGCCATTAAGGTGGGCTCAGCGTCAGAATAAGATTCCACATCGGCATTATCCCACCATTCATCAACAAGCGCCCTAGCGAGAAAATTTATATTCTCACAAACCTTCAAACGCTCTAAGATAATAGTGTTCCATTTAATCCAGAACTCGTAGTAGGGAAGCCTGTAATCTTCCTGCCATATCATCATTTCAGCGGCTCTGTGCGCTAATGCTATGTCTTTTATAGTTCTCTCTACTCCATGCTTGTCCAATATTCTCTTTATGATCTCTGGCGGAGAAGCGGTCTTAACCAGCGTGCCGCCTAAATCAAAGAGAACAGCTTTTAAACTCATTTAATCTTCCTCGCTGAACCATACTTTTAAGAATCGTTTATATGCAAATTAAAATATCTTTTCATGAAACGAAATCTTTCGTATTTAAACGTGAGATGAACTGGAATTGTTAACTCTAGTATTGGCTGAATCAGCGCTTGAAACTATACCAAGGGGGCTCTGGAGCAACCCAATTATTAAACGCTTCTCCAAGCGTAAAAGAAAACATCCAAAATTCATAATCCTTGATAGATCCTACCATCACCATGCCATGAAGAATATGGAAAACGGCATGAAGCGCGGCAGACCAGACATAGTACATTTTAGCCTCCTAGAAGCTCTAGGCTCACCGTTAAATAAAGAAGGGCTTCTAAGAATTTACATACACACTATAAGCGACTACGTTATTTCAGTCTCGCCGGAAACAAGACTGCCAAAAAACTTTAACCGGTTTATAGGATTAATGGAAGACCTCTTTGAGCATAGAAAGGTTCCGCCTAAGGGTAAACCACTATTAACACTCGAGAAAAAAACGCTACCAGATCTCATAAGCGACTTAGAGCCTACATTTGTTATTTTATTTGATAAAGCTGGTGAAGCAAAAACTTTTGAGGAAATAACATTAAGTCTCATAAAACAGGAAAGCCCCCTAATAATTATTGGCGGCTTCCCGCATGGCAAGTTCAGCGAATCAACGTTGAAACTGGCGGATGAAATTGCATGTATAGATCCGGAGACTTTGGAAGCATGGACAGTTGTCTCGCGTATGATATATGAGTATGAAAGAGTCTTATCGATTCCAAAGAAAAGACTTGAGAAATTAATTTAAAGATTAAATGATTTTAGAGTCCCCTTTAGGGTTAATGCCACTTCCAAACTCTTCTATCCATTAGAACCTCTGGAAGTACGAAGAGCCCCCAACTCGCCACGCCCATAACGTACGCGAGGTCTACTAGAGTTAAAGCCGTTAAATGGAATAGCTGTTGAGTTACTGGTATATAAGTTATCCCAAGGGTTAATGCCATTGAGACCAAGTCCGCCATCACAAAAAACCTATTTTGGAATGCTCTCTTTCCCATTCTCCAAACACTATGCTTCTCCGAACGACAATTCCAAACGACAAATAGCTCAAACATTGCCGCCTGCACAAAAGCGGTCGTAGTAGCCTCAATATACGTTAGCCTCCTTGCATTCTCATCTATTCCCCATGGAAAGTTCCATGGATGGGAGGGCCACACATAATATTCCAAGCAGAAAACAAGTATTGTTCCAGATGCTTGCAGTAGAAAGGATGCTATAATAAATGCCCCCATCCCATGAAGGATTCCCTCTTCAGGTTTGCGGGGCGGCCTATCCATGACATCTACATCTGAAGGATCGGTTGCAAGCGCTATGGCTGGACCCCCGTCAGTCACTAGATTTATCCATAATATCATTGCTGGTAAAAGAGGAAGGGGAAACATCTCCGGTCCAAATATTCCGCCTAGAATTGCGAATGTTCCTATAACTAAGAGTTCATCAAAGTTGCAAGCAAGCAAGAACCTTGCATACTTCCTTATATTATCATATATTACTCTGCCCTGTTCAACCGCCTTAACTATGGTTGCAAAGTTATCATCCAGTAAAATAAGGTCTGAGGCTTCTCTTGTAACATCTGTTCCACTTATACCCATAGCCACGCCGACGTCGGCTGCTTTCACGGCCGGTGCATCATTAACACCGTCACCAGTCATAGCAACTATATGACCCCTCTTCTTTAAGGCATTAACGATTCTTAATTTGTGCTCTGGTGAAACTCTAGCATAAACGGCTACTTTCTCCACTATCTCCTCAAATTCTCTGTCACTCAATCTATCTAGTTCTACGCCTGTTAGAACTATATCCCCCTCATTAAAGATTCCTACCTCTTTTGCTACTGCTACAGCTGTAAGTTTGTGATCGCCCGTTATCATAACGGTCTTTATTCCGGCTTTCTGACAAAGTCTATTAGCCTCTATCGCCTCTTCACGAGGAGGATCAATCATTCCTTGCATCCCAACGAAAATCATTTCATTCTCGACGGTTTTAGCGTCATACTTATTTTCATTTTCCGGCAGCCTCTTATATGCCATAGCAAGAACTCTTAGAGCGTTCTCAGCCATTTTTTCGTTAATCTTGATTATTTCTGCCCTTTTCTCATCAGTTAATCTTACCTCTTTATCATCTTCAATAACGTATCCACATTTTTCTAGAACAACTTCAGGCGCTCCTTTCATGTAAGCGTGGATTTCACCATCCGGCATTTTATGAATTGTAGTCATACATTTCCTTTCCGAAGAGAATGGTATTTCGCCAATACGTGGATATTTTTTTTCTAGCTCCTCCTTTTGAAGCCCAGCTTTACCAGCAGCAACAATCAATGCTCCCTCAGTTGGGTCTCCAAAAATCTCCCATGCATTGCCCTGATCATTTTTTCTCAGGCTAGCATTATTACAAAGAGCTCCTATTTTCAATAGAAATTTAACATTTCCCTCAGGTTTTATAGAGTCTCCACCCAGACGGAATTCCCCATTCGGTTCATAGCCAACTCCAGTAATCTCAATAAGTTTTCCATCGACATAGATCTGACGGACGGTCATCTCCCCTTTAGTTATCGTCCCAGTTTTGTCTGAGCATATAACGGTTACTGCGCCTAGGCTTTCCGCTGATGACAATCTTCGCACAATAGCATTTCGTTTTGCAAATTCCCTTGCACCAAGGGCTAAGGCTATCGTCACTATTGCAGGAAGTCCCTCAGGGACAGCCGAGATTGCTAACGCTATTGACGACATGAAGGCTTGAATAAAACCTTCTATCTCAAAATGCATCTGCATCACTACTTCAAAGGCTTCAAGCGCAAATATTAAAACACAAACCGCTACAACAACTTTAGCTATTTTACTTGCAAATCTATTTAATTTTCTCTGAAGAGGCGTTTCCTCCTCCTCCGCTGTTTGAACCATCTCAGCTATTTTTCCAAATTCCGTATTCATGCCAGTCGAGGTTACAACAGCTTTACCCCTGCCGAAAACTATGTATGTTGCGGAGAAAACCATATTCCGCCTCTCAGAAACAGGCGTATCCTCTGCCAAAATAATTAACTCTTTACTAACTGGCGTAGATTCACCAGTCAAAATAGCCTCATTAGTTTTGAGCTCAATAGCTTCGATCAAGCGTGCATCGGCGGGAACATGATCGCCCTCCTCTAAGGCGAGTATATCTCCTGGAACTACCTCACTTGCTGGTATGATCATCTCTCTACCGTCACGAATTACGCGAGCTTTGGGAGCGGCCAATTTCTTCAGGGCCTCTATAGCTTTTTCCGCCCTATATTCTTGGACAAAACCAGTAACAGCACACAAGACAACTATTGCGCTTATTGTAATTGTATCCGCATAGGCCTCCATGAATTCTGCGCGTTCATTTAGCATCTCCCAATAACCGACGACCGCTGAAAAAATTGTTGCAGCAATAAGCAGCAAGATAAAAATGTCTTTAAACTCATCTAAAAACATTTGGAAAACAGTTCTACGTTTCACTCTCCTAATTTCGTTATACCCATATTTCACAAGTCTATCATGAGCTTCTTGAGAAGATAAACCTTCAAGGGTAGCTTTTAGTTCCTGTAAGACCTCACTCACTTCCATTGCATGCCAAGGCTTTGTCATTATAACACCTCTACCATTTTGTTACACCATGCTCCTACTTATTTGAGATATAGCCTCTCAGTCTAGAGATTCAAGAATGCTAAAGAAAATATTAATTTTTCCCTTAAAATTTAGGCACCTTGGAAAATGCTTTGTAGTTTAATTCTTCAAAAGATTTAAGTAATCGTAGTTAAGCAACTTAAAAGAAGCATTAAAGCTAAAAGTTGAATCTTCCTGAAACTAGCTTGACTAATAGGAATGCGAATAAACCTGCTAAAGCCACTAACACCGTTAGCATTAACATACTCGATGAAAAATCTGGGAGAGAACTATCACCAATCTTATCGCCGTTAATAGCATCGGCAAAAGTTATATCAGCTTTGCCGTAGAACTGTGCAGCTTCGCTTAGGGTCGACAGGTCACGTGTAGCATTATATACGCTGATTTTCCCCATTATATCCTTATTTGGCGTTGCTGTCTCCGCTAAAGTTGGGGTTTCAGAGGTTGTCAGTTGATAGCTTGCTGGAAAAAACAGCATCACATATATAGGAAATAACATTAATGCAATCCCAAGGGCAATGGCGGCGAATGAATAGATTACAACTTTACTTAGCATTTTTCCTCAAAAAGTTATAGGGAGCTCCTTGTATATATTTCTATGTTCTAGAACAATAATATGCCTTGAGGTAAACGGCTTATGGTTAGAGAGTTAGCAATAGGTGTGGATTTAGGTGGAACAAATGTCAGGGTTGCATTGGGCAGCATTGATGGGCACATATTGGGGAAAATTCACGAGAGAACGGAGAAAAGTAAGGGTCCTGAAGGAGTAAGCGCGCAAATATCCAGAATGATCCGCTCTCTCGTGGCAGAAGAAGCCAACATTGTTGATGTTAAAGGCATAGGAATAGGTTCAGCTGGACCCTTAGACATCAAAAAGGGGGGTCTAATGAAACCTACAAACCTACCATTCGATTTTGTCCCGCTTGTTAAGCCACTGGAGGAGGAATTCAACTTACCAACATACTTACTTAACGATTGCGTTGCAGCAGTCATGGGAGAGAAATATTTCGGTTTAGGAAGGGATCACAACAACCTCGTCTACGTTACGATTAGCACAGGTATAGGCGGCGGAGCCTATGTTGATGGGCATCTACTAATAGGCAAGGATGGAAATGCGCATGAAATTGGGCATTTCACAATAGATTTTAAAGGTCAGCTTACATGCGGTTGTGGTAGGAAGGGGCATTGGGAAGCTTACTGCTCAGGCAATGGAATACCTAACTACACTAGATTAGTCATAGAAGAGGAGGGACTTATGAAAGTTGAAGGAAGCCAACTTATAGATGACGTTCGCAGAAACGGTTATGTTAACATAACGGCTAAGATGATTTATGATTACGCTAAAGCCAGCGACAGAGTAGCTGAAATAATAGTTGAGAGAATTGGTGCTCTAAACGCTATAGGTTTCGCGTGCGTGGTCGACGCTTATGATCCATCATTAATAACTGTAGGTGGATCTGTAACATTAAACAACCCTGATTTAGTAATAAATCCAGTCAAGCGGCACATCAATAAACATGCAAGAAACCGGATACCGGAGATTACCCTCACACCATTAGGTGAGGATGCTGTGCTCTATGGTGCTCTAGCATCAGTCTTCTACCAAAAAATTAAGTGAAAAAGTGTTTAAAGCAAACTCTTATTTTACGGAGCTTGCTTTAATAAGATTTGGGATGAACCTTGAAAGCCGTTATCTATTATGATGCGGGCGATTTTAGGTTTGAAGATATAACAATCCCGAGAATAGGGTCTCGCGAGATACTTGTGCGAGTTAGATCATGTGGGATTTGCTCAACAGACCTATTTAGGGCTGAGTATCGCAGAGCCAAGCCTGGTTCGGTGCTGGGCCACGAGATTGCTGGCGAAGTAGCCGAAGTCGGTTTAGAAGTCAAGAAATTCAATGTGGGTGATAGAGTTGCTGTTCTCCATCATGCGCCATGTGGTGCTTGCTACTATTGCATGCATGGTCAAGAACCACTTTGCGATCAATATCGTCGTACAAATGTTGATCCGGGCGGCTTCGCTGAGTATATACGTGTTCCATCAGAGCTAGTTGAGAAAACCGTGATAAAAATACCGGATGAAATGAGTTTTGAGGAGGCTACAATGATTGAGCCGACGGCTTGTTCTGTAAGGGCTATCTCTAAAAGTCAAGTTTATCCAGGCGATACCGTGCTTGTTATAGGTGGGGGGCCTCTCGGTCTATTGAATGCTCAAGTAGCAAAAACCTGTGGGGCTTCACGGGTTATTATTAGTGATCACCATGATTTCCGAATTGAGATAGCTAAGAAAGTTGGCATAGATTATACTTTCAATGCTAGGATGATGAATGTTGAGGAGACTGTTAAAGAGTTAACTGAGGGGCGAGGTGCAGATCTAGTTGTGGTAGCCGTTGCATCAAGTAACGCTATTCAACAGGCCCTAAAGATGGTTAGGTGGGGTGGAAGAGTGTGTATTTTTGGGGACTTTAGAGACGTTCCCCAACCTCATCTGGAGATTGATCCAAAAATTATTTTGAGGGATGATGTATCTATATTTGGAAGTTGGGGCTGCGCTCCTTATGACTATTATACTGCCTTTAATTTAATAAGAACTGGGCGAGTTAAAGTTAAGGAGATAGTGTCGCATGTGCTTCCACTAGAGCAGTTTAATGATGCGCTTAAAATTATTTCCAGCAGAGAATGCATGAGAGTTGTCCTAAGGATTTGAAAAAATTGTGGGCGTATAATTAAGGGTTATTCCCCTAAATCTGCGCGTGGACAAATAAGACTATGAACGGTTCACTCTTATAGTTTCTCAAACCATGCGGATCTTCACCTGAAACATAAAGTGTTAATCCAGGCTTAGCTGGAATCTCTTCGTTTCCTACGATTATTACTCCGTTTCCAGAAATAACATAGTAGATTTCCTCCCTATCTGGGTGAGTGTGCGGTGGGAAGATGCCATTAGGCGGTATCTCAAGAAGCCCAAATCCAGTGAAACGCTTGCTTCCAACAGTTTTCTGCTCAATTATCCGCTTTATATTGGAGTCTCCTTTAGGGTAAGGTGTAAAGGGCACTTTTTCAGATTCTATTATCGTCCACATAAACCCTCACATAAAATAAGTTTACTGATTTATAATTAAAAATTTGAGTAAGTATACTTAAATCTTACCCCCTCTAAATATCGGGAGTCTCTTCCTTCTGATGGTCTTCATCATCTTCCGCATCATAACATATTGTTTAAGTAGCTCCCTTACATCCTTCTCGCTTGTACCAGAGCCCCTTGCAATGCGTCTTATTCTTGACGCATTAATTATTTGCGGGTTTTCCCGCTCTTCAGGCGTCATTGATTGGATAATCACACGCCACTTCTCAAGCCGCTCCTCGGCAACGTCAACCATTTCATCCGGTAGCTCATAACCCAATCCAGGGAGCATTTTAAGGACGCGGCTAAATGGTCCCATGCTTTTTATTGCCTCAAACTGCTCATACATGTCCGAGAGTGTAAATTTGCCGCTTAATATGGCTTTGGCCTTCTTCTCCGGTATCTTCAGCTCAGCCTCTCTAACCCTTTCAATTAAGCTTCTTAAGTCGCCCATTCCCAGAAGTCTGCTGACGAATCGTGGCGGGTCAAAGGCTTCAAGATCATCGATCTTCTCACCTGTTCCAATAAATTTTATGGGAGCTCCTGTTGCTGCAACTGCTGAGAGAGCTCCCCCTCCCTTCGCTGAGCCATCTAGCTTTGCAACTATTATAGAGCCTAAGGGCGTCGCTTCATGGAAGGCCTTAGCCTGCATGGCTGCTTGTTGCCCAATTGTTCCATCAATAACCATGATAACTTCATCAGGTTTTATCGCCTCTTGGAGCATCTTCATCTCCTCTATCAAGCTTTTTTCATCTTTATGTCTGCCAGCAGTGTCAACTATGACGACATCATACTTCTCAAATCTCTTTAACCCCTCCATGGCTATCTTAATCGGGTTCTTCTCCCTTTCATCACCGTATATTGGAACATTTATTTGCGCTGCAAGCTGGCTTAATTGCGCAAGCGCTCCGGCTCTAAATGTATCGGCGCATATCAGCGCAGTCTTGAACCCCCTTTTCTGCAAATATCTCGCTAGTTTTGCGGCTGTGGTTGTCTTTCCGGAGCCCTGTATTCCTACAAGCATGAAAATACTTCTTTTACCTGGCGTAATGCTGAGCGGAATAGGCTTCTCACCTAGTAGTCGAACAATCTCCTCGTAAACAACCTTCACAACGTGCTCTTTCCTAGGTATTCCCGGTGGAACTTTCTCCTTCAGAGCGCGTTCCTCAATCCTTTTTGAGAGATCGAGCACAAGCTTAACGTTTACGTCCGCCTGAAGAAGAGCGCGCTGTAAATCTCGGATAAGCTCCCTGACGATGTTTTCATCTATGACTGATGCTCCAAAAATCTTTTTTAAAGATTCATATAGGGATGAGCCCAGTTTCTCAAGGACCAATTTGCTTTCTCCGTGATTAAAGTACAATTGATAATTATAGAGTAAAATCCATCATAAATAAATCTATCTTCAGCCAATGCTAGATCTAATATTAGGGAGGAAGATTTAATGGTCAAATCAAGAAGGAGTAACATCATTGATTTAAGAAGCGATACTGTTACCCTGCCAACCGAAGAGATGCTTGAGGCCATAAAAAATGCTGAGTTGGGCGATGATGTTTACAGGGAGGATCCAACTGTTAATAGGCTTGAGGAGATGGCTGCTAAGAAGATGGGTAAGGAGGCTGCGCTGCTCGTTCCAAGCGGAACAATGGCGAACCTTATATCAGTTACAAGTAACACCAAAAGAGGTGATTGCGTAATTTTAGAAGCTGAATCGCATATATACTGGTATGAGGTTGGCGGTTTATCAGCAGTTGCCGGCGTAATGCCGTGGCCGATTAAAGGGTATATGGGGGCATTAGATCCTAAAGATGTTGAGGCTGCAATAAGACCCAAGAATATTCATTTTCCTGAGACAACTTTGGTTTGCATTGAGAATACACATAACAGGGCTGGAGGCACAATTATAACACCAGAGCAAATTGAAGCCTTAAGTAAGGTTACAAAAGAATACGGTTTAAGGCTCTATATGGATGGAGCCAGAATATTTAATGCTGCAGTTGCCCTTAAAGTCGATGTTAGAGAGTTCACTAGGCATGTCGATAACCTAATGTTCTGTCTCTCCAAGGGGCTTAGTTGTCCAATTGGCTCGATAATCGTTGGTGACACTGAGTTTATTGAGAAGGCCAGGAAAATTAGGAAGATGCTTGGCGGCGGAATGCGTCAGGCGGGAATAATCGCGGCTCCAGGCATAATAGCTCTTGAAAAAATGATAGATAGATTGGATGAAGATCACAGAAACGCTAGGCTTCTAGCCGAAGGTATATCGAAAATTGAGGGATTATATATTGACTTAAGAAGGGTCCAAACGAACATCATCTTGGTTGATGTTAGCGGTTTGGGCGTTGACTCCAATATGTTTATCGCTAAGCTTAGAGAGCACGGTGTTTTGGCATCAAATCATAGTAAAACAATAGTTAGGATGGTGACTCATCGCGGAATCGA